>NZ_JAPEVI010000003.1:619090-928636 GCF_026240905.1 Roseibium salinum
ACCGTGAAGACACTGTTCCGGGCCTATGTCGATTGGCTGGGCATCGATCTTTCCTACCAGGGTTTCGAAGAAGAACTGGCCGGCATGCCGGGCAAATACGCGCCGCCCTCCGGAGGTCTCTACCTGGCGAAGGATCCCGACGGGGCACATCTGGGCTGCGTGGGGCTGCGCGCCCTGGGACCGGACGGGGCCTGCGAAATGAAGCGGCTCTATGTCTTGCCGGCAGGCAGGGGCCGAGGCGTCGGCGGCGCCCTTGTCGACCGGGTCCTTGAGGCTGCCCGGCGGGCCGGTTACCGGGAAATGTTCCTGGATACGCTGCCCTCCATGGCGGGCGCCATCAAGCTGTACCAGGCGGCCGGTTTCGAGGTAACCACCGCCTATTATGATACGCCGATCAGGGAAACGCTGTTCTTCCGAAAGGTGCTTTGAGCTGACGAGTTAGCCCGTCAGCGCTGGCGATTTACCTGCGTGATTTCGTTGAAGCCTATCTGGCGGCGCGTCCAGTTCTTCAGGGCACCTGCCCCTATGATGTGCCGTCAAGCCGAGTACGGGCTGCACCTGATGTAGCGCGGCACATCGATATAGCTGCGCATCAGCGAGAGATAGGCCTCGCACTCCTGCCTTGTCCTGAAGCAGCCTGCCTCGGAAATCAGGTATTTCTGGCTGAAATTGACGACCCGCCCCGCGGCGATTCCCTTCCAGCCCGAGCCTGTGAACGTCCGGCAGTCATAGGGCGTGTTGTAGGTGTAGGGAATGTTTTGACGGCTCTTGTTGAATGTCGGGGCAAACAGCAGATCCTCAGGCGTCTGGTATTGCTGGCACGCGGCCAGGCTGACGGCCGTCACCGCGAGCGCTGCGAAACGCAGGCGGCTCTTCAGTCCGCGGGCAACTTGAGCGAGACTGCAGGTATTGCGGTTCATGGTGAACTCCAGTGATCTGCACGTCGAATGCATCTCAAACGACTGATTTCCAATACGCTTCAATTGATCGGAAGACCTGGTCAAAATCAAGTCACGATCAACAGAGCCTTGCAGCGCACGGTTATTGCTTGCAGCCTTCCCGGCGAACGGGCACGGCCGACTGGAGCCGTGCCGCATCGGTCGATTGCCGCCCCGCGTTCCTCCCGCGCGGGCCGGGAATGAACGCCGGGCAAAGCCGTTGCCGGTCACTGCCTGAGGGTCAGGCCTTGCCGGCCACCATCAGCGCGAACGCCTGGTTCAGGGCGACCTCCTTCAGCCGGTCGAAGCGGCCGGAAGCACCGCCATGTCCGGCTTCCATATTGGTTTTCAGCATCAGGAGGCTGTCGCCGGTTTTTGTGGCGCGCAGCTTGGCGACCCATTTGGCGGGCTCCCAGTAGGTGACGCGCGGATCGGTAAGGCCGGCCACCGCCAGGATCGCCGGATAGTCCTTGGCGCCGACATTGTCGTAGGGCGAATAGGAGGCGATATGTTCGTAAGCCTGCCTGTCGGTGACCGGGTTGCCCCATTCCGGCCATTCCGGCGGGGTCAGGGGCAGGGTCTCGTCCAGCATCGTGGAGAGGACGTCGACAAAGGGAACCTCGGCGATGATGCCGCCGAATTTTTCCGGAGCGATATTGGCAACCGCCCCCACCAGCATTCCGCCCGCGGACCCGCCATGGGCGACGATACGGTCGTGGGAGGTGAACTTGCCGGCCACAAGATGGTCCGCCGCGGCGACGAAGTCATTGAAGGTGTTCTTCTTGAATTCCCGGCGGCCGTGCTTGTACCAGTGGAAACCCTTGTCCTTGCCGCCCCTGATATGGGCGATGGCATAGACGAAGCCCCGGTCGACGAGGGACAGGGCGTTGGTGTTGAAACTTGCCGGGATGGTGATGCCGTAGGAGCCGTAGCCGTAAAGCAGCAGCGGTGCGGACCCGTCGAGCGCAGTGTCCTTGCGGTAGAGCAGGGAGATCGGCACCTTTTGTCCGTCCTCAGCCTCGGCCATCAGCCTGCGGGTGACATAGTCATCCGCATCATGGCCCGAGGGCACTTCCTGCTCCTTCATCAGCAGCCGCTCGCGGGTTTCCACGTCATAGTCGAAGGTCTGCGACGGTGTCGTCATGGAGGAATAGGAGAAGCGGATGTTGGACGTGTCGAACTCGTAGCCGCCGCCAAGGCCAAGCGAATAGGCTTCCTCGTCGAACGCGATCGAGTGTTCGATGCCGTCGGCGAGCCGGCGGATGACGATGCGCGGCAGGCCGTCCTCGCGCTCCAGCCGGGTCATGAAGGTCTTGTAGACGTTGTGCGACAGGACGAGGCAGCCCGGCTTGTGAGCCACCAGATCCCGCCAGTTGTTCCGGCCGGGATCGGCCTTGGGAGCAGTGACGATCTTGAAGTCCTCGGCCTCGTCGGCATTGGTGAGAATGTAGAGCGTGTCGCCGTGGTCTTCGATGGAATATTCTATGCCGGTGTCGCGAGGTGCGATCAGAACCGGATCGGCAGTCGGCTGGTCCGCGGGGATCATCCGGACTTCCGATGTTTCGTGGTCGTGAATGTCGATGACGATGGTCTCGCCCGACTGGGTCTTGCCGACGCCCATGAAGAACCCGGCATCGCTTTCTTCGTAAACCAGCACATCCTTGGCCGGGTCAGTGCCGATTTCGTGGCGGAACAGCTTCGAGGGCCGGTGATTGGCGTCGAGGCGGACGTAGAAGAGATACTTGTTGTCGGCGGAAAACACGCCGCCGCCGCCCGTGTCCTCGATCCGGTAGTCGAAGTCCTTGCCGGTGGAGGTGTCGCGGATCTGCAGCGCGTAATACTCCGAGCCCTTATCGTCGAAGGCCCAGGCAAGCAGCTTGTGGTCCGGAGAGTGACCGGCGCCGCCGAGCCTGAAATAGGCCTTGCCCTCGGCCTCCCTGTCGCCGTGAAGAAGCACCGTTTCCTCGCCGCCGTGGCGCGGCGTGCGGAAGAAGATCGGCTGCTGACCGCCGGTCTCGTATTTCAATCCGTAGGCATAGGGGCCGTCGGGGGAGGGAACGGAGCTGTCATCCTCCTTGATGCGGCCGCGCATCTCGGCAAAGAGCTGCTCCTGCAACTCCTTCGTCGGTGCCATCTGCGCCTGCTGATAGGCGTTTTCTGCCTCCAGATAGGCGCGGATGTCGGCATCGAGCACGGACGGGTCGCGCATGACCTCCTGCCAGTTCTCGGCACGGAGCCATCCGTAGTCATCCTGGCGCGAAATGCCGTGGGTCTCATGGGTGGTCGGGCGCGCTTCGGCGCGCGGGGGAAAGGCATGCTGTTTCATGGACCCGGAGGTAGGATTTTTGGGAGAAGATGGCAAGAGGACAGAGTGACACCCGCGCATAAGGTTGCGCCGCCGCCTTGTTGACACGCGGCAAAAAATCCCGCACTCAGGAAGCCATGGTTTCCGATTCCGCACTCCGGATCGGGATTAAAAGGGAACACGGTGCGGCGTAGCCAGAAGGCACCAAATCCGTGACTGCCCCCGCAACTGTGAGCGGTGAGCGAACCTGAAAGCGCCACTGGGGAAACCCCGGGAAGGATCAGGCAAGCTGCGACCCGCAAGTCAGGAGACCTGCCATTTCACCCTTAACTTCAACCCGGGCGGGGTGTCCCGGAGGAGCGAGTGACATGGCGATTCAGCCCCGATCGGCAGAATGTGGCATTCGGTTCTTTGACGCCCCGCGCAATCGCGGAGGGCGATATGAACCGGACTGCACAGAAAAACACCTTTGAAATTTCCTTCCTCCTGGCCGAGGCGAGCTGCCTTGGCGACCGCGCGGCCAGAGCCCTGGCGCCGGGCAAGCGCGGATTTGCTCTTGAAAGCAGCGTTATAGGTAATGTAATAACATTACAAATCACGGATGAAGAGGCGCGAAAGGAAACGGCATTGCAGGGCAGCAGGGGCGATTTACCGCCGGGAAGGCGGCCGGCAGCCAAAAGTGCACGCCTCGAGGGAGGCGAGCGATGAGCAGTGAGCCGCACAGGATTTTCATCTGCACTTCGTGCCGCTACAAGGGGGGCGATTGCCGTCCCGGCTTCGAGCTGATCTGCAAGCTGCAGCAGGCCCTGAGACGGGCGGCGCCGGTGACCGGCGACGACTTCGAGGTTTCCGGCACCGCCTGCATGGCCGGATGTTCGCGGCCCTGCACGATTGCCTTCAAGGCGAGCGCCAAGGCAACCTATCTGTTCGGCGATATCGATCCGGAAACGGATATCGACGATCTCGTGGCCTTTGCGCAGCTCTACCGCGAGCAGGAAGACGGCTGGTGCGTATCCGGGCAGCGGCCCGGAAAGCTGCGCGGCAGCACCCTTGCGCGCATCCCCGCGGCAATGATCGTCACCGGCGCGGACGAGACGGTGTTGTCGTGAGCGGCTCCGAGCTCGCCGTTCGCAATGCAAGCTGGAAGACAGGGCAGGGGAAATCCATTCTGCAACCCGTCAGCTTCGACCTTGCCGCAGGCCGGATCCTCGGCATTGCCGGTGCCAATGGCGCCGGCAAATCGACGCTTCTGCGGTTGCTCTATCGCTATCTGAAGCCCGGCACGGGATCTATCCTGCTGGACGGCGAGGATATCTGGCGCATGTCCGCGCGCGCCGCGGCCCGGAAGATCGCCGCTGTTCTGCAGGAGCAGCCGACCGACTTTTCGCTGAGCGTCCGGGAAATCGTCGCTCTGGGCCGCCGCCCGCATGCCGCAGGACCGGCAAGCGGCGGCAGGCGGGACGCGGAGATTGTCGAGGATGCCCTCGAGCGCATGGCGCTGTTGGGCTTCGCCAAGCGTTCCTTCGGGACGCTTTCCGGCGGCGAGCGCCAGCGCGTGATGGTGGCCCGCGCGCTCGCCCAGGAACCGCGGCTTCTGATCCTGGACGAACCGACCAACCATCTCGACATCCGCCATCAACTCGAAATCGTCGCGCTTGTCGGCAGCCTCGACATTACGATCGTCACCAGCCTGCACGATCTCAACCTGGCCGCTGACGTCTGCGATCAGGTGCTGCTTCTTCATGAAGGCAGAACGATTGCCCATGGTGCGCCCGATCAGGTCCTGACGCCCGGCAATATAGAAATGGCCTATTCCGTCCAGGCCCGGCTGGAACGCCTTGCCGTCAGTGATCGGCCGCATCTCACATTTCATCTTTGACTTACCGGAGCAACGACATGAAACGTCTGCCATTGAGCCTGGCCGTCAGCCTGTATGCAGGTTCTGCATTCGCGCAAACCACTATCCAGAGCTGCGACCGCGAAGTCACCTTCGAGGCGCCGCCGAAGGCCGCGGTTTCCAACGATGTCAATCTCACGGAAATGATGCTCGTCCTCGGCCTGCGCGATCGCATGGTGGGCTATACCGGCATTTCCGGCTGGAAGACGCTGGACGAGGAAATGCGCGATGGCATTGCAGAACTGCCGGAACTTTCCGCCAAGTATCCGACGAGGGAAGTCCTGATCGGCGCAGATGCGGATTTCTATTTCGCCGGCTGGAACTACGGCATGAAAGTGGGCGGCGAGGTAACCCCGGAGACGCTGGCGCCTTTCGGCATCAACGTCTACGAGCTCAGCGAATCCTGCATTCACATCGGCGACAAGCTGAAGGTCTCCATGGAGGACATGTACCGGGATCTCTTGAATCTCGGGCGGATCTTCGCTGTGGAAGATACGGCCTACGATCTGGTCGCGGCCTACAAGTTGGAACTCGACCGGATCAGGTCCGCGATCGGTGACGTCGACAGGCCGCTCAAGGTTTTTGTCTATGACAGCGGCGAGGACAAGCCGTTCACGGCCGGGCGCTATGCAATGCCGACGGCGCTGATCGAAGCGGCGGGCGGGATCAATGTGCTGGACGATTTCGAGAAGAGCTGGTCGACGGTCGACTGGGAAACCGTGGTCGACAAGAACCCGGAAGTGATCGTGATCGTGAATTACGGCACGGTGACCGCCGAGCAGAAGCGCGACTTCATGAGGAACAATCCGGCCCTCGCCGGTATCGATGCTGTGCGGAACGACCGTTTCGTCACGCTGGAATATGTCGAGGCGACACCCGGTCCGCGCAACATCAAGGCGATCCGGAAACTGGCAGACGCCTTTTGGGGGGAATGATCCTTGCTGCAGCAGCTATCCGGCGGCAGCGCCCGCGCATATGACCCGCAACGGCATGTTCGGGCGGCAGGCCGCCGCTTTGGCCTTTTCCTCACGGCCTGTCTTCTGCTGCTGGCGGTTTCCGTGATTGTTGCCGTCTCCGCCGGTGCCGTGCCCGTTCCGGCGGAGACGGTGTTCGGCATCCTGGCCAACAGGATCATGCCGGGCCTCGTGGAGGTCGACTGGTCGAACGGCCGGGAAGCGATCATCTGGGAAATCCGGTTTCCGCGCGCCCTGCTGGCCGGCATGGTCGGCGCGGGGCTCGCCATCGTCGGAGCCGTCCTGCAATCGGTGACCCGCAATCCGCTTGCCGATCCGCATCTGCTGGGAATTTCCTCCGGCGGTGCGGCAGGGGCCATTCTGGCACTGCTTCACACGGGCCTGTTCCTGGGGCTGCTGACGGTGCCGCTGATGGCCTTTGCCGGTGCGCTGGCGGCAACGCTCATGGTTCTTGGCGTCACGCGTTTTGCCGCCGCCGGCAGTGCCGGAAGGCTGGTTCTTGCCGGGGTCGCGGTTTCCTTCATCATCATGTCGTTTGCGAATGTGCTGATCTTCCTGGGCGATCCGCGTGCGACCCATACGGTGGTGTTCTGGATGCTGGGTGGCCTGGGTCTGGCGCAGTGGGAGCATCTGGTGTTCCCGTTTGCGATCCTGCTCGTCACCGTTCCCTGTCTGCTTGCCTGGGCAGCGGACCTGAACGCCATGACGATCGGCGACGAAACGGCGGCAACGCTCGGCATTGCCGTCATCCGCTTCCGGCTGACCATGTTCGTGGTGGGGGCCCTCATCACCGGGGTGATGGTGGCCTTTTCCGGGATCATCGGCTTTGTCGGCCTGATGATCCCCCATATTGCGCGGTTCCTGGTCGGCGGCAGCTACACCCGTGTCCTGCCTGCCTCCTTGCTGCTGGGCGCGATCTTTCTTATCTGGGCCGATATCCTGGCACGCACCTTCATGGCGCCGCAGGACATGCCGATCGGCATCGTCACGGGGCTGATCGGCGGGCTGTTCTTCATCTTCCTGCTGCGGTCGAGATCCGACTAGGCAGTGACGACCGCCCCGTCTCGTCTGCGCCCGCGCATCAGGATGAAGATCATGATCGACATGTTGAGCAGGTTCCAGGCGATGCCGTTCAGGAATGCGGCCTGGTAGGAGCCGGTCAGGTCGTAGATCCATCCCGAAAGCCAGCCGCCGAGCGCCATGCCGAGGATGGTGGCCATGATCACCAGGCCCACGCGCTGTCCCGCTTCCCGGGCCGGCAGGTATTCCCGCACGATGACGGCATAGCTCGGTACGATGCCGCCCTGGGAGAGGCCGAAGATCAGCGAGACCAGATAGAGCGAAGCAAGGCCGTTGAACGGGATATAGAGGAACAGCGCCGCGCATTGCAGGACCGAGCCCGCGAGCAGGGTCTTGACGCCGCCGAACCTGTCCGCCAGGAGCCCGGAGGCCAGGCGGCTGATGATGCCGGCTCCGGTCATGAGGGCAATCATGTCCGCACCCGGCGCGACGCCGAAGCCGAGGTCGACGCAATAGGCGACGATGTGAACCTGTGGCATGGACATGGCCACGCAGCAGCCGATCCCGGCAATCACGAGCAGTTTCTGCACGACCGCGGGCGAGAGGCCGGTGGTCTGCTGGCCGAAAGCGCTGGAGCCGGAACCCGCGGCAAGGGCGATCGCAGGCGGTGGCCGGCGCAGGATCAGCGCCAGCGGCACCATGGCCACCAGGCAGATGATCGCTATCAGCAGATAGGTGCCGCGCCAGTCAGTGGTCAGCAGGCTCCACTGGATGAGGGAGGGCCAGAGCACTCCGGCGAGATAGTTGCCGCAGGCCGCGCATCCGACTGCAAAGCCGCGGCGCTTGACGAACCAGTGCGAAACATCTGCGATCAGCGGGCCGAATGTCGCTGCCGTGCCGAGGCCGATCAGGACGCCTTGGGCGAGCGTGAACAGCCAGATCCCCGGGGCGAGTGCCGCGAGGGCAAAACCGGAGCTGAGGAAGACGGCCGACGCGATCACCGGCGGGACGATGCCGAACCGGTCGACGACCCGGCCAAGAAGGTAGTTGCCCGCGGCAAAGCCGAGCATGGTCGCCGTGTAGGGCAGGGAGGCGTCGGCCCTGTCGATACCGAAATCCGCCTGAACGGCCGGAATGACGATCACCACCGCCCACATGCCGGCCCCACCGATCGTGCTGAGCAGAATGGAAATCGCCAGGCGGAACCAGGCGTAGGGTCCATCCTGGACATACGGATCGGGTGTTGCGGCGATGGACATGGACGGCTTTCGCATACTTCAGGAATTTATTGACTATCAGGTTCGCCGAAAAGCGACCAACAAATATCCTTGAAGCAATCGAACAGTTTTTGAAATGAATGCGCAGGGGCGCCGCGTGGCCCCTGCGCATATGGAGGAAAGGAATTCCTGCCTGGCGCCGCCTTATCTGACGGTTTCAGCGATGAAGGCGCTCAGGCTTTTGGTCGGGCGGCCGATGAGCTCCGCGAGCGCGGTCGAAGAACTGGACAACTCGCCTTGCCCCGCGCCCCGGTCGGCATCGGCGAGAGCCGCGGCCAATCCTTCCGGCAGCCCGGCCTGAACCAGGATCCCGGCATAGGCGTCTTCGGGCAGGTTGTTGAACGGGATCTCACGTCCGGTCCGGGCCGAAAGCTCGGCTGCAAGATCGGCCCGGCTGAAGGCCGGATGGCCGGCAAGCTCGATTGCCCGGGTGCTGACGTCGCCGCCCGAGATGATCCGGGCTGCTGCTTCCGCATAGTCTTCGCGCGCGGCGGCAGCAAATCTGCCGTCTCCGCTGGCGCCGATGACGGCACCGTGTTCAAGGGCGGCGGCGATGGTTCCGGCGAAGTTTTCCAGATACCAGCCGTTGCGCAGCACCGCATGGGGAATGCCGCTTTCCGCCAACTGCTTTTCCGTATCGACATGTTCGGCTGCCAGCGTCAGGCTGGAGCGGGGCACGTTCAGAAGGCTGGTATAGGCAATGAAACCGACCCCGGCCGCCTTTGCGGCCTCGATGACGGCAGCGTGCTGGGCGCTGCGCTTGCCGACTTCGGAGCCGGAGATGAGCAACAAACGGTCGACGCCTGTCAGTGCATCCGGCAGGGCGGCCGAGTCATCATAATCGAATTTCGCTACCGAAACCTGGCTGGACACCAGATCCTGCGCCTTTTCGGGCGAGCGGACCAGTGCACGGACCGGTTCATCGGTCAGTTTGCCGAGATGTTTCAGGACGAGGCGGCCCAACTGGCCATTGGCACCCGTAATTGCGATCATTGACTGTTCTCCTTGAGGTCGATCGTTGGAATTCAGGCGGATGCACCCCGTATAGACTCATAACTTTCTTTTTGTTAGTACATACAAAAAGGTTAGTTTTGGAAAGATGATGTCACGATGGAAAAGCGGGACGAAGCGATGAGCGGACAAGAGCCGGTGGAGAATGACCTGTCCAGGAAAGAGGGAAAGTCGCTGTCCGCTCTCGTGCGGCGCGGTGCGGTCTTCAGCCAGAGTTGCCCGTCACGCGAGATCCTGAACCATCTGACCAGCCGCTGGGGCGTGCTCGTCCTGATCGCGCTTCTGGAGAAGGATCACCGGTTCTCGGATCTCCGGCGCAAGATCGACGGTGTCAGCGAGAAAATGCTTGCCCAGACCCTGCAGACCCTGGAGGCGGACGGCTTTGTCAACCGCTTCTCCCATCCTGTCGTGCCGCCGCGGGTCGATTACAGCCTGACACCGATCGGTCGTGAAGTCGCGGTCAAGGTGCGCGACTTTGCCGACTGGGTGGAGGTCAATATCGGCCGGATACTGTCGGCCAGGGCGAAGGACAAGGACCTGGCGGACGTGTGATCCGGGATCGCAGCATCAAGGGCTGTCGGCTTCGGTAAGGGCTGGGTTCACTGCGAGCCCGGTTCACCTTCTCCGGACGCGGCAGGCAGGCGCCCGCCATGGACGAACGTCATGGCGTGGCCGTTCATGCAGTAGCGCAGCCCGGTCGGCGGCGGACCGTCCGGGAAGACATGACCGAGATGAGCGTCGCAGTTCCTGCAGCGGATCTCCGTGCGGATCATCCCATGGGCGCGGTCTTCCAGTTCGCGGATCGCATCCGGATTGACCGGTTCGAAGAAGCTCGGCCAGCCGCACCCGGCGTCGAATTTGGTGTCCGACATGAACAGCGGCGCTCCGCAGCACACGCAGTCATAGCGGCCGATCAGCTTGTTGTCCCAATAGGGACCGGTGAACGGACGCTCGGTGCCCGACTGCCGGGTCACGTAAAACTGCTCGGGCGAGAGCTGCTGCATCCATTCAGCCGTGGTTTTCTTGACCCGGGGACCGTCTTCGTCCTGCCGGTGGGTATCGTCGCTCATTGCCGGGTTCCTGATTTAACTGTCCGGTCAAGACATAGGAGGGAGGACGAGAGGCGGCAAGATGTATTCGCCCGCCGGTTGCTATCGCCCCAGAACGTTCATGACCGTCTTGACCCGGTTGCCGCCTTCCTGCCGGGCCTGGAACACGCAGTTTTCCGCGGCGGAAAGAATGAAATCGGCGCTTTCGGCAATGCCGTTCTGTTCGGCCACCGCGCATGCGGCGCCGACGGAGGCGGTCAAAACACCGTTACCGGCGCTATTGTCCGGGTTCGGAATGCCGAGATCCTGGATGGCGACGTGGATATAGGCGCTGATGGTTTCCGCACCCATTGCATGGGTCCGGGGCAGCAACAGTGAAAATTCCGATGTGGCCGTGCGGGCGGTGACGTCCGCCGGCCGGCGGGCTGTGTCCTTCAGCGCGTCCGCGACTTTGGTCAGGCAGTCCTCGACCGCCTCCGGGCCAAAGTGATCGGTCATGGCTTCGAACCGGTCGAGTGAGACCTTGATCAGGCTCGTTGGCGTTTTTTCCCGCAGGGCAATGGCCCATTCCCGCTTCAGATTGTCTTCAAAGGCGCGGCGGTTATAGAGACCGGTCAGCGGGTCCGTCTGCGTGGCGGCCTCAAGCTGGCATTCCAGTTCCTTGCGCCTGGTGATGTCGCGAAAATACACGGCAAACGCATAGGGCGTTCCGAAGCCATCCTTCAGAACCCGGGTGTTCACCTCCGCCCACATCAGGGGACCGGCTGCCGAGCGGAGCTGAAAATCCGCCTTGGGCAGCAGGCGGTCCGGATCGCCGCGCCCGGAAAGGATCTGCTGCAACAACTCCGCGTTTGCGTTGTTGCCGCTGAGATAAACGAGATCCGTCAGATGATCGGCCAGGCTTTCCGCATTCCAGCCAAGCAGCCGCTCGACCGCCGGCGAGACAAAAGCCGGCCTGCCGTCGAGCCCGAGAAGCAGCACCGCTTCGTTGCTGAGCTTGACCAGCGACTCAAAATCGATGCTGGACGGGCGGAGCAGATCCGTTCCGGAAGGAGCGCCCGTTCTGGTGTCCAACGCCATCTTTGCCTCGCTCAGGAATCCGGTGGCAACGTTTTTCTGACTGAACGGTATTCAGCCAGTGAAATCAAGTGGCCTACACCGGTTTGATCCGGCAAAGCGGCCTTCTGCAAACGCGTTTTCTCTCGATAATGCCAGGAAAAGCCGAGGCACAATCGGCAAAACTGTCGAGCACGACCTGGTGCGGGCACCGGTGGGGAATGTCCGACGAGCGGGTTTGACGGTTCACACGGGCATTGGCCGATGTGGTTAAAAAGCTCGAAAAAGGTCTATGGGCGCTTGAACTGGCAGAAACCCTTGCCTAAGACGTGTCATTAAATTTCCGGGCCGTTATTATCCCGCGGAAAAGGTATTGATTCGGTGAAATTGACACCTGTCGTTTCTTCGTAGACGTGATGAAAGATCAGCATGACGCCAGCAGTGATCGACGACACCACACTCTATGCCGTTCTGGCACCCTTTGCCGCGGCCGTGGTTGCTCCTGTTCTCACCCGCTGGTTCAAACATAACGCCGCATGGCCACTGGCGATCGTGCCGGCACTGATATTCGCGCATTTCGCCGGGTTCATCGGTCCGGTTTCCCACGGAGAGACCTTCGTTGCCTCGCGGGCCTGGGCGCCCAGCTACGGCGTGAACTTCTCCGTTTATGTGGATGGCCTGTCGACACTTTTCGCGCTGCTGATCTCCGGTATCGGCACGTTCATTATTCTCTACGCCGGCGGTTACCTGAAGGGACATCCGCAACAGGGGCGGTTCTTTTCGTTCCTCTTCATGTTCATGGGTGCGATGCTCGGTCTGGTGCTGTGCAACAACCTGATCTCGCTGTTCATTTTCTGGGAACTCACCTCGATCACGTCCTTCCTGCTAATCGGCTTCGATCACCTGCGTAGTGCCTCGCGCCGCGCCGCGCTCCAGGCCCTGGTGGTGACGGGCGGCGGCGGCCTGGCCCTGCTGGCCGGCTTCATCGTGATCATCTCGGCGACCGGCGAGATCGAGATGTCGACCCTGCTGGCATCGCCTGACATCATCAAGGACAGCGGGCTTTACCTGCCGATCTTCCTGCTGGTTCTTGGCGGGGCATTCACGAAATCCGCGCAGTTCCCGTTCCATTTCTGGCTGCCGAACGCGATGGAGGCACCGACGCCGGTGTCCGCGTTCCTGCACTCGGCCACCATGGTCAAGGGCGGTGTCTATCTGTTGATGCGCATGCATCCGCTGCTGGGGGATACGGCGCTCTGGATGACCGTCCTGCCGGTCTTCGGCGGGATAACGCTGCTTGTCGGAACCTTTCTTGCCGTGCGCCAGACCGACCTGAAGCTGATGCTGGCCTATACGACGGTCGCCTCGCTCGGCCTGCTCGTCATGCTGACCGGGACCAGTCATGAAAAGGCGCTGGAAGGGGCAGTGCTCTATCTGCTGGCCCATTCCCTCTTCAAGGGCGCGCTCTTCATGATCGCCGGCACCATCGACCACGAAGCGGGAACGCGGGACATCACGAAACTCGGCGGCCTGCGGTCCGCAATGCCGATCACGTTCGCCGCCGCATGCCTTGCGAGCCTCTCCATGGCCGGTCTGCCGCCCTTCATCGGTTTCATTGCCAAGGAAGTGCTCTATTACGGCACCTGGGGATGGCCGGAGATGGGTCTTGCGGTGACAGTTACGGCCGTCGTCGGCAACGCGCTGATGCTTGTGATCGCCGCCGCTGTTGCCATCAAGCCCTTCTTCGGGCCCAGGATAGAAACGCCCAAAGCCGCCCATGAGGGGCCGCTGCTGCTGTTCGCCGGGCCCGTCGTGCTGTCGGTAACCGGATTGGGGCTTGCGCTCATCGCGCACACGACCGGTGAACTTTTCGTCGGCCCGACACTGTCGTCGCTGCTGGGGGAATTCACCCAGGTGGATCTTCATCTGCTGCCGACTTCATTCAACGCGCCGCTGATCCTGTCGCTGATCACCGTCGCGCTCGGCGCGTTGCTGTTCACGCAGCTCGACCGGCTGCGCAACCTCTTTGCCGGCGTTCTGACCGCCATAGGCTGGGGGCCGGACAAGGGGTTCGACCAGTTCGTTGCGGGCATCGTCGGCTTTTCCGCATGGCTCACGCGGTGGCTGCAGAACGGCAAGATGCGTACGTACATGGTGTACACTTTCGGCTTCACCGCGCTTGCGGTGCTGCTGCCGGGCTATCTGACGGGAAGTTATCCGGCCATACCGAAAATGCCGGACTACCGTTTCTACGAATGGGGCATCTTTCTCATCGCGGTGCTGGGCCTGGTCGCGGTGCTGATCGCCAGGACCCGCCTGACGGCGATCGTGTCGCTCGGCATCCAGGGCTTTGCCGTGGCCCTGTTCTTCATGATGTTCGGCGCGCCGGATCTGTCATTTACCCAGTTCATGGTGGAGACGTTGTCCGTCGTCATCCTCGCGCTGGTCATGACCCGGCTCAACCTGTCGCCGCGGGACCACCGTCCGCTGCCCGCGACCCTGCTTACCGGCGCCGTCGCGGCGGGGGTCGGTCTTGGCCTGACGCTGACCATGCTCGCAATCACGCAGCAGCCGTTCGATAGCCGTCTTTCGGACTTCTTCGCTCAGTTCAGCCGAACGGTCGCTCACGGCCGCAACATCGTAAACGTCATCATCGTCGATTTCCGCGGCGTCGACACGCTTGGCGAAATCGCGGTGGTCGTGCTTGCGGGCCTGTGTGTCCTGGCACTGATCCGGGTGCGCACCAAGCCGGACAGGCCCGCCGAGACTCCTCCAACGACGACTTTGGACGCTCAAGCCACGGAGGCCAGCTGATGCGCACGATCATCTTCCGCACGATCGCCCCTTATCTGACGTCGCTGATGGTTCTGTTTTCGGTCTTCGTTCTGCTGCGCGGACACAACGATCCGGGCGGCGGGTTTATCGGCGGTCTGATCGCGGCGTCGGCCCTTGCGATTTTCGGTATCGCCTGCGGCGTGGCCTCGGTGCGCCGTGCGATGGTGTTTCATCCGATGACGGTTTCCGGCTTTGGGCTCTTCATGGCGGCTCTGGCAGGTACGCTGTCGTTCTTCCAGTCGGAGGCCTACATGACCAGCCAGTGGCTGATCTTCCACATGTTCGACGTGGAGATCCCGCTGTCCACGCCACTGGTCTTTGATATCGGCGTCTACCTCGTCGTGGTCGGAGCCATCGGCTCCATTGCGCTTGCGCTGGAAGAAAGGGAGAGCGACTGATGGAAACCGGTGTCGTCATCATGATCGGCCTGTTTTTTACGGTCGCCGTTTACCTGATGTTGTCCACACAGCTGGTGCGGATTCTGCTGGGCATCGCCATTCTCGGCAATGCGGTGAACATGCTCATTTTCACCAACGGCCGGCTTACCCGCGAAGACCCGCCGCTTATCCCGCCCGACCTTTATGTGCCGGACGTTGCCACGGCCAACCCGCTGCCGCAGGCACTGGTGCTCACCGCGATCGTGATTTCATTCTCGTTTTTTGCCTTTCTGCTCGTACTGGCATTCAGGGCCTATCAGGAGCTGGGGACGGACGGTGTGAACGAAATGCGTCTTGCCGAACCTGAACACGACCAAACTCCGCCGCAAGGGTACTGAACTACATGGCCGGTTCCTCCGTTTCCGTCGATATCTCTCAAGCCATGACGACCGCGGCGATCCCGGCCGGAGACTGGCTTGTTGTGGCACCGACGCTGATCACCATCCTGGGCGGCTCCCTGTGCCTGATGCTGCGCAAGAACACCGACCTGCAGCCCAAGATCGGGATCGGGTTCCTGGCCCTCCTGGTCCTGGCAAATCTCGCCCTTCTGATCCGGGTGCTCGACCATGGTGTCATCACCATGGTCATGGGCAGCTGGCTGCCGCCCTTCGGCATTGCCTTTACCGTCGACACGCTCGGCGTGACGCTCTCGATGATCGGCTCCATCGTGGCGTTTTGCGCCGGGGTCTTCGGCGTTGCCACCGTTGACAGCACGGGCCGCCGATACGGCTTCTATCCGTTCCTGCTGCTGCTCATGACCGGCGTTTCCGGCGCCTTCCTGACCGGTGACATCTTCAACCTCTATGTCTGGTTCGAAGTGCTGCTGATCTCGTCCTACGGGCTTCTGATCCTGGGCAACGACCGGATCCAGCTGGACGGCGCGGTCAAGTACGGCGTTCTCAACCTCGTCGCCACCAATCTGTTCCTGATTGCCACCGGCCTGCTCTACGGCATTTTCGGCACGCTCAACATGGCGGATATCGCCATGAAGGTGGCGGCGCTCGAAAATCCCGCCTCCGGCACGCTTGCGACCGTCGCAGCGCTCTACTTTCTCGCGTTCGCCATGAAGGCGGCCGCCTTTCCGGTCAACTTCTGGCTCCCGGCCTCCTACCACACGCCCAACGTGGTCGTGTCGGCAGTCTTCGCCGGCCTGCTGACGAAGGTCGGCGTTTATGCGCTGATCCGGGTCTTCGTCCTGCTGCTGCCCGCCTCGCGCGGCTACATGTCGGACGTGGTTGCCGCGGTGGCCATCGCAACGCTTCTCACCGGCGCGCTCGGGGCGCTGGCGCAGAGCGAGGTGCGGCGTCTGCTCGGATATGTCGTGATTGCCGGGATCGGCTCCATGCTGGCGGGGATCTCGGTCGGGTCGACGCTGGCGCTTTCCGGCGCGATCTTCTATGCCGTTCACTCCATCATCGTGATGACCGCGCTCTACATGGTCTCCGGCATCATGTGCATGATGGGTGGCTCCTACGACCTTCGCAAACTCGGCGGGCTCTATCAAAAGAGTGCCGCCTTTGCGGGCGTATTCCTTGTCCTCGGCTTCGCGGTCTCAGGCCTGCCGCCGTTTTCCGGGTTCTGGCCGAAGGTCATCCTGGTCGATGCGGCATTTTCCGATGGCAGGGCATGGCTCGGTGCGGCTATCCTTGTCAGCGGCTTCCTGGTTACGCTCGCCATGGGCCGGATCTGGATCTTCGCCTTCTGGCGTGGTGGTCCGGAAGGAACGCCTGACGGTGAGGCGGCTCCGTCGGCGGACGGTTCGGCCATACAACTGACGGGCGGCGCGGTCTGGCTGCCGCTCGGAATTCTGACCGCCCTCGTCGTCTATTTTGGCCTGCAGCCGGAATGGATGATTGAACTTTCAACGCGAGGCGCCGGCGGAATCGTCGAACCGTTCGGCTACCTGCGCTCGGTCTTTGGAGAGCAGGGATGACAAGTCTCTTCCTCATTAACATCCTCCTTGCTCTTGCGTGGGGTGCGGTCACGGGCAACTTTGCCGAGATAAATCTGGCCTTCGGTTTCGTTCTCGGGCTGGGCGCCCTCTATCTGATCCGGGAACAGGTCGGCACCGCGGTCTATTTTCACCGTTTCGGCAAGGCCCTTGGGCTGGCGGTACTGTTCGTCTACGAACTCGTGCTGTCGGCCTGGCGCGTTGCCCTGATCGTGCTGCGGCCCCGGATCGAGCTGCAGCCCGGTATCATCGCGTTTCCGCTGACCGTGGACAGGGACTTCGAGATCACCATGCTCGCCAATCTGATCACCCTGACGCCGGGAACGCTGTCAGTGGATGTTTCGGAGGACCGCAAGATCCTCTATGTTCACTGCATCGACGTGCCCGATACACAAGCCTGCATCGACGACATCAAGAACGGCTTCGAGCGGAAAATCCTGGAGGTGTTCAGATGAGCTCGTTCGAGGCCTTCGCAGCGCAGTTTCTGGCTATTTCGGTCAATGTTTCGCTGGCCATCCTGACGGTATCCTTCATCATCATCGTCATCAGGATCGTCGTGGGGCCCAGCCTCCCGGACCGTGTGGTCGCACTGGATATGCTGGTCACGGTCGGCATTGGGTTCATCGCCGCAATCGGCGTGTATACCGGTTACTATCTGTATATCGACATTGCCATCACGCTGGGTCTCGTCGGCTTCCTGGCAACGGTCGCTTTCGCCCGTTTCGTGATGAACCGGGGAATGGCCGGTGACAAGACGATCATGGCTGAAGTTGAAGAAAGCATCAAACGCCGGGAGGCGGGAGAATGAGCGCGCTGTTGGAAATCATAACCGGCACGATGCTTGTGATCGGTGCACTGTTCTCCCTGATTGCTTCAATCGGCCTCATCCGTCTGAAGGACGTTTATATGCGCATGCATGCCGCCTCCAAGGCGGGAACGCTCGGCTCCGGCGTCATGTTGCTCGCCCTGGCGGCACACGCGAATGACCTGGGGGTGATCACGCGAGCGATCGCGGGGGTTGTATTCTTCCTTCTTACCGCCCCAATTTCGGCCCATTTGTTGGCGAAAGCTGCATATGCGGCAGGATATCGCCCCTGTGCTGACACCAAAGAGGATGCGCTGGCCGACACCGTGCGGCGATCGGGGGAGGCGTGACCCGCCCACTGCTTTGGCGTGGGGGAAGTCGGGCACGCGGCTATACTATGGGTACATTGCGAATTCAGGTGCAGCCGAAATAGTCAATATTTATTGAATTCAATTTTTATTGCGCATTGCCGACTTTTATTTGATTTCTGGGGTTGTGATATCACGAAACCGGCGATATAAGGCTGTGAAGTTCGCCTGCAAAGTAGAATCGATTTCGATTTCTAAGTCCGCAAGTAACGTATTTTCCATAAACGCTTAGGGCTCCGACTTTCCGCAGGTTAAACGCCGCAGCTAATTTTGGAATCAGTAGAGAACGGGTGAAATATGACTGATAGTCCGGTGGATGCAAATCTGATTGATCTTACGGCTGATATTGTCTCAGCCTATGTCAGCAACAACACCGTTGCGTCAACGGATCTGCCGAGTCTGATCAACGAAGTGTACGGTGCTCTTCAGAGGACTGCGACCGCTTCCAGCGAACCGGAGCCGGAGCCGTTGAAGCCCGCCGTGCCGGTGAAGAAGTCGGTAATGCCCGACTACATCATCTGCCTGGAAGACGGCAAGAAGTTCAAGTCGCTCAAGCGGCATCTGCGCACCCATTACAACATGACCCCGGAAGAGTACCGGGAAAAATGGGACCTTGGTGCAGATTATCCGATGGTCGCACCGAACTATGCTGCGGCCCGCTCAGAGCTGGCCAAGAAAATGGGCCTCGGCCAGCAGCGCAAGCGCTCCAAGTAAAATCAGGTTGAAAAGATCATCTGATAGAAAAAGAGCTGCCGGGCGGGCAGCTCTTTTTTGTTTGTCCAGTCGTCGGCCGCTCGCGACCGCTGGGGTATCAGGCAGCCGCCAGGGCCGCCTCCGCGTCCGAACGGATCCTGCCGACCATGGATTTGAGGCCGTTTGAGCGTTGCGGTGTCAGGTGTTCCTTGAGGTCGAGCTTGGCGAAGACGGCGTCAACATCCGTGTCGAGAATTTCCTGCGCCGTCCTGCCGCTGTACAGCGCCGTCACGATGGCAACCAGGCCCTGGACGATAAGGGCATCGCTTTCGCCCCTGAAGGTCAGGACAGGGACGCCGTCCGGACCGGGGCCGACATTGGTAATCAGCCAGACCTGCGACACGCAGCCACGCACCTTGGTCTGCTCCGTCCGTTCCGCTTCGGACAGTGGCGGCATCTCCCTGCCGATATCGATCAGGTATTTGTAGCGGTCTTCCCAATCGTCCAGAAAGTCGAAGGTCTCAAGGATTTCGCTTAAGCTTGTCGTCATGACGCCGTTCATTGAAGGTTCGTGTGCCAATCGTCGTTGATCATGCCCGTCCGAACGATCTGAAACGCGTTCGGCAATGCGCCGGCGGTCAACCGTTGTGGAACGCCGACAGGTCCTGACCGATCAAGATCGGTGTTACGCCTTCATATAGCCTGCCCATCGCAAAGTGCAAATGCGGGTAACGGGAAAGCGGCGGCTTATGGGGCATGTGCGTCAGGCGCGGAAAAGAAAAATACGCCGCAGACGGGCTGGGCAGCTGTCCATCTGCGGCGTTGCGGAATGATCCGCCGGAGTAAAGCCGTCGGCGCAGTGCTTGTCGGGCACTGCTCCAGCGGGGGCGCAATCGACCGTTTCGGTTCCAGGAGGTCGCAGGAACCAGAACGGCGGATTGTCTGCTCAGGATTTGACGCCTGAGTGTGGCTTGGGCCGCGGCACGGGCCCAAAAGCTGCCTCCTCGGGGGAGGCGTTATCCAGGGCCGGTTGCCAGGAAGGAGCACCGGCCGCGAGCGAAGTCGCGTCAACAGTCGGCTGTGCGGGCGTGGAGCCTGTTACCAGGGCATCACTTTCCACTCGCTCGGCAACCTGCGTGTCGAGAAATTCATAGACGATCCGGGCGCCATCGCGGGCGCGGCTGCCGATGGCCGACAACGCTTCGCCGCCTGTTTCGCAGGCGTCGGGGTTGCGGTCGCAGAAGCTGCCGATGTCCGATACGGCTGCCTGCGCCGCCAGAAAGGCGGAGACGGGATCTACAGCTTCCTCTGACGTGCTTTCGCTACCCGATCCAAGGGGAATCAGGACCAGCACCAGTGTGAGCCAGAAGGCTGTCCTCAACAGAAAGAACATGTCGCTACCCATAGTCTGTTCAGTCCAGCGCGCCTTATGCCGTTGGCACGCTTGTTTTATGACTGCACCATAACAACGACATGAGAATGTCCGGTTGAGCCCGCGAGGCCAATTTTCGTAAAATGAAACAGGTATTTAAGTCGAGTTTTCCGATAAATTGATTCAAGTTTTAGACATCTCCGCACAACCGCCTGTGGCGAACCGGTTTCGTACTTTTTTGGCAATTTCGATTCATCCTTTATCGTTCCTTAAGTGCTGCTGCACACAATGAGCCCATGGGAGTTGCGAGCGGAAAACGCCGCGTCTGTTGTGTGGTAGCGTAGAGTGCGTAAGATTTTGAATTGTTTGAGTGATTTGTTGGAGCATTGGGCTGCGCGAGTCGACGGGATGATTCATCCTCAGGCCGCCGAAGACGTATTCATGGCTCCTCTGCATCGCTCGTTTCTGATCAGCGGTATCGTGAGCGGTGCCGCCGCTCTGTTCGTCCTGCCGCTCCACCTCGCCCTGGCCGGCCCGCCCCATGCCGCCGCCATTCTCGTGCTGGCCTGGATGCTGAGCCAGTGGCCGCAGACGCTTTACCTGTCGCAGTCCGGAGATCTGAACCGGGCGATCGGTCTGTCATCAACACTGTTCGCCTGCTTCGTCGCCGGGGTCTGTCTGCTGACCGGCGGCAGCGATTCCTTTGCGCTCGCCTGGCTGTTGATCCCGCCGGTGGAAGCAGCGTTCTCGACGAGCCGCAGGACGGCGATCGGCATTACCGCGCTCTGCTGCACGCTTCTGGCCGCGATCAGCTTTCTTTCCGTGCCGCTGCCGCAATTCGAACCGCTGCCCGGGCCGGTCCGCTTCATCGCGGTCCTGGCCGCGCTGATTTATGTCGGCATGCTGGGGCTGCGGATATCGCTGGACCGCAAGCGGGCGCAAAACGCGGTGCAGGTATCTGAGACCAGGCGGCAGCTCATCAGTCAGAGTGCGTCAGAGATCTTCTGCGAACTCGACGAGGATGGACGGATGCGGATCCTGGGCGGTCCGGTCAAACGGATCTTCGGTACGGTGCCGACGGCGGGCGGGGAAGACTGGCTGTTCCAGCGATTGCATGTGGCCGACCGGCCGCTTTATCTGAGCCGGCTGTCCGACGTCCGGCACAGCGGCGCACCGGCCGGGTTCGGTATTCGGCTGCGCATCGGTGCAGCGAGGCCCGGGGAGACCGGGCAGGCGGAGTACCGTTCGCTGCACCTGCATGTAAGGCCGGCGGCGGGCGACCAGTCATCCGGGGAAACCAGAAGGCTTCTTCTGTCCGTCCGTCCGCTGGATGAGCGCTTGCAGGAAGGCGATCCGGAATTCGTCCGCTCGCTCGGGGAAAGCCGGACCGGCAGGGTTTCCAGGTCGCTGCTTGAAACCGCGGGCATTGATGCCCGCAACGCGTTTTCGGAAATCATCGCCCATGCCTCCCGGCTGGAAGCCGGCGGCGAGGGGATGCCGGTGAACGATATTCGCGATGCAGCCTGCCTGGTGAAAGAGGCCGGGGAGGCGGGTCTCAAGCGGCTTGGCGGCGTTCTGGATTTCATGCCCGACGTTACCGCAGGAACTGACCCCGTCTATGGCGCTTTCGACCTGCGGTCCTGCCTGGACCAGTGTCGCGAGCTACTCGCTCAAAGCGCGGCAGGGAAGGGTGTCGGCATTGAAATCAGGACCGGACCGGACCTGCCGGCTGCCGTGGCTGATGAGAAGCGGGTTCGCCAAGCGTTCAGCTTCATCCTTTCCTGCATGATCGAATCCTCGGGAAGCGGTGCAACGGTGACCGTCTCGGGCGAGCGGAAATATGCGGGCTCCCAGAAACCCAGCGATCTGGAAGTCGTGCTTTCGGTCAGGAACCGGCAGTCGAGCCTCAGCTGGAGCGCGGAGAGCTGCAGATCCGTCCTCGACTTTGCCGGTGAACTGCTTGAGCGGACCGGTGGGCGACTTTCGCTCGTCACCACGCTGGGTCAGGGAGAAAGTGTCGTCGTGTGTTTGCCTGTGCGTTCCAATCCGGCCTTGCGTGTCAGTTCAGCCGAAGCTGTGACGGATATCCGGCAGCTGGCGAAAACGGCATAGGCGGCGGCATGGCAAAACAATCAAGGAACACAAAACAGGCCAAGGGCCGGGAAACCTTCATGTCGCGGGCAGGCCATGTTGCGCTGGACAATCCGGTCGCAGCCGGCGGCACCGTCGTCATGGGACTGACCGCCTGCCTGATCGTCGCCAACGCGGTCGGTCTGCAGCCGGGCCGGCATCCTGCGCCGCTGTTTGCAACGCGCGATCGGCACGACACGATGCAGCTTCCCGAACCTGCCGGCCGCCGCAACGGAATACAGGTTCAGGAAATTTCCACGCTGGTGCTGGACATGCAGATCGCCATGCGCCGGATTGGCCTCTACAAGGGGCCGCTCGACGGATTGAACGGCCCGGCAACGGAACGTGCGATCCGCGCCTTTGAGCGCCGCGCCGGCCGAATGGAGACGGGCGAGGCGAACGAGGCGCTGTTGGCGCTCGTGCTCATGCACGGCGATGAACCGCTTGCGGGGCAGATTCCCGTTCCCGATGTCAAACCCGGATTCTCCGGGACCGAAGCGCAGATGGCCTCGGCCGAGACAGTCTCCGACATCGACGCCGATCCGTATCTGATGAGGGTGCAGAAGGCTTTGTCGGAGCTCGGCTACGGTCCTTTGAAGGCCGACGGCGTGATGGGCGAAAACACGACGGCCGCCATCAAACGCTTTGAACTCGACCGGGGACTGCCGCTGACCGGCGAGCCGGGCCCGAAGGTGATCGAGCGTCTCGAGACGATCAGCGGCCGCTCGCTTTCGCGCTGACATCTGCTATTAGGGACCGTATCCCGGGCAACCGGCGTTCAGGTTTGCATCTCGGATGCCGACATCTGATCATGGCGGGACGCGGCGCCGCTCGCAGCCGCTCCAGCACAGGACTGACAATGCGGGTCACTTCGGAATTCTTCGTCAGCGCACTTGTCCGCCGCATTTTCGGTGAAGGCGGATTTGCCGCCGTATCAAAAAGAGGGGCGGCGGAAGCCGGCGCCGTGTTCGTCAGCGTGGATCGGCTGGACGGCCGCTTCGACCTCTACGGCCCCGCCCCGCAATCAATGTTCAGCGACCTGCCGGACGGACGTCTGTTTGAACAGGTGTTGTCGCAGGTGGGCCGGGAGGGACTGGACGAGCGCCTGCGCAGCGAAGCGCGTATGGACCCGGATTACTGGCTGGTCGAAATCGAAGCACGCGATGGCCGGGTCGATCTCCCCATCGCAAGCGACGACCCCCGGCCGGGGTCGGATGTGTTCCGGTATTAGAGTTTTTGCAGCGGAGCGTCCGGTTCAGCACTTCGACCTGGCGACGACCGGACCTGTGAGGTCACCAGTGCCGCATCCGCCATTTCCAGAGAATATCCAGTCTGATCCAGAGAAACGACTGCGTGTTCCTCGCTCTCGGTCGCAGGCAATCGCCGTGGGGTCGATTCCCACGCTGCCTCTTACCCGCGGTAGAGGGCCGCCGCCGGTCGGTCTATTCGCCGCTCACCCGGCGGCCCTGACCGTGGCTTGCGCCCTGACGCGCGCTCCGGTCTTCGGAGGGGAAGCCCGGCATGTCCTCGCGGCGTCGGCGCTCCTGGAACTGCGGCGCGTGCTGTGGGGCCGGTTTGTGAGCGCCCGTCGTCTGGTCGGCTTGCCCCTGCAGCATCCACTGGCCGACAAGGACGTTGGCGGATCCGAAGCTTAGCGTGCCGTGCAGGCGCAGCAGGTTGCGCAGACTGTTCAGCGGTATGCTGTCGCCGAACAGTCTGATCAGGATGGTGGTTGTCTGGGAGGCAGACATGCCGAGTGCTTTCAGCGCAATCGTCAGCCCGTCGCTCTGGTCCGCCTGCAGCAGAAGATCGCAGCTGCTTTGCGGCAAGCCGAGGCCCTGCGCGAGCAGGTCGGCAAAGTGCGTCCTGTTCTGGGCAACGGCTTCTTCCACCAGCGCGCTCTGCAGCCGGAGGTGCGCCGAATCCGGGCGATGCTCCGCGGTTCCGCCTGGCGTTTGCGCCTGCCTGAGCAGGCTGGTCATTTCAGCCGCCGCGATGGCTTTCGCCTTCAAGGGGGCGGGCAAGTGCAGATATTGAGCCATCAGACCATCCGGATTGAGTGCGTCCTGACCGGCTAATACTAAACCAAGGGTAGCAACAATGTCACTACGACAACTCAATTTTGTCTGTTGAGCCTGTGTCAGAGTTACATCGTCCCGATCAAGAAGGATGCTGATGACATTCGCACCGGCATGTTGGCACAGGGCGCTGATCACCGATTCGCGCAGCGAGGGACGGTTGGCGATCGCCTTTCTCAAGGAGTCCGGGCCGGATCTGGCAACCCGCAAAAGGAGATCCACAGAAAGCCTTGGACTGCAACGAAGCGCCGGATAGGCGGTGAGTTCGTCCTCGTCGGATGCCAGAAGCTCCAGGAAATCATCCGGCATCTCCGGATGCGCCGCCAGCAGATTGGCGATCCGGCGCCGGTCTTCGGGCACGGTGGACGGCAGGAGGTTTCGCGCCAGCTCCAGAAAAATCTTAGTTTCTTCAGCATCATGCCGGGAGCGCTCGACAAAGAGTTCCGTCGCTGCGAGCAGAATGCCGCGATCTGAGGACCGGCTGGCCGCGTTCTTCTGAGGCGGAACCGAACCGGGCACACAACGGTTGAAGGATTGAGATTGGCGCATGACACCCGTCTACGAAATACAGGAGACCGGACGACCGGCAGTAGTTGTTTCGTTCAAATTGCCGGAAAAGCGTTAGCATGCTGTTAACCCTGACAGCTTCTTAATGATGGCTGCAGGAAGTAATGCGTCGCCCGTTTGACCGTGTCCGGCCGGTAATACACCGCTCGGGAGATCGGCACCGAAGGAGGAGACGATGGGCACCTTGTTGGACTTTGCATCAGCGCGCCGGCCCGCTGCACGTGTGAGCCATGGCCGCAACTATCCGCGACCACAGCGCCGGGAGACCTTTGGAGAGGTTATCCTCTTCCCAGGTATCCGCTATGAGCGTCATGACCTTGATCTTGCCGCGCGAATCAACACCATCGGAAAGGCTGCTGGACCTGCTGGCTCCGACAAGGACTGACGGTCCCGCCCCTCCAGCCGCACCACTGACATGACAAGCGTCTGGAGACACGCCCGATGGGCACAGGTAAAGCGGCATATTCCGGCTCCGCGCCCGTGAAGGGCAGGGGCCAATGGATCAGGCAGGCGCCGGCACTCGCCGCGATGGTGCTTGTTGCCGCAACCGCGTTGAGCGCGTGCACGCGCCCGACAGGCGATTTCGGCAGGGCGAAACCCTCCGTCATTCATGACGATCTCATGCCGGCGGTAGGAAATGAAGCTGCCCGGCTTCGCGGCGACCCCGTCTCGAAGTTCAACTACACCAATGATGAAAAGCTGCTGCGCAATCGCGGCTGGACGCTGATCCGGCCGCCCTGGACCAAGGACTGGATCGGCGGAACCATGGTGGAACTGTCGCGCACGCGTGTCCTGCCGGAAACCGAAGGCCGTGTGCCGCCCGATCTCTATTTCCTCTATCTGCGCTCTGACAGGTTCAAGTCCTCCGATGCCCGCTACGACAAGATCGCCGCGGATGCTTCGGGCGACGCGGAACTGGTCATGCCCTTCTGCGAGGTCGCGATCAGGGTGCGCGCGGCGGATGACGAGCGGCTGCGGGTTCTGAAGAACAAGCCGATCACCACCGAGGAAACCTATGAAGGCGCCAAGGCGCGTGTCTGGGAAAACCGGGTCATGATCAAATGGGTCGGCCAGGCGCTGCGCTACCGCATCATAGCCTACAGGAAGGCGCTGGACGGCCTGGAAATCGAAACGCCGAGCCGCGATCGCCTGTGGAAGGTCAACAACGCCATCCGGGAACTGGAAGGCCAGGTGAGGCTCGCCGAAGCCAGCTGCGAGACGCCGAACGGCTCTGGCTATGACGAGCCGGTCCGCCGATCCCGGATCTACAAGGGGTGGGGCCTGGAGAGGGCGCCGGTGGTCAAGTAAGGCAAGGCGCGCCGTGCCGGCCGCTATATCTTCCCGCAGAGCGCGCGTTTCAGCGCCGCGTCGACCGCATCCGCTTTCGAAGGATGCGGAACATAGGCCCGCAGCAGGGCAAAACCGCTCAGGGTGTCTTCCGTCTCGATGACGATCAGATCCTCAAGGTTCTCCGGCGGCCGCTCGCGCAGGATGGAGAGCTGTTCCGTGGTCAGCACCAGCATGGAGAGACGCTCAGCGCCGGCCGTGCGGTTGTTGAGACTGTAGACGGCTTCCCCGGCCGAATTGAACAGCCCGATCGACCAGAAGGACACCGGAATGCTGGCGTCGAAGAGCACCGGTCCGTTGGCCAGCTGGAACCGGCAGACGGCATGTTTCATCGCCGGGTCGAGGTCCGGCAGGGCCTCCTGGCCGGGTTCGACATCCGGCAGCAGGTTGAACTGCCGGTCGGGCCCGTGTTTGGCGATGTTGTCGTAGGCGCTGTGCTGAACGTTGCGCGGAATGGCGAGCACCACCAGTATGTGGATGATGGCGGCAAGACAGAGCGTTGCCAGCATGCCGACAGTGAGGCTGAAGCGGGGCGAAAGCGTCATGGGCAGCCCAGCCTGTCTATGACCGGCATGTTGACGCCGTCGAGGGCCGCACCCGTGGTGACCGGTGCATCGTAGAGCCGCAGAACGAAGCGCAGGCCGTCGCCGGCTCGGGCGTCGGCGGCCAGCGGCAGCCAGTTGCCGGAATGGGCCGCCTTGGCGGCGGTGATCTCAAACGAGCCGTCCGCATTGCGCAGGAGGTTCTGGCTGACCAATTGCACGCGTCCGGACAGCGTTTTAACCAGATTGCCGTGACCGTTCACCGTGGTGATCGTCCAGAGCCTTGCGGAGGGGGTCTGTCCCGCGATCCGGTAGACGCAGGTCGGGTCGAGCTGACGCCCCGCGCTGTCTTCCCGCGCGACCAGCGCAAGCCCTTCGCCGCTGGCCAGAGGGATAACGGCGCCGCGCGTGTAGATGGCGACGGAATAGGGATCCGCTTCCGCGGTGCCCGCCTTCGGATAGGCGTGCCAAGGACCGAGGGTGACCGCGTCGAGGGGCTGCTCGCGCTCGATGACCAGATAGGCTGAGCTGATTCCCAGGAGCGACGCCAGCACCAGGATTACGGCGATCGTAAACAGCGTGCGCACAGGGTGACCGCGGTAGGGCCGTATGGCCCGTGGCAGTTCGTCCTGGTACCAGTCGGCTTCGCCATGCGTGGCCTTGTGCGGCCGGAGAGCGGCGTCGGTCATTGCGCGGCCGCCAGGTCGGTCGCGGCGGTGGAGGTAGCCGGCTCGATATCCGCCTTCGCACTGTCCTGTGCCACAATCCTTCGCAGATTGTCGCCGATGCCGAGCAGCAGTTCCTGCGTGCGCCGTTTCAAGACGCGCGGCTGTGGCGCCTCGGCGTCCTCGTCGGCCTGCGTGGTGGGGGCGGCGCGCGCGAGTCGAGGAAGGGTCTCGGCATCGACGCCCGGCATCCGGGCAAGCTCAATGCCGTTATGGGCATAGTCCATGAACTGATGCCAGGTCATTGCAGGCAGGCTGCCGCCGGTCACGCGCCGGGTCGAGGTGAAGTCGTCATTGCCGAACCAGACGGCGGTGGTGAAGTTGCCGGTGTAGCCGACGAACCAGGCGTCCCTGTAGGCGTTGGTCGTGCCGGTCTTGCCGGCGGCGACAACCCCGTCGATCCGGGCCCGCCGCCCCGTGCCTTCCTCGACCACATTGACTAGGATATCGTTGATCTGGTGGACCTTGTCTTCGGGCAGCACCCGTTTTGGCTCCGGCCCATCCCTTTCCCGGCGGTAGAGCACCGTACCGGCACTGTTGGCAACTTCCAAGATGGCGTAAGGGGCGGCCTTGTACCCGCCGTTGGCCAATGAGGAATAGGCCGATGCCATGTCGATCACGGTCACTTCCGATGATCCGATGGGCAGAGAGAGAGAATTCTCCAGCTCATGCGAGATGCCCATGGCATAGGCGGTTTCGATGATCTTCTCCCGGCCGAAATCCAGGGAAAGGCGCACCGGAATGGTGTTGATCGACTTGGTCAGCGCCAGTTTCAGGCTGACGGGGCCGCGATAGCTTCTCGTGTAATTCTTCGGCGACCAGTTGCCGATCCAGACCGGCCGGTCCGGTACGATACTCTCCGGGGTATAGCCGTTCAGGAACGCGGTCATATAGACGAAGGGCTTGAAGGAGGATCCCGGCTGGCGCAGGGCGTTGACGGCGCGGTTGAACTGGCTTTCGCCATAGGACCTTCCGCCGACCATGGCGACCACGGCTCCGTCCGGGATCATCGAGACCAGGGCGGCTTCGTTCGCATCGCGCAGCTTGCCGTTCTCTCTCAAGACCGTTTCGACCGCCAGGGCCGCCTGGCGCTGCAGGGCCGGGTCCAGGGTTGTCCGGACCGTCACGATACGGTCGCGGGCGAGGGCGGGATTGCGGCGGGCGAGCTTTTTCACCTCCTCCAGGCCCCAGTCGAGGAAATATTCGGGCAATTGCTCCTGGGAGCGGTCAACCGCCAGGGCCGGGTTGCGGCGGGCGCCGATCACCTGTCCTTCGGTCAGGAGTTCGGACTGAACCATGTTGGTCAGCACTTCATTGGCGCGGGCGCGCGCCGCGGGAAGGTTGATATGCGGGGCATATTTGGTCGGCGCCTTGTAGAGGCCTGCAAGCATGGCGCTTTCGGCGAGTGTCAGCTCGCGCACGTTCTTGTTGAAATAGAACTCCGCGGCGGCAGTCACGCCGAAAACGCCCCCGCCCATATAGGCCCGGTCCAGGTAGAGCTTGAGGATTTCCTGCTTGGAGAGATTGGCCTCCAACCACAGGGCCAGATACGCTTCCTTGATCTTGCGGCTCAGGCTGCGCTCGTTGTTCAGGAAGAGGTTTTTGGCAAGCTGCTGGGTCAGTGTCGATCCGCCCTGGACGACACCGCCTGCGCGGGCATTTTCCACCATCGCGCGGAAGGTGCCGACGAAATCGATGCCGAAATGCATGAAGAAGCGCCGGTCCTCGGTCGCCAGTGTGGCCTTGACGAGCGAATCGGGAATCTCCTCCAGGGGAACACTGTCGTTGAGTACGATGCCCCGGCGTCCGATTTCATTGCCGAACCTGTCCAGAAAGGTGACGGCGAAATCCTCGGTTGTCTTCCAGTCGGCATAGCGGGTTGCCTCGAAGGCGGGCTGGGCAAAGGCCAGCACGATCACGAAGCCGATGACGCCGAAGGTCAGGCCATCGGAACACAGCTCCGACAAGGCGCGCCAGATCCCATGAGCGCGGAACCGGCGCAGAAAAGCGTCGTAGCCTTCGATCGTACGGCGCAACGCGGTGCCGCTTTTCCAGAGCGCGGTGTCGACAAGGGCATCGATCGCAAGGAAAAACCGGCGGATACGGCCACGCTTGCGCAGCGTAACGTTGCCGTCTTTGTCATTTGATTGCCGTTCGTCTGCCACGCGATACTCTGTGTCCGGGATCAAGAGGGGCCGATTTCAAATTACCGGTTTTTTGGGTGCGTGAAAACCAGTCTCGGATCGCAGTCTATATGACGTATGGTTTATTGATCTTTCCTGAATCCTGGCCGCTCCGGGCCGGATCAGCGGGCGCCGGAAGGCGAGGGACAGGCTTGCAACCGCTTGCCGCCCTGCCGTTTGCATGATAGGCGGGAACCGGCTTTCCAACGGCAAAGAAAGAAGAATGAAAGCGGACTCACTCACTGGCGACCTGCCGTTCTGGAAAACCAAGACCCTGGAGGACATGAGCACCTCCGAGTGGGAGTCCCTGTGCGACGGGTGTGCCCGGTGCTGTCTCAACAAACTGGAAGACTGGGACACCGGCGAGATCGTCTGGACCGACGTCGCTTGCACCCTTTTGGACGGTCGGAGCTGCCGCTGCAAGGACTATGAGAACCGGGCGGCAACAGTGCCCGACTGTATTCAGCTGACGCCGGAAGAAGTGCGCACGCTGACCTGGCTGCCGCCGACATGCGCCTATCGACTGGTCAGGGAGGGGCTTGATCTCTACTGGTGGCATCCTCTGGTCTCCGGCGATCCGGAGACGGTGCACCAGGCCGGAATATCGGTGCGCGGCCGGACTGTTCCCGAAGACGGCATGGCGCTTCAGGATTACGAGCATCACGTGGTGAACTGGCCGGCGGAACTTCCCGACGGCGATTGAGCTTTGTCCGCCTGGCGTCATTCGGACGAAACGTAGTGTCTCTCCATCAGCAAGCGAGCAGATAGGCTTCCACGTGTCGCCGCAGCCTGGCCTCCAGCGCGGCGCGATCGGTCAATTGATGACTTTTCAAGAGGATCGCCCCGTGGATCATGAAGGCGATCAGTCCATCGACCAATTCCGCCGGAGAGCGGTCTTGCCGCAAGGCCGGACGGACGGCTTCGTCAGCCTGCCAGGTTCCCAGATATGAGGCCAGATCCGCATCGAGCGCCCCGAGCGTCTCGACGAATTCCGCAGCGCAATTGGGTTTCGTCACGCCGATATTGTCCAGGAACAGACGCAGGATCGTCGGGCTGTCCGTGATCACCGCAATGAAGGCCATGATCCGCCGGAGCAGATTTCCGACGGGATCCGCCGGCATTTCCGCCGAGGCAGCCTCTTCCTCCTGCGTTGAGTGAAGCGCGTTCAGCCGGTCCAGCAGCACATGTGAGAGCAGGCCGTCCATATCCCCGAAATGCGCGAACACGGTTCCCTTGGCGACCCCGGCTTCCACGGCGACGGATTCGGCGGTGACCTGTTCCAGGCCGTGGCGATGGGTCAGTTCCCTGGCGGCCTGCAGCACCCGTGCTCTGGTGGCAACACTGCGCTGCTGCGGTTTGCGTGTCATGAATCCTCATAAAAATGACCACGGTCAAAAAATACCTTGACCTACAAGCGTAACGATGTCAATAAATGACCGTGGTCAATTTTAGAGTTGAGCCGCACCAGCTGGATCGAACTGCATTCGCGTCGAACCGCGCGAATGCAGAAAAATGAAACAATCGCAAGATCTTGGAGCAGTCAGTTCGCCTACCAGCGCTGAAGGCTCCGGAAAAGGTGTGAGATGACACGTATTCTGATCCTCGACGGACATCCGGCCAAAGATACCTTCTGCCAGGCCCTGGGCGATGCATACGCCCATAGTGCCTGGAATAACGGACACGAAGTCCGCGTGCGGCATCTGTCCGGGATGGCGTTCAACCCCGACTTCGGCCAGTCGACTTTTTCCGGCACCCGGCCATGGGAACCGGATCTTCAGGCGCTCTGGGACGATATCGTCTGGTGCGAGCACTTCGTCGTCGTCCATCCCCTCTGGTGGGGCGGGCTTCCCGCCAAGCTGAAGGGCGTGTTCGACCGGATCCTGCTGCCGGGCATGGCATTCCGGTATGTCTCGGGAAAACCCCTGCCGGAAAAGCTGCTTGCGGGGCGCACGGCAGAGGTGCTGGTGACCTCGGATACGCCGGGCTGGTACTTCCGCTGGATCTACGGCTCCGGCGCGCGCAAGCAGACCGAAAAGCAGATCCTCGACTTCTGTGGGCTCAAGCCCAGGGGATATCACATGTTCGCACCCGTCCGCGGGTCGAGTGGCAGCGACCGGGAAAAGATGCTGAGCCGCGCCGGGCAACTGGGCCGCAGGGCTGCCTGAGGCCTTTCTCTAGCGTCCGAACCGCTGCCGCCAGGTCGGGACCGGATCGCCCGGGGCGGGGGAGGCGTGATAGATGCCTCTGGCAATGGCGCGCGCAAGACAGGCGGCTGCGGCGGCCCCGAGCTGGACCATGTCTTCCAGACCGTTTTTCAGTTTGCGCTGACCGGTCGACAGAGCGAAAACCAGATCGCCGTCCAAAGGCGTGTGCGCCGGCCAGAGCGCCCGGGCGAGGCCGTCGTGAGCCATCACGGCAAGGCGCTTGGCTTCACCCTTGGTCAGGATCGCGTCCGTGGCGACGGCTGCGATGGTGGTATTGGCGCCGGCCTTCAGCCCGTCGAGTTTCGTTCGCACGGCGGTGCTGTCCGCAGGCAGGGGGTGTGCCATTCCCCGGCCTCCGAATTCCCCGTCGATTTCGAAGGGTGCGGCCCAGAAATGCGCGCTGTCGCCGATCGTTGCCCGTCCGAGCGCATTGACCGCAACAATCGCCCCGATCGTGACGCCGTTCTGAAGCACCTGTGATGCGGAGCCGAGACCGCCTTTCAGGTTGGCGGTCGTCGCACCGGTCCCGGCACCGACCGAGCCAAGGGGAAACTCATGGCCGATGGCGTCCAGCGCGGAGCGGCCGAGATCGCGGTAGGGCGCTGCCTGACCCCAGCTCTTGTCGCCGCCGTTCAGGAGATCGAACAGGATCGCGGTCGGCACGATCGGAACCCGGACGGGGCCGATCTGAAAGCCGTAGCCGAGGTCCGCCAGGCGTCCCTGAACCCCCGCACCGGCATCGAGGCCGAAGGCGGAGCCGCCGGCGAGCACGATGGCGTCAATCTTTTCGATCGTCTGTTCCGGCTCCAGCAGTGCGATCTCCCGTGTGCCGGGCGCGCCCCCATGGATTGCGACGGACGTGACGGCGGGCTCGTCCGGGACAAGAACCGTCGCGCCGGATTTCAGCTCCTCGTCGGAGGCATTGCCGACCTTGAGGCCGGGAACGTCGGTGATGAGGTTGCGCAGGCCGGCCATGAGCTGTCAGTCCAGGTTTGACGGAGCGGAAAGAGGAATGTGATCCGAAGCAGATCACGTGTCGAGGCTTTTGTATCCCCGGCGCACATAGAGCAGGGATTTGCCGGGGGCGGAAACCCGCAAATCGGCGACCGTACCGACGATAATGGAATGGGTGCCCATTTCGGTGACCGAAAACACCTCGCAATCGACACTGAGGCGAGCATTGTCGAGTGCCGGACAGCCGGTTGCGAGCCGCGTCCAGCTGCCCTTTGCGAACCGGTCGTCCATCTCCAGCTTGTTCCGCCCGGCAAAAGCCTCGGAAATCTCCTCGTGATCGTCGCCCAGGGTATTGAGGCAGAAACTGCGGTTCGTCAGCACGGCCGCGTGGATCCGGGTAAGGCGGTTGAGGCAGACGAGGATGCTTGGAGGATCATCGCTGACCGAACAGGCGGCGGAAACGGTGGCGCCCATGCGCCCGGCCGGGCCATCCGTCGTCACCACGTGCACGGCCGCCGCGATCCGGCTCATCGCTTCCCGAAAGCTTTGTGCATCCAGTGTCAGCTTGCCCTGGTCTGTCGAATCTGAGGAGGATGAGGACATTCTGTCGGCTCCTTGGGGGCAAGGGAATCGGATCAAGCTTCTGACGAAACGGGAGTTTATTCGTCCTGTTCCACTGTGCCTAGATCAAGTTGCCGTCAAGTGAAAGGGCGAGAAAGCGGACAAGCGGGCCGATCGTTGAAGATTTCCCGATCCATCTTGCCAGGGAGCACAGCTTTCCGGAACAGGCCGCTTGTTCGGAGCAGCCGGCATTTTGCATGCGGGCGCATTGAGCTTGGCCTCTGCTCGGGGTACCTGTAAGAAACGAAACACTTGGAAATCCGGGGAGGCCGATGAGATATCTGCAGCTTGCCGCCAGCGCGGCCGTTCTGGTTTCCTGCATTTTGCCCGGCGCGGCGTCTGCCGAGATTCCGATCGCCGTCGCGGGCCCGATGAAAGGCCAGTTCGCGGAGTTCGGCGCCCAGATGCAGGCCGGAGCCGAGCAGGCAATTGCCGACATCAATGCCGCCGGCGGCGTGAACGGCGAACCGCTGGTTCTTGAAATTGCCGACGATAACTGTGACGCGGAAACGGCCAGGGCCGTGGCCAATCAGCTGGTCGGCAAGGGTGTCCGGTTCGTCGCCGGGCATCTGTGCTTTGCCGCTTCCATACCGGCTAGCGATGTCTATTCGAATGCCGGCATCGTCCAGATTTCTCCGGGTACCACCTTGCCCGCATATACCGACGAGCGGCCGGGCGAAGGCGTGTTCCGGATGGCGCCAAGGGACGATCAGCAGGCCCGGCTGGCCGGCCGCCTTCTGGCGCAGGAGTTCGGCGGTGAACGCATTGCGATCCTTCATGACAAGACCGTCTACGGCAAAGGCCTTACCGATGCGGTCAAGTCCGTCATGACGGAGCTTGGAACAACCGAGAGCATTGCCCTTGGCTTTGACGCGGGTGATGACGATTACCGCTACTTGGTGTCCCAGCTCGCCCTGGAAGACATCGGCGTCGTCTATCTGGGCGGGTATCCGCCGGAAGCCGGGCTGATCAAGCTAGAAATGGAGCGGCAGGACCTGGGCGCGGTTCTGGTCGCGGGCGATGCCCTGGTGACCGAAGACTACTGGTCGGTGGCAGGCCCGGCGGCCAACGGCACTCTGCTGAGCTATCCGCTGAACCCGCGGGACATTCCGGCCGCCCGGACTGTCATAAGCGCACTGGAAGAAGCCGGAAAGCCGGCGGATCGCTATGCGCTGACCACCTACGCGGCCGTTCAGGCCTGGGCACAGGCGGCCGAAGCGGCCGGCGGCACGGCACTTGAAGAAGTTTCCGCGGCACTCGATCAAGGCACTTTCGACACCGTGCTGGGGCCGGTCTCGTTCGACGAGAACGGCGACAGCAACGTGCCGGGCTATGTCTGGTACGAATGGCGTGACGGCGGTCCCCGCCTGAGAGGGGCGCAATAAGAGCCGCGTCAGGGAAGGAAATGAGCACGCGGCCGTGAGGCGCGCGTGCTGTCATTCGGGACCGGGAGTGGTTCAGCTACGACGCCCGGTACCGTTGATCTTCAGGTTGACCTTGTCGGCATAGATCGGCAGACCGGCTTCCATGCCATAGAGGCTGCGGAAGAACCCGCCCGATACCTGGAAGTCCACACGGCTGCTCGACGTCTCGCCGTTCACCGTAACCGAAAGCCTGGTACGCTTCTTCTGGCCGCGCATGGTCAGGACGCCCTCGACTTCGGCGGAATTTTCGCCCGTGATGCGCACGCTCGTGCTCTCGAAGCGGGCAATCGGGTGCTTGGCCACGTTGAACATGGCCGAACTCTTCAAGAAGTCCGTAATCCTGTCGCTACCGGTCTCAATACTCCTGAGATCGACGTCCACCGTCACGCGGCTCTTTTCCGGCCGGTTCTGGTTGAGGATCATTGTTCCGGAAACTTTCTGGAACTGCCCGGTGACCGGGCCGCGGCCGAGAACCTTTACGGAAAAGCCGGTGTCGATATCTGCGGGCGCGAGGACGTATGTTCCCGACAGCGAGCCCGCCTCGGCCGGCGCGAGCGAAAGCGTAGCGATGCAGGCCAGCATGGCGAGCGATTGCGCCGCCCGTCGGGCGATGTCTGCGAGGGTGGAACGAAACTTGAGCATTCTTTCAGTCCTTGGATCGGATCAAACTGGAGAGGGTGGAACCGCTGGGAGCGTCCGGCACTGTTCTTCGCCGGACGTCTGGCGGGACTATCACCCTGCTGGCCCCACCGGCATAGTGACCGCTGTCACAGCCAGTGTGCCGGGGCTTGCGACCCATGGGGCCTCCGGCGTCGGACCGGCACATGTGACCGAACGGATCCGCTCCGCGAACTACGCGCGTTAACCTTTTGGTAAGAAAATAGGGACCCTGCCGTTCTTTCAAGCTGCCGGGCGCTGTAATCTCCTGCTCAGAACAAGGGGATTGTCATGCATCCGGCCTCTTCCTTCCGCTTCACAGTCCTGGCTGGCCTTGCCCTCGCCATAAGCATTGTAATTCCCCCGTCAGCTCAGGCGGCGGATCTGGTGGGCTTCAGCGATGCCAGGTTCCGTCCCGGGACAATCGTCATCCGGAATTCGGAACGGCAGCTCTATCTGGTGCTTGGGGGAAACCGGGCCATCCGTTACCCGGTGGCGGTCGGCAAGAGCCGGAAATCCTGGACGGGCCAGGCCCGGATCACGGCAAAATACATCAGGCCGGACTGGGCGCCGTCGCCGGAAGTGCGCCGGGACTTTCCGCATCTGCCCGCCCTGATCCGGGGCGGCGCGCCGAACAACCCGATGGGTGTTGCGGCCATGACCCTGTCCAACGGCAATTACGCCATTCACGGCACCAACCGCCCGGGCTCCATCGGCCGCGCGGTGTCATACGGATGCATTCGCATGGCCAATCACGACATTACGGACCTGTTCCAGCGGGTGGGGGTCAGCACGCCGGTGGTCGCCCTGCCTTGAGCGACGCTGTCGAGCGGCGTCACTATCTTCCTTGAGACCGCAACCAGCTTCTGGGGTCTGTCTCCCTCGTTCGGGCCTTGGTACCCGACAATGCCGCCACCAGGTCCGCAACCGCGTCCAGCGAATGGACCGAGCGGAATTCGTCCACGTGGGGCAGCATGGCGCGGATGCCCTTGGCTCTTGCCTCGAACCCGTCGAAGCGCAGCAGGGGATTGAGCCAGATCAGCCGGCGGCAGGAGCGGTGGAGGCGGTCCATTTCCCGTTCGAGGTCTTCGTCCGTATCGCGCTCCAGCCCGTCGGTGATCAGCAGCACTGTCGGATTGCCGGAGAGCACGCGGCGCGACCAGTGCCGGTTGAAATCGTAAAGCGCCGACGCTATTCGCGTGCCGCCCGACCAGTCCTCGACACCTTGGGTGCAGGCTTCCAGCGCTTCATCCGGGTCCTTCATCCTGAGCTGCCGGGTCACGTTGGTCAGCCGCGTGCCGAAGAGGAACGTGTGCACGTCCCGCCGCACGGCGGTCAGTTCGTGGAGAAAGTGCAGGAGCAGGCGCGAATACTGGCTCATGGAGCCGGATATGTCGCAGATGGCCACCAGTGGCGGCTGCTTTTCGACCGGCTTGCGGAACTTGAGGTCGATGATGTCGCCGCCGGCCCGCATCGAGGCGCGCAAGGTGCGGCGTGGGTCGATGCGTCCCTTTGAGGCGGCCTTCAGGCGGCGAAGCCGGATACTGTCCATCGGCAGGACCATCGCCCGCAGCGCCTGTTTGGCCTGGGTGACTTCTTCTGCGGTCATCTGGGCAAAGTCCTTGGTCTGCAGCAGTTCCTTGCCCGACACGGTGAACCTGGCGTCCACCTCTATTTCCGGGACGGTTTCTTCCGCTGCCCGTTCCCGGGCGGCCTGGAAGGCCTGGGAGACGCGGGTCTGGCCGGCCTTGGGCTTTTCCGGTGTGCCGCGGGGCGGGGCGACCGGCGAAAGTATGGCCAGCATCTTCTCGATCAGGCCACGGCTTTGCCAGTAGATCCGGAAGGCCTCGTCGAAGAGGACCCTGTGTTCGCGCTTGCGCACGAAGACCGCGTGCAGCGTCCAGTAAAGGTCCTCCCGGTTTTCTATTCCGGCAATTTCGACCGCCGTCACGGCATCCACGACGGAAGCCGGACCGACCGGCACGCCGGCCTTGCGCAAGGTTCTTGCGAAATAGACGATATTGTCGGTGATGCGCGAGCGCAGTTCAGGATCGGCGGGCATGGGCGTCTCCTGGCGAAACCTTTGCCGGGCGGGGCAGGGAGGAGGGGCCTTTCGTCACGATGGGCACCGCCTCAAACCGTCGGCACGGATTGCCGGTGCGGTGCCTCTTTGCGGATGTCGTCGATCATCTGGCGCAGCTTCGAGCCGCGGACCCGTTCGATATCGTCCTGGTATTTCAGCAGGACACCGAGCGTGTCGCTGGCCATGTCGGGATCGAGCGCAATCTCGTTCAGCTCCGACAGGGCCGTCGCCCAGTCGAGGGTTTCCGCAACGCCGGGCTGTTTGAACAGGTCCTCGTCGGCCCGCAGTTTCTGCACGAAGGCGACGACTTCCGCCGCGAGCCGTTCTGCGGCTCCGGGCACTTTCCGGCGGACGATTTCCAACTCCCGCTGCGCGTCCGGGTAGTCGACCCAGTGATAGAGGCATCGCCGCTTCAGCGCGTCGTGGATTTCCCGCGTGCGGTTAGTGGTGATGATCACGATCGGCGGTTCCGCCGCTTTCACCGTCCCGAGTTCGGGAATGGTCACCTGATTGTCCGCCAGAACTTCCAGGAGAAACGCCTCGAAGGCCTCGTCCGCGCGGTCCAGTTCGTCGATCAGGAAAACGGGCGCTCCCGCGAGTGACGGCTCCAGCGCCTGGAGCACGGGGCGCTTGATCAGGAAGCGTTCATCGAAGATCGACTTGGAAAGCTCCGTGTGTTCCATGTCGCCGGCTGCTTCCGCGACACGGATCTCCACCATCTGGGCCGGATAGTTCCACTCGTAGACCGCTGATGAGATATCCAGGCCCTCGTAACACTGCAGGCGGATGAGATCCCGGCCGAGAGAGGAAGCGAGAACCTTGGCGATTTCGGTTTTCCCCACTCCTGCCTCGCCTTCCAGGAAAAGCGGCCGCTTCATCCTGAGCGCAAGATGCAGGACCGTGGCCAACGACCGGTCGGCGACATACCCCGCCTGGTTCAGCAACTCGAGCGTATCGTCAATGGAAGCGGGGAGAGGTGTCGGGTTCATGGATCCTCCGGAACGGGCACGTGTTCGTTGGTTATATAGGCAGAAAGGCTGCGAGAACATGCCCCGGCAGCCGATAAGGGATCGCACCCCCCGTGTTCTTGCTAATGTGTTTCGGATCATCGATCCTCTATAAGTGCCGGGTCTGATTCAAGGGAGGGAAACGCGATGGCTGACTGGAAGACCTGTTGGGCTGCTCTGTGCCTCGCCGCAAGCAGCAGTCAGGCGTTTGCCCTGGACGGGCCTTACCCGTCTGATGCCACAAGCGTGGCGACCGGGCGGGAGCTCGCCGAAATACACTGCGCCGCCTGCCATGCGGTGGGCGAAGAGGATACCAGCGCGCAGGAAGGAGCCCCCGCATTCAGAGACCTGTCCGGTCTCTATCCGCTGGAGAGCCTTGAAGAGGCACTTGCAGAGGGAATTGTCACCGGTCACGACAATATGCCCGAGTTCGCCTTCGAACCGGATGACATCAATGCCTTTTTAGGCTATCTGACGACCATCCAATCCAAGTGACCGTCGCCTTGGCGCATTGTTAGCAGTAACGTGTTGTTGCTGCTAAAGTGCTGTTTATAAACAATAATTGTTCCAAAGTTGTGTTTGGTTAACCGGGTATCCGTGACACTCTTTTCTTGCAGAAAGGAAAGAACTGGCATGAATACCATCTCAGACTTTGAAAAGCGGCTTCTCGGCTTTGGTCTGCTGACTGCCGAGATTCACTACAGGCTTCCCGATCATCCGATACTGCTGCAAAGCTTCCTCTGGCAGACGGAAGACCTTGCCCCGAAATTTCCGGAACTGAACCGGTTCCTGCATTTCTGGGAAAAGGAAATAGACGGCTGCATTCACTCTGTGCGCATCGCTCATCAAAAGCTCATTGCACCGGTGGATTTCCGCTACGCAAACGGCGAATTCGTGATGCATTGAGCTGAAAGTGAACTGGCGGACGGGTCGGCCTGCTTTCGCCCGTGAGCCGATGAAAGCAGCTGTGCCATACCCTAGCGGCGCGGGAGAAGGCCGAGTCCTTCCCCATCGCGCATAATGGCGCGGGACTGGCTGGTGAAGTCCGATCCGCCGCCTTCATGCAGCACGAAGCCCGACAGCAGCTGCATCGGGGCCTTGCTGGCCCGGATGGCGCGGATCAGGACCCGGGTTGCCGGAGCGTCCGGCCGCGGGCGCAAGGGAATGACGTCTATCGAGCCGAAACGGCCCGGCAGCACGTTCAGCAGTTCGGGCAGGCCGTCGGCGCGGAATATCACCGTGAGGCTGCCGCCTTCCCGGACGACGTCCGTCGCCGTCCTCGCCCAGGGCTCCAGGCCCCGTTCATCCAGCATGTGAGCTCCGGCCCGCCCCTCATTGGGGGAGGCGCGGAACCTGTCGGCCCCGTAATAGGGAGGATTCATGATGGCATGATCGGCCATGGACGGCTTCAGGCCGGCCGCATGGCGCAGGCTGCCCTTGGCGGTAACGTCCGCTTCCACCAGCGAAACCCGGTCGGCGAAGGCAGCATTTGCGGGATCCTCGAGGCCGCGCCGGGCGAGGGCGAGGGCGGTGGGATCGACGTCGACCAGGGTGACCCTGATGCCGGGCAGGCGGGCGGCGGCGCAAAAGCCGGCAGTTCCGACGCCCGCCCCGATGTCGACCACGTGCCCCGTGGCGCCGTCAGGCAGGGCAGCTGCCAGATAGACCGCGTCGAGACCCGCCCGGTGACGGCCGCGCCTGGGCTGGTGCACATAGACCTTGCCGCCCAGAAAGGCATCGCGCGTCGTCTCGAGCTCCTCCGGATCCTGCGGCATGGTCATGTCAGATCTGCCCGTCTTCCGGACGCAACTCGTGTTCCAGGCCAGCTTCCCGGACCAGCATGCGCGCCTTCGCGATCTGCTCGGACGTGACCAGGATCCGCCTCGGGATCATCGCCAAAGAGCCTTCCATGATGCTCATGTTGCCGTCTGCGACAAAATGCTTGATGCCGGCCTCCTCCAGAATTGATTCCAGGAACGAAATCAGGACCGGATCGTTTGTTCTGACGAGTTCTTCCATAAGATTCCCTGCATTAGCAGCATGGCGGAAAGGCGTGCCAGACACTATCTTTCAGCACTGGTGTACAGCAAAACCCGCTGTTCGGGACATTTCAACACCTTGTCAACGGTTTGGCGTCTTGCTCAGCGCGCCGTCGCAACATATTGTCCGCTCAAATATTCAGGGGAGTGCCATTAGTGGCCGTTGTTGCAACATATTCCGACAGTCAACCGCGCCGTCCGAGCATACAGTCTCTCGTGGATCTTGTGTCCGCGGGCATGTCAGATGTCAATGAGCTGATCCTCTCCAAGGCAGGCTCCAATGTCGAGCTGATTCCGGAGATCGCCAAGCATCTGATTTCATCCGGCGGCAAGCGGCTGCGTCCCATGCTGACGCTCGCGTGTGCGGAAATGTTCGGTTATCAGGGCGATGGTCACGTGACCCTGGCGGCCAGCGTCGAGTTCATGCACACCGCCACACTGCTCCACGACGACGTTGTCGATGAAAGCGATATGCGCCGCGGCAAGCTCGCGGCTCGCAAGCTCTGGGGCAACCAGGCGAGCGTTCTGGTCGGCGATTACCTGCTCGGCCAGGCCTTCAAGATGATGGTCGATGTCGGTTCCCTGGAAGCGCTGCACATCCTGTCCTCCGCTTCGGCCGTCATTGCCGAGGGTGAAGTGCTGCAACTTGGCGCCGCCAAGAACATCACCACAACCGAAGAGGACTATCTGCGCGTGATCGAAGCCAAGACGGCAGCGCTGTTCGCCGCCGCGGCGGAGGTCGGCCCGGTGATCGCCGGGCAGAATGCGGCTATGAAACAGGCAGCGCGCACCTATGGCATGGAGCTGGGGTATGCCTTCCAGCTCGTGGACGATGCGCTCGACTATGGCGGGTCTTCCGCGGATCTGGGCAAGGACATCGGCGACGATTTCCGTGAGGGCAAGATCACGCTTCCGGTCGTGCTGGCCGTTGCGCGCGGTTCGGAACAGGACCGCACGTTCTGGAGGCGCTGCCTCGAAGGCGAAGACATCGAGGACGGCGATCTGGAACAGGCGATCGCGCTCCTGAAGAAACACGATGCTCTGGCCGATACCGTGGAACGGGCCCGCAATTATGGCGAAAAGGCCCTGCAGGCGCTGGAAACGCTGCCCGGGGGCGCGCACAACGATGCCATGGCCGATGCCGTCGCCTTCTGCATCTCGCGTGTGAGCTGATCCGCGCAAGCTATTGGAATGCGATTCGAAACCTGCATTTGAGAGCGGCGGTTCGCGCAGTGTGGGCCGGCCTAGGGGTCCTGCCGCCGATCCGGTGTCACAAGCGGGTGGGCGGTATTGCGTCCCGGTGCCTCACGACAAGGGTCCGGATGCGATCCACCATTCCGGGTGGCCGTTTCTCAGTTCCCGTTCGATATCAAGCGCATTCATCACCTCGCACAGGGCGAAGCAGGTGGCGCCCGAGCCCGACATGCGGGCAAGTTCGACGCGGTCATCGGCTTCCAGTGCGCTGAGGACGTCGCCGATGGCGCTGCAGACACCGACGGCGGCATCCTGCATGTCGTTCCGGCAGCCTGCCAGGTAGCCGGTCAACTGGTCCAGAGTATCGAAACTTTCCGGAACGAGCGGCATTGGCGGGTTGTCCCGCCGGTCCATGGCCTTGAACGCCTCGGCGGTGGAAACGCCGACCTTCGGGTTCACCAGAACGATGCCGCAAGCGGGCAGGTCCGGCCCGGGTTCAAGTTCCTCGCCGATACCGCGCATGATCTGCGGCTCGGGATACATGCACACCGGCACGTCGGCCCCGAGCGAAAGGGCCAGAGCGTAGAGATCAGCGTCGTCCAGATATATGCCGGTGAAATCCTCAACAAGACGCAGCGCGGTTGCCGCATCGCTCGAGCCACCGCCGATCCCGGAAGCGACGGGCAGGCGTTTGGTGAGCGTCAGGCGCACGGTGGGAGGGGGAAGTCCGGCCCTTTCCGCAAAGGCTCTTACCGACTTGAGGATCAGATTGTCCTCCGAAGGGCCTTTCAGATCCCGGGCAAAGGGGCCCTCCACGACGAGTTCGAGCCTGTCCGACGGTTCCAGGGCTATCCGGTCGCCGATTTGCGGAAACACCACCAGAGACTCCAGCAGATGGTAGCCGTCCGGGCGCTGGCCGGTGATGTGCAGGGCCAAATTCACTTTGGCCCGAGCAAGCTCCACTCGTGGCGACACCCGTGACGGGCTGGGCTGGGCGGGGGTCATGGCAGCCCCGGTCAGCCGCCGTTTTTGTCGTTTTCCGCTTTGGCGGCGTCCGTCTTCGGGGTTTCCGGCATGCCGTTGGCGATCTTGTCGAGGATCTTGGGCAGTTCGTCTTCCTCCGGACCGAGATCCCTTGCATGGTTCCACTGGAACCGGGCCTCATGCCGGCGCCCGACCATCCAGTACGCATCGCCCAGGTGATCGTTGATCACCGGATCCGCCGGGCGCAGCTCGATGGCCCGCTCAAGTTCCTTCACGGCTTCCTCGTAGCGCCCAAGGCGATAATAGACCCAGCCCAGGCTGTCGACGATGTAACCGTCGGTCGGGCGGAGGTCCACGGCGGTCTTGATCATCTCCAGGGCTTCATCGAGCTTCAATCCCTGGTCCACCAGGGAATAGCCGAGGTAGTTCAGCACCAGCGGCTGCTGGTCATTGAGCTCCAGCGCCTTGCGGAAGTCCGCCTCCGCCAGCTCCCATTTGTTCAGCCGTTCACGGGCAATGCCGCGGAAATAAAGCAGGAGCCAGTGCTCCTTTTCCAGCTGATCGATGGTGTCGAGGCCCTTGGTGTAGACCGCTTCCGCATCCGCGTAGATCTCGTGAGCGCGCAGGATGTTGCCGAGCGCGATGACCGCTTCCAGGTCGGACGGATCCTGCTCGATCAGCGTTTCAAGATGCGAACGGGCCTCGTCCATCTGGTCGAGCGAATTGTAGTTCAGGCCGATCTGGATTTCGGCTTCGCGCTTCAGGACACTGTCGTCGGGTACCTTCTTGAGCGCCTCGATCGCCCGTTCGGGCTGTTCCATGCGTTCGAAAACGGCACCAAGCGCGATGGCTGCAAATTCGGCGTCCGGGTCAAGGTAAAGCGAAAGCTGGAGATAGGAGGTCGACAGTTCCTCACCTCCGTCACGGCCGATGACCGAGCCGAGGCCATAGAGGATTTCCGCCATGCCTTCGGCCGGATCGGTGACCAATGGCTGGACGACCGCGCCGCCTTCGATAATCTCTTTCGTCTGCTCAAGCTTCGGGTGGCCCCGGAACTGTTCCTCGTACTGGATAAGCGCGTCCAGAGCTTCTTTCTGCCGGCCATTGGCCGCAAGAAGGCGGGAATAGACGTCGACAACGCGAATAGCCCCCTGATCGACCTCATAGGCGTCTTCAATGGCCGCAAGAGCCTGCTGGGGCCGGTCGGCGGCGAACAGAATATGCGCCTTGTGAGTGGCCTTGAAGACCTCGAACCAGTCTGGCCCGCTGAGACCGTCGATCATGGCGACGGCCTCATCGACCTTGCCGCTGCCGTAGAGCGCCCATGCGCGGGAAATGCCGATGGAAAGCTGGGCGAGGGGGCCGTTCCTGCCCTTTGCCAGTGCTTCATCGGCCGCGGTATATTGGCCATCGACCATGCGCTGCGCGCCGACGGCCAGCTGAGCCAGGAAATTCTGCAGTCCGCTTTTTTCCAGTTCGTCGGCATAGACAACGGCCTGCTCGACATCGCCATTGGCCAGCTTGAGGAGAAAGGTGCGCTCCAGAAGCATCGGGTTGGACGGGTCGGCTGCCAGGGACTCTTCAAAGAAGGCGGCACCCTGGGCGTAGTCTTTCTGGAATCCGGCCAGACGTCCGGAAAGATAACTCCCGGTCAGTGTGAGCGGCAGGTCGGACGGCGTGCCCAAGGCTTCCGCGCCCGCGCTCGTCTCGGCCGCGGCGGCCGCCGGCACGAGGGCGATCGCACTTACCAGCGCAAGGAGCTTCAGCTTGAAGGGCCTGCGGTGCATCCTGGAATCGGCGCCGGTCATTTGGTTCATCAATCCTCGCACTTCGGTTCGCTCGACAGTTCTGGAGTATGGCTTATTGCCGTTGACAATGGCGTCTTTAAGGCTGACCGGCAAGGCAAGGCGGATAACTTTCTGTCAGTTTAAATCCATTTGATTTTGCCGAACGCAAGAATTCCCATGACCAAAGGTGAAAGGAATCCTCTTTCGGACAAAAAGGTCTTGAAGACTGTCTTCTGCCGTAGCAGTTATGTGCAGTGCAAAAACGACGGAGGCGGGACGTCTCTGCACCAGGTGAGGAGAGTTGAAAATGGCCAAATGGGTCTACAGTTTTGGCAACGGCGCCGCGGAAGGCGCCGCGGATATGCGCAACCTGCTTGGCGGGAAGGGCGCAAATCTTGCCGAAATGAGCAGCCTGGGCCTGCCTGTGCCCCCCGGTTTCACGATCACCACCGAGGTCTGCACCTGGTACTACGAACACGGCAAGAGCTATCCGGAAGAGCTCGCGGCCGACGTTTCCGCCGCGCTGGAGAAGATCGGCGCGGCGACCAACCGCGAGTTCGGCGGCCTCGAACGTCCGCTTCTGGTATCCGTCCGCTCCGGGGCGCGGGTTTCCATGCCCGGGATGATGGACACGGTTCTCAACCTCGGGCTCAACGACCAGACAGTCGAGGCTCTTGCCTCGGAGGCCGGCGACCGGCGCTTTGCCTATGACAGCTACCGCCGCTTCATCCAGATGTATTCCGACGTGGTTCTCGGGGTCGATCACCATGAATTCGAGGAAGTGCTGGAAGATTACAAGCAGCGCAACGACCTGACGCTTGATACCCAGGTCGACGCGGACGCCTGGCAAGGCATCATCGAGAAGTTCAAGGAACTGGTCGAAGAGGCGCTGGAACGGCCCTTTCCGCAGGACCCGCAAGAGCAGCTCTGGGGCGCCATCGGTGCGGTTTTCGGATCCTGGATGACGCCGCGCGCGGCCACCTACCGGCGCTTGCACGATATCCCGGGCAACTGGGGAACCGCCGTCAACGTCCAGGCGATGGTGTTCGGCAACATGGGCCAGACCTCGGCCACCGGCGTTGCCTTCACCCGCAATCCTTCCACCGGCGAAAACGCGCTCTATGGCGAATTCCTCGTCAATGCCCAGGGCGAGGACGTGGTCGCAGGCATCCGCACGCCGCAGGACATCACTGAAAAGGCCCGCAAGGAAGCAGGCTCTTCGATGCCGTCCCTGGAAGCCCTGATGCCGGAAGCCTTTGCCGAATTCCAGTCCTACTGTGGCAGGCTGGAAGCCCACTACAAGGACATGCAGGACCTGGAATTCACCATCGAGGAAGGCAAGCTCTGGATGCTGCAGACCCGTGCCGGCAAACGCACGGCGAAGGCGGCCCTCAAGATCGCCGTCGACATGGTCGAAGATGGCCTGCTGACGGAAGAACAGGCGATCGGGCGGGTCGAACCTGCGGCCCTCGACCAGTTGCTGCATCCGACCATCGACCCGAAAGCGGAACGCAACATCGTGACCACCGGCCTGCCGGCTTCGCCGGGCGCTGCATCCGGCGCGATCGTCTTTTCCTCCGATGCGGCCGAGGAAGCGAAGGCGGCGGGCAGGAAGGTCATTCTGGTGCGGATCGAGACCAGTCCGGAAGACATTCACGGCATGCATGCGGCCGAAGGCATCCTGACCAGCCGGGGCGGCATGACCAGCCACGCCGCCGTCGTCGCCCGGGGCATGGGCAAACCGTGCGTATCGGGTGCCGGAACGCTGCGGATCGACTACCGCAACGGCCTCATCAACGTCGCGGGCCGGCAGCTCAAGGAAGGTGACATCATCACGATCGACGGGGCGACCGGGCAGGTTCTCCTCGGCGAAGTCACTATGCTGCAGCCGACGCTGTCCGGTGATTTCGGAACGCTGATGGGCTGGGCCGACAAGGTGCGGCGCATGAAGGTGCGCACCAATGCCGAAACCCCTCAGGATGCGAAGGTCGCACGGGACTTCGGCGCGGAAGGCATCGGCCTTTGCCGCACCGAGCACATGTTCTTTGAAGGCGAACGGATTATCGCCGTGCGCGAAATGATCCTGGCGGATTCGGAAGCGGGAAGACGGGCGGCGCTCGCCAAGCTGCTGCCGATGCAGCGGCAGGACTTCACCGACATCTTCAAGATCATGCACGGCCTGCCGGTGACCATCCGCCTGCTGGATCCGCCCCTGCACGAGTTCCTGCCGAAGTCGGACGAGGAACTGGCGGAGGTTGCCAAGGCGATGAACGCCGATCCCGAACTGCTGCGCGACCGGGCGCTGGCGCTGGACGAATTCAACCCGATGCTCGGCCACCGCGGATGCCGCCTGCTGGTCTCCTATCCGGAGATTGCGGAGATGCAGGCGCGGGCCATTTTCGAAGCCGCCGTCGAAGCGGCCAAGATCACCGGAGCGCCGGTGGTACCGGAAATCATGGTGCCGCTGGTCGGCCTGAAGGGCGAACTCGACCTTGTCCGGCAGAGCATCGAGGCGATGGCAAAGGCGGTGATGGAAGAAAGCGGCACCGAGCTGACCTATCAGATCGGCACCATGGTCGAACTGCCGCGCGCCGCGCTGAAGGCGGCGGAGATTGCCCAGTCGGCCGAGTTCTTCTCCTTCGGCACCAACGACCTGACGCAGACGACCTTCGGTATTTCGCGCGATGATGCCGCCTCGTTCCTCGGCACCTATCAGAGCCGGGGCATTCTGGAGCAGGATCCGTTCGTCTCGCTCGACCAGGAAGGCGTCGGCGAACTGATCCGGATCGGCGTGGAGCGCGGCCGGTCCGCCCGTCCGGACATCAAGCTGGGCATTTGCGGCGAACATGGCGGCGATCCGGCCTCGATCGGATTTTGCGAACGTGTCGGCCTCGACTACGTGTCCTGCTCGCCCTTCCGTGTGCCGATCGCCCGCCTGGCGGCCGCGCAGGCGGCGCTGAAGAACAGACAGGGCTGAGAGATGCCGGTCCTGCGGCGTGCCGGTGCGAGCGGGGTCGTGGTGTGAGCGGACAGCTGCCGTCGCTGGAGGAGTTGCGCGCGGGCGGCAAACGGCCGCTGGCGCGGCTCCTGTCCAGGCTGGAAACGCACCGCTCCGACGGTGAGACGGCCGCTTTCCTCGACCGCATCTGCGGCGAGCCGCTCGGGCAGGTCGTCGGGCTGACGGGACCGCCCGGTGTCGGCAAGTCCAGCCTGACCGATGCCTTGATCAGGGCTTACCGGGACGAGGGCAGGAGGGTCGCCGTTCTGGCGATTGACCCGTCGTCGGCCATATCCGGCGGGGCCCTGCTGGGCGACCGGACGCGGCTGAAGACCGATCCTTCCGACGAACAGGTCTTTGTCCGCTCCATGGCGGCGCGGGACCGCCTGGGCGGACTGTCGGATCATGCGGTCGCGGCGATCGCGGTCCTGCGCTGCGTTTGCGACCGTGTGATCGTGGAAACGGTCGGCATCGGGCAGTCGGAGGGGGACCTGAAGCAGGCGGCAGACACGGTCGTCCTGTGTATCCAGCCCGGCTCGGGCGACAGTCTTCAATTCATGAAGGCCGGCATCATGGAATTGCCGGATGTGGTGGCCGTCACCAAGGCCGACATGGGTGCCCTGGCCCGCCGGGCGGCATCGGACGTCAAGGGAGCCCTGTCGCTGAGCAAAGGCGACGACCGGTCCTGGCAGGTGCCCGTGTGCGAGGTCTCGGCACATGCAAAAGAGGGCATCGGTGAGCTTGTCGCCCACATGACGCGTCATCACGTCCATCTGAGCGAAACCGGTGCTCTGATCTCGCGCCGCCGCCAGCAGCACAAGGCGTGGTTTTGCGACATGGTGCGGACCGAATTCGGCCAGACGGGGCTTAGCCTTGCCACGCGGGCTCCGGCTACATGGCTGGAAAGGGCGCAGGAAGCACCCTTTGCAAGCTTTGCGGCCTTTTCCCGGGAAATCAGCAACCGCCTCGGGATGTGACCCTTTCAGCCCTCGACAGCGCGCGGCTGGTAGCTGAGGTCGAGCCCGAAGCCGGTGCTGCCTGCGCCGTGAAACGCATCGAGAAACGTGCTCATGTCCGTTGCCGACAACGGCCGGGAGATGAAATAGCCCTGCATCCGGTGGCAGTCATGGGCCTGCAGGAAACGCATCTGTTCGATCGTCTCGATGCCCTCGGCGACGATCGTCATGCCCAGGGCCTTGCCGAGCTGGATGATCGAGACCAGAATGGCCTCGGCCTCCGGATTGCCGTTCATGTCGGACACGAAATCCCGGTCGATCTTCAGCGTATCGAACGGGAAGCGGCGCAGGTAACTCAGGCTGGAATAGCCCGAACCGAAATCGTCCAGCGCAACCTTCACGCCCAGGTTCTTCAACCGGCGCAGCGCCTTGAGAACGGAGTCGTTGCGTCCGGCAAACACGGTTTCCGTGACCTCGATTTCCAGACGCTGCGGCGGCAGGTTGTTGGCCGCCAGGATTGCCATGACCTTTTCGACAAAGCGCGGATGCTTGAACTGGTTGGGCGATACGTTGACGGACACGATGATGCCCGGCCAGTCATGCGCCCTGGCGCAGGCCTTGTTCAGCACCCAGATGCCGAGATCGTTGATCAGGCCGGTTTCCTCGGCGACGGGGATGAACTGGGACGGGGAGACGACCGTGCCGTCTTCCTTGGTCCAGCGCGCCAGAGCCTCGACCGAAACGATCCGCCGCGCATCCGTGTCGGATTGCGGCTGATAGGCTAGTTCGAGCATGTCGTTTTTCAGCGCCAGGCGCAGGTCCCGGGACAGCCGGTCCTTGGACTGGACGTTGTGTTCCATGTGCTGTTCGAAGAAGGAGCGGCGGCTGCGGCCGTTTGCCTTGGCGTCGTAAAGGGCGATATCGGCCCTGCGCAGAAGTTCGTCGGGACTGCTGCCGTCTCTCGGGGCAATTGCCACGCCCATGGAAAGGCTGGCAAACAATTCGCGGCTGCCGATCATCACCGGCCGGCCGATTTCGTCCTGGACCTGATCCAGGATGTATTCCAGCCACTCGTCGCTTTCGCAGTTCTTGATGACCATGGTGAACTCGTCGCCGCTGATGCGTGCGACGATGCTGCCCTCGGGCACCACACGCTTGAGGCGCTGCGCGACGGCAACGATGACCTTGTCGCCGGCCGAGTGGCCGAGCGTATCGTTGATGTCCTTGAAATGGTCCAGGTCGATATAGACCACGGCCGTGTTGGTGCCGCTGGTGAACCCGTTCTCCAGCACATCGCTCAGGAGGGCATGGAACCTGGACCTGTTGGGCAGGCCGGACAAGGCGTCGTGGCGCGCCGCGTGGGTCGCCATCTTCTCGCTCCGGGCAAGGCGCTTGGTCATCTGGCGGGTGAAGACCGTTACCGCGATGACCAGGATCGATATCATGATGGCGGCGATTGCAAGGAAGGGGTTGATACGCTCGAGCATCTGGCTTCCGGGAAGATTGGCCTGCCAGGCAATGATGCCGACATTGGTCCCGTCCGGCGAACGCAACTGATAGCGCCCGACGCCTGTCCGGTTCTCTTGCGCATTGGTCAGCACGACGCCGTCCAGGCGGGACACTTCCGAAATCTCCGCAAGCTTCTCGCCCCTCAACGGCACGAGGCTCACAAGGGTAGTCGGCGGGCGGCGCTCTTCCGTGATCGACAGGATCTGCGGGACGACGGCCGCGGCAGTGAACAGATAAGGTTCGCCTCTGATGGAGACGACACCCGTTTCGGCAATCGACCGGCGGGCTTCTCCACTCGGCGGGGCAAACCGGTAAAGGCCGGAAGGCGTTTTTCCGAAGGAATTGATGTAGCGGGCCCGAACCTTCGCGACCGCCGGTTTCAGCTCCTCCACCAATCCCTCTGTCAGCCAGAGGCTGCTGTTGTCGGAGGAGTAGGCGTTCTGGACCTGGAAGTCGGTGCCGACCAGGAGGGACTTGGTAAATCCATGGTTCTGGAACAGCCAGTTGGTCATGTTGTTGTAGATCCAGCTCGGGTCCGGGGACGGCTGGTTCACAAGATGATAGGCCTCTTCCCAGATCACGACGCCGGTCTGCTGCTTGGTCATGTAGTTCCGGGTGAGCTCCAGGGCTCCGGCAACGAGCGTTTGCTGCGACTGTTCAGCACTTCCGTCGGAAATGCGGGCGGACCAGTGCATCACGCCGAAAACGCCAAGCATGGAAACCAGCACAACCACAATCATCGGCACGATGATCGCATTGGCTATGTGTCCGCCGAAATTTCTGGTCGATCTATGCATGCATGGCCCGTTCTATTCGGGCGGAGTATTGTCGATGCGGGTTAAGGAATGTCCCCAAATTCTTAGTAAAATAAGAGTAAAAACCGAAAGACCGTCCGGAAAGATTCCGGCAAGGCAGGCTAACCGGTCCGGGACAGGCGTGCCGGCGGCACTCAGATCAGCTGCAGGCCGCGGAAGCTGACATTGGTTCTGAGACCGACAATGATGTGGTCATGAACTTCGATCCCGAGCGGTTTGGCGATATCGACGATCTTCTGGGTCATCTGAATATCCGCCCGCGAAGGCGTCGGGTCTCCGGAGGGATGGTTGTGCACGAGGATGAGCGCGGTCGCGGAGTGTTCCAGTGCCCGCCGGATGACCTCGCGCGGATAGACCGGCGTGTGATCGACGGTGCCGGTCTGCTGGACTTCATCGGCGATCAGGCCGTTCTTCTTGTCCAGATAGAGAACCCGGAACTGCTCCACATCGGAGTGTTCCATGGACGCCTGCAGATAGTCGATGACTTTGGACCAGGAATCGAGAAGCCGGCGCTGGTTCAGCTCCGCCCGATGGTAGCGGACGATGGCGGCATGAACCGCCTTCAAGGTGTCTACGCTGATGTCCGACAGCCCGTCGATTTCCTTGAGCCGGGCACGCGGCGCGGCAAGGGCGGCGGAAAAGGAGCCGAAGCGCTGCAGGAGAGCCTTGGCGATCGGCTTCGTGTCCTGGCGGGGCAGGGCGGAAAACAGCAGGAATTCCAGAAGCTCGTAATCGGCGAGGCTCTGTTCGCCGGTGTTGCGGAACCGGTCGCGCAGTCTTTGACGGTGCCCCTTGTGATCTTCGGCGCTCATGGTCTCTGCCTCACATCAGCGCCGTCGATCACGCGCAAAACTCCTCTGCCGGTGCGGCGATGTATTCTCTTTCTTGTCAAACAGGCCTGCCGCTTCTCTGCCCGCTGCACCGGCGTCCTCCAGCAGCGGGAGCGTTCGGAAGGGCAATGCGCCGAAACCGCACATCTAGTCGTTGGGGAGACCCGGCTTGTGAATGCCTTTGGGAGAGGTGGTGAAAATCTCGCATCCCTCCGGCGTGATGCCGACGGAATGTTCGAACTGCGCCGATAGCGACCGGTCGCGGGTGACCGCCGTCCAGCCGTCGCTCAACACCTTCACGTGGGGACGGCCGAGATTGACCATCGGCTCGATGGTGAAAATCATGCCGGGTTTCAGTTCGACCCCTTCGCCCGGACGGCCATAATGGAGGATATTCGGTGTGTCGTGGAACAGAAGTCCGAGACCGTGACCGCAGAAGTCGCGCACGACCGAGCAGCGCTCCGCCTCCACGTAGGTCTGGATCGCGGCGCCGATATCGCCGGTGGTGTTGCCGGGCCGGGCCGCATCGACGCCGCGCATCAGCGCTTCATAGGTTACGTCGATCAGGCGTTCGGCTGCGCGCTTGATCTCGCCGACCGGATACATACGGCTGGAATCGCCGTGCCAGCCGTCGAGGATGAACGTCACGTCGATATTGACGATATCGCCTTCCCGCAGCGCCTTGTTGTTGGGAATGCCGTGACAGACGACGTGGTTGATCGACGTGCAACTCGACTTGGTATAGCCGCGATAGTTCAGTGTTGCCGGGATGGCGCCGCGATCCATGCCGTACTGGTAGACGAACTCGTCGATTTCCTCGGTGGTCGTACCCGGTTTGACGATATCCGCCAGCTCGTCGAGACAGGCGGCCGTCAACTGTCCGGCGCGCATCATGCCTTCATAATCTTCGCGTCCGTACAGGCGCACCTGTCCGGTGTTCTTCAATGGAGCTTCCGCCGCGTCGATATAGGTGACCATCGGGACCTTGTCTCACAATTGGCCGGGCCTGATCGCCGCCTGGAGCAGGGGCCCGGAATTCTTCGGTTCTTATATGTTCCATACCTTCCGGCGGTGCCAATTTCCAGTTCCTGTTCCAGTAAAATGACGTGGAAGTGGAAACCTGCCGCGCGGAATCTGAATTCTCGTCGCCCATGCTTGCGTAATTGTTGCAAGCCCGCTACGTGAAAACAGACAGCGGGCGTGGTGGAACTGGTAGACACAAGGGACTTAAAATCCCTCGGCCCTAGGCTGTACGGGTTCGAGTCCCGTCGCCCGCACCATTCTAAGTATGCTACCGGCCGTCGGCCTGCTTGAGCACCGTTTGTGCGCTACCGGCCCTTGGCCTGCTTGAGCGCGGGTTTGTGCTCCACCGGCCGCTTGGGTGCCGCAGCGCCTACCTGCAATATAGCACTTGGCCGGAGCCGATGCATCCGCGCCGCGATTTTTGAACTTTCTTTGCCCTGTCACAGTCTCTTTCCCGAACTGTCACAATTTGCGCCGGGAAAAGCTGTAGAAGACGCTTCCAGACCGAATTGACCGGGGCCGGGCCCCGGGAGGATGTTTCATGACCTTTTCCGACAAGCGTGCGCCGACCGGCAGTGAGTTTTCCGTCCTGAAAAACGCCAGGATCGTTCTGGGGCGGGAGGTGATATCCGGTCATGCGGCCTTCTCGAACGGAGTGATTGTCGGCGTTGATACGGGCGCGGCACCCCAGGCCGGAGAGGATCTGGGGGGAGATTATCTGCTGCCCGGGCTGGTCGACATCCATACCGATCATTTTGAAAAGCACGTCTTTCCGCGTGCGCATGTGCGTTGGGATCCGCTGCGGGCGGCGATGGCCCATGATGCGCAGATCATCGGCAGCGGGATCACCACGGTTTTCGACAGTCTGTGCGTCGGCGCGACGATCAAGAACCCGGAGCGCAGGGAGATCCTCGGTCCGATGATCGACGCGCTGGAAACCGCGCAGGCCGCCGGCATGCTGCGCGCCGAGCATCTCGTGCATCTGCGCTGCGAAATCACCGATCCGGACACGGCTCCGCTTGCGGAGGAAAATATCGGCCGCGACATCGTGCGGATGATCTCGGTGATGGAGCATCTGCCGGGACGCCGGCAGAGCAAGAATATCAAAGCCTATATAGAACGCCGGATGGCCGATAGCGGGTTCTCCCGGTCGGTGGTGGAGAAGGAAACGCAGGAGCTGCTGAACCGTTCGGACGAGGTCAGCCGGATCGTCCGGCCTGCCGTCGTCTCACTGGCGCACGCGCATCACCTGCCGCTGCTCAGCCATGACGATACCGAGCTTCATCATATCGACGAGGCAACGGCGGAGGGAATTGTCGTTTCGGAGTTTCCCTGCACTCCGGAAGCTGCGCGCAAGGCGAAGGAACATGGAATGCACGTCGTCGGCGGTGCTCCCAACATCCTCAGGGGCGGGTCGCAATCCGGCAATGTGGCGGTAAGCGATCTGATGGCGGAAAACCTGGTCGATATCCTGGCCTCGGACTATGTGCCCCGCTCGATGCTCGACAGCGCGTTCATGATCGCCGCCGACGAAGCCTTCACCGCGGATCTCGCCGAAGCCGTGCGCATGGTTACGAAGACGCCCGCGGAAGTCGCCGGCCTGGCCGACCGGGGCGAGATCGCCGAAGGCAAACGCGCAGACCTTCTTCAGGTCGGCCTCTTCAACGGTCACCCCTTCGTCAAACGGGCCTGGCGGGCCGGGCAGCGGGTGCTTTAGGGATAGCGGCCCACAGGATTGAATGCACTGAGCCCCGGCTCTGCGATCCTCCGAAGTGCCATCAAGCGGTAAGCCTCCTCAAGCTATTCAGTTCAGTTCATTTGGTCTTGCGCGTCTCGCCTCCGATGATCCGCTTCCTGAGAAAACCCGAAAATCCGTCGATCAGGTAGACGGTGAGGATGATCAGGAAAATGATCGTCCAGGCTTCCGGCCAGCGGTAGGCGCTGATGCGATCCGCCAGCAGGAAGCCGATGCCGCCGGCGCCGACGATGCCGAGGATGGTGCCCGAGCGGGTGTTGGATTCGAAATTGTATAGGATGATCGACAGGATCACCGGCAGGGCCTGGGGGAGGACGGCGAAGCGGATGGTCTGCATGCTGCCGCCGCCCGATGCCTTCAATCCGTCGACAGGTTTCTTCGATGTGTTTTCGATCGCCTCGGAGAACAGTTTCGAAAAGGTCCCGACTTCGGAAACGGCGATCGCCAGGATGCCGGCAAGGGGGCCAAGGCCGAAGGCCCGGATGAAGATCAGCGCCAGGATGAGCTGCTCGACGGCGCGCAGGGCATCGAAGCCGCGCCGGATGGTGAGGCGGAACCAGGTGGACGGCATGATGTTCCTGGCGCCGAGAAATGCCAGCGGAAATGCCACGACAGCACCCAGAACCGTACCCATGAAGGCCATAGCGACGGTTTCTCCGAGGCCTTTCAGGATCTCCTGCCATTCTGCCCAGCTTGTCCAGATATGCGGCGGGAACATGAAGGAGACGACATTGCCGAAGCGCAGGGCGCCCTCGGCAAGCCGGGCGGGCGAGACGCCGAACGCCCAAAGGCACCAGGCGGTCAGCAGGACGAAGGCCGTCCACGACGCCATGCGGACCATTCTCGTTCTCAGGCTGGTTTCGAAGGCGGCCGGCACGAGGCTTTTCGCCCTGTGCAAATCGGGGGACATGTCTTTCACCGTCAGACTCCTTTGCCGGTCAGGCCAATGATCCGGTGCCGCATTTTTTCACTGACCGTGTCGATGACGATCACCGCCGCGAAGATGATCAGGAAGAGGGCGGAAAGGTCGGTGTATTCCTGCAGGGACATGGAAACCCGGATTTCCTGGCCCAGACCGCCGGCGCCGACGAAACCGATGATCGATGACGAGCGCACGTTGATCTCGAAGCGCAGCACCGTGTAGCTGATGATATTGGGAATGACCTGGGGAACGATGCCGTAGCGCACCTGGTCGAACCAGGAGCCGCCGGAGGCCCTGATGCCCTCAACCGGGCGCATGTCGGCATTCTCGTTGGCTTCCGAATAGAGCTTGCCGAGCGCCCCGGTTGCGTGAAAGCCGATGGCGAGCACACCGGCGAGCGGGCCAACGCCAAAGCAAAAGACGAAGATCAGCGCCCAGACGAGATCGGGGACGGTGCGGAGGATCTCCAGGTAGCGGCGGGTGAGGTTCAGGACGACTGCGTTCGGGGCAAGGTTGCGGGACGCGGGAAAGCTGAGCAGAAACGCGCCGACGATGCCGAGGAGCGTTGCCATATAGGCAATCAGGATAGTCTCGACGAGCAGACGCAGCCAGACCTTCCAGCGCCAGAACCAGCTGCCGAGATCGGCGCCCAGGGTTTCCCAGTGGAGCACCGGCAGGGTCTTGTGGAGATATTCGCCAAGACGGGGAAGTCCCGCCCAGATCTTCCACATGGAAACCCGTTCGCCGGTCGCCAGCGTGACCTCGGTCATGTCAAGGAAACCGCCCATCCAGGCGGCGGCAAGGAAACAGATGGAAAACAGTGCGGTGGAAACGACATTGACCCGGCGCGCTGACCTGCGCGCAGCCGCGTAATCCGTTTCGAATCGGTCGATTGCGGGGGAAAGTGCTGACATGGCCCGTGACGCGTATTGAAAGCAGGAACGGAGAGGCACCGACCGGCGCCTCTCTTTGAAAGGGGGTCAGCCGCCGCGGCGCTGCTTCTTCAGCCAGTCGCGCATTTCGACGATCCACTCGTAGCGGTCGTGATCGACCTCGATCCAGCCTTCCTGGGTGGAATCCTCGCCACCGGTCATTTCGATGAAGGCCAGCGTATCCTTTTCCGGGCTGTCCATCACAGCTTTGCGCATATCCTTGATCAGGCCTTCGGGCAGGTTGGCGCGGGCCGCCAGCGGGCCGGAAGTGATTTCCGGGGACTTCCAGATAGTGCAGATCGCACCTTCCTCGATCATGCCCTTGGTTTCCATGCGCTGCGGAATGCCGTCTTCTTCGTTGGTAATGTAGGTCGCTGCCGCGTCATACTGCTTGTTGTAGACGCCGAGCACGCCGGTTTCATGGGCACCGGAAAACGGAACCGCGCCGAAATAGGTCTTCGGGTCGTAGCCCTGCTTGCTGAGATTGAAGAAGGGGACCGCGTAGCCGGAGGTGGAGTCCGGATCGGCGAAGGCCAGCGTCTTTCCCTTCAGGTCTTCAAGGGTTTTGTAGCCGCTGTCGCAGCGGACGGTGATGACGGAGAAATAACCGGTGGAACCGTCCTTCTGCAGGCGGGACACCAGCGGAACCACGCCGGCATTGGTTTCGGTATAGGCCGCGGCATAGGAGGACGAGCCGAGGAATGCGAATTCGATCTGGTCGGCTGCGAGCGCCTGGATGACACCGTCATAGGAACCGGCGGTGAAGATCTCGACTTCCACGCCCAGTTCGTTCTCGAGATAACGCTCAAACGGGGTGTAGCGGGCAATCCGGTCCTTTTCGTTTTCACCGGACAGCACGCCGAACCTTACGGTCTTGTATTGATCCTGCCAGCTTTCCGACAATGCCGGAGAGGCTGCGAGGACGGCTGCGGACACAGCTGCTGCAAGAATGGCCTTCATCGATATGCTCCTTTTATGCCGGGTCGCCGGCGGTGAAGCGGACGCTGCCGCTTGAACTGCGCCGGAGCGGCTGGGGCCGCCCCGGCTGCCTTGGATCAACCTGCCTTCAGCCGACTTGCCTGAACGCAGGAAAGTCATCCGTGCCTCAGGCCCCGACGGCCCGTTTGTGCTGCGGGGGCGCCTGCACTGTCAGGGAGGTGGACGTCACGGCCTCGTCAATGTCGCCGGACAGGTCCCCGGTGCCGTAGATCTGTCGCACCCGGTCGGTGGTGAGGGTTTCGGGCGCGCCGTCGAACTGCACCCGTCCCGCACGCATGGCGATGATCCGGTCGCAATAGGCACGGGCCGTGTCGAGCGTGTGCAGATTGACCAGTACGGTGAGACCGTCGGTCTTGTTGATCTCCCGCAGGGCCTCCATCACCCGGCTTGCATTGGCCGGATCGAGAGAGGCGATCGGCTCGTCGGCAAGCATGATGCGCGGGTTCTGGACAAGCGCCTTGGCGATCGCGACGCGCTGCTGCTGTCCGCCGGAAAGCGTGCCCGCGCGCTGCAGGGCCTGCGGCACCAGATCGAGCCGGTCGAGCGCCTCGATGGCCCGTGCCCGATCCGTATCTGTGAAAGACCGGGCCATGGAGCGGACTAACCCCGTATGGGCGATCCGGCCGATCATGACATTCGTCAGCACGTCCATGCGCTCGACCAGATTGAACTGCTGGAAGATCATCGCGCAGGACGCGCGCCACAGGCGCAGGTCCCGTCCGCTGAGCGCGGTGATGTCCCGCCCCTCGTTGATGATTGTTCCCCGGCTTGGATCGGTCAGCCGGTTGACCATGCGCAGCAAGGTCGACTTGCCGGCGCCGGAGCGTCCGATCACCCCGACCATCTGGCCTTTGGGAATTGCAAGGGAGACGCCGTCGACGGCCGTCAGGTCCCCAAATACTTTCGTCAGTTGCTCGATGACAAGCATTCATACCTCCGCGAAACCGGGAGGCAACTAGCAGATTTGCGGGGGAGTCAGATGTCTATGCGATTATACTTTTATGAAATTTTACGACAGCGAAACTGAAGCGGTTTGCCGGTTTACAAGTAAGCCGCTCATATCACGGATATATTGACCGGGACCCCGGGTAAGGCATCGCTATTGTCAAGTGATCTGAGAGTGGCGGCTTCTTCAGGCGAAAGCCTGTCGGTCCCGCCGGACAGGGCTTCGCGCGGCGTCTGGACGAGTTCTCCTCGCGGTGAGACATACGCAGGTGGCGCTCGGAGAAACGCTGCGAGGAAACGCCACGACAGCGTTTCGCTCCCGCGACGTCGTGGAGCATTGGGGTTACTCGTCGACGGGCTCGGCTTCCGGTTCGGGTTCCGGCTCCGGTTCCTCCGTCTCCGGATTGAGGTGCTGGTCCGCGTCTTCCCTGGGCTGGTGGGTGAACCCGGTCAGGCCTGCGAATTCGCGGGCGTCGCGCTGGATTTCGACGGGGCTGAGGGCATAGCCGGTGGCAAGTTCCGCCAGCGAGCGCAGCGCATGCATGTGGATGCGCTCATAGCCGTGGCTGGCGTCGACGCCGAAGGTGATCAGGGCCGTGCGCACGTCGGCACCGGCCTCGATTGCACTGGCAGCGTCCGAACGGTAGTAGCGAAAGACGTCCTTCTGGAACTTGATATCGTTTTCACGGCAGAGCTGGACCATCTTGCGTGTCAGATGGAAGTCGAAGGGGCCGGTCTGGTCGGCCATGGCGATGGTGACCCCGAATTCGTCCGAATTCTGCCCCGGTGCCGTGGTGCCGTTGTCGATGGCCACCATGGAAGCGATGTCGGGGGTCAGGATCGACTGTGCGCCGTGGCCCGTTTCCTCGGCGATGGTGAACAGCCAGAAGATATCGACGTTCGGCTCGATATCCGATTCCGTCATTGCCTTGAGGGCGGCCAGCATCACCGCCACTCCGGCCTTGTTGTCCAGATGCCGGGAGACGATAAAGCCGTTTTCGAGGAACTCGGGAGCCGGATCGATGGCAACGAAATCGCCGACATCGATGCCGAGCCGGTGAAGATCGTCGGTCGACTTTGAATAGGCATCGACGCGCAATTCGACGTAATTCCAGCCGATCGGAAGGTTATCGATGCCTTCGTTATAGGTGTGGCCCGAGGCCTTGAGAGGCAGGATCGTGCCCGTGTAGGCACCGTTCTCGGAAAAGACCGTGGTCCGCGCCCCTTCGGCAAAGCGCGCCGACCAGTGGCCGATCGGCACGAGTTCCAGGCGGCCATTTTCCTTCAGGGCCTTGACCTGGGCGCCGAGCGTGTCGAGATGCGAAACGAAGGCCCGGGCCGGCCTGCGGCTCCGGCCGGAGATCCTGGCGCGCACAGCGCCGCGCCGGGTGACCTCGTAAAAGACACCCAGAGCTTCCAGTTTCTTCGACACGTGCCGGACAATCTCATCCGTGTATCCGGTCGGGCTCGGGATCTTCAAAAGCCCCTCCAGCGTCTCGCTCAGATATTGAATGTCGATATTCAAAAGTGTCATGTCCCAACCCGGCTCAAGCTTGTCCTGACGGATTGAGGTACCGACAGGGGAAACAGGAAATCAATGAAGCGCTCTGCTGTCGGCTGCGGCTCGTGATTTGCAAGCCCCGGCCGTTCATTGGCTTCAATGAAACGGTATTCCGGTTGTCGGGGGTCCTTGACCATCAAGTCAATGCCTGTGACGGGAATTTCGATCGCACGCGCCGCCTTGATCGCCGCGTCTATCAGGGTGTGATGCGTTTCTCCGGTTACGTCGTGGATGGTGCCGCCGGTATGAAGATTGGCGGTCCGCCGCACGGGAAGCTTCCGGCCTTCGGGCAGCACATCGTCCAGCTCGAAGCCGCTCGCGCTCACGCAGCGCCGCACCTCGTCGTCGACGAGGATCTTCGATCTCGCCGCCGGTTGCCGCGGAGCGTCTGCGGGACTGGTTGTCGATGAGTTCCTGGATCGTCGCCCGGCCGTTGCCGGTCACCTCGGCCGGTTTGCGCAGGGCCGTCGCGACAACCTTGTAGTCGATCACGACCAGTCGCAGGTCCTGGCCGGTGACGAATTCCTCGATGAGGACATCGCTGGAATAGGTCTTGGCAACGTCGATGGCGGCCATGACTTCGTCAAGCGTGGTCAGGTCGATGGCAATCCCCTTGCCCTGTTCGCCGCGTGCCGGTTTGACGACCACGGAACCGTGTTTTTCCAGGAAGGCGGCGACTTCGTCCGGCGAATCGGCCTTGATCTGGTCCGGCACCTCGACGCTTGCCCGTTTGACGATGCGCCGCGTCGCGGCCTTGTCGTCGCAGAGCGACATGGCGACGGCGCTGGTAAATTCGCTCAAGGATTCCCGGCAGGCGATCGACCGGCCGCCGTAGGAGAGCCGGAAGAACCCGCCTTCGGCGTCGATGATTTCCGCCAGGATGCCGCGCCGCCGCGCCTCGTTGACGATGATCGTGGCATAGGGATTGAGCTTGTCTTCAACCGCGGGACCGGCAAACAGGGCTTCGTTGAAGGTGTTCTTGCGCTTGACCGTGAAGTAAGGCACCCGCTCGAAGCCGAGCTTCTCGTAAAGGCCGATGGCAAGGTCGTTGTCATGCAGCACGGAAAGGTCCAGATGCGGAATGCCCTTGCCCTTGAAGACTTCGGCCATGCGCCGCACGAGGGCTTCTCCGATGCCCGGAAAGCGCGCCTGTGGCGAGACGGCGAGGCACCAGAGCGAACCGCCGTGATCGGCGCCATCCGTCGCGCGGTTGTGATCGACGCCCATGGCGGTGCCGACAATCAGTCCGCTGTCATCTTCTTCGGCAACCAGAACCGTCATGGTTCTGGGGTCGAGTTCCGACCAGAAGAATTCCGGCGGCACGGGCACCATGCCGCGGGTTATGTAGAGCTCGTTGATCGCCTCCGCGTCGCTGCGCGAGGACAGGCGCCGGACGGTGAAGCCCTTGCGCCTGCTTCGGGCCGGGCGATAGGTGGCCAGATCCAGGCGGAATGTGTGGGAGGGATCCAGGAACAGCTCCTGCGGCGCGGAGCCGACAAGCACGTGCGGATCGCGCACGTAAAAGGCGATGTCGCGCCGGTCGGGGCCTTCATCGCGCAGGACCTCCACCAGCTTTTCGGTGTCATGATAGGTATTGGCGAAGACGAGGCGGCCCCAGCCGCAATTGATATAGCGGTTCTGCTGGGCCTCCGTTTCCTCGCGCCGGTATTCCGGCTTGAGGCCGTGTTCGCGCATGCGTTTGAGGCGGTGGTCGAATGCCCCCTTCGGACGTGACGGTTCATGCTCGGCCATGGATCAGACCTCCTGTGCCTGCAGCCACATCTCAAGCAACGCAACCTGCCACAGTTCGGATCCACGCAACGGGGTGATATATTTCGTCGGGTCCGCGTAGAGCTTGTCCAGATAAGCGGTGTTGAACAGCCCGCGCTCCCTTGCGGCCTGGCTGCTCAGCGCATCGCGCACCATGTCCAGATAGTCGCCCTGGATGTATTTCAGCGCCGGGACCGGGAAATAGCCTTTCGGCCGATCGATCACCGCACTCGGGACTACCTTGCGGGCCGCTTCCTTCAAGACACCCTTGCCTTCCTGCGCGAGTTTGAATTCCGCGGGAATCCGTCCCGCCAGTTCCACGAGCTCATGGTCCAGAAACGGCACGCGCGCTTCGAGGCCCCAGGCCATCGAGTGATTGTCGACGCGTTTGACCGGATCATCCACCAGCATCACGTTGGTATCAAGGCGCAATGCCTTGTCGACGGGATCCTCCGCCCCCGGCCTTGCAAAATGGGCCTCCGCAAAGGCGAGACTCTCGTCCTTTTCGCAATGATAGGCGGGCGAGACCGCTTCCGCCATCTGCTCCTCGGTGCGGTCGAAAAAGGCAGACGCATAGTCCTGCAACGGCTTGTTCGAGCCAGTCAGCTTCGGATACCAGTGGTAGCCTGCGAAAACCTCGTCGGCACCCTGGCCGGATTGCACCACCTTGATGTGTCGCGAGACCTCCCTTGAAAGCAGATAGAAGCCGATGTTGTCGTAGGACACCATCGGTTCCGACATCGCCCTGATGGCTCCGGGAAGATTGTCCTGGAGCTCGGAGGAGGGAATGAAGATCTTGTGGTGATTGGTGCCGTAGTGCTCCGCGATCAGATCGGAATACTGAAACTCGTCGCCCTTTTCGCCATGGGCTTCCTCGAAGCCGATCGAGAAGGTCGCAAGGTCCCTCTGGCCCTCTTCGGCAAGCAGGCCGACGATCAGGCTGGAGTCGACACCGCCGGACAGCAGAACGCCGACGGGCACGTCCGCCACCATGCGCCGGCGAACCGACTTGCGCAGGCCCTCAAGCACCATGTCGCGCCACTCTTCCGCGCTGCGGGCCAGGTCTTCCGGTGTTTTGGCAAAGACAGGTTCCCAGTAGGTGAAGTCGCTGGAGCGGCCGTCGGCCTCGAAGGTGCGGACCGTTGCCGCGGGCAGCTTCCGGACGCCGTTGAGGATCGTCCTGGGCGCGGGAACCACCGCGTGCCAGCTCATGTAATGGTGCAGCGCGACCCGGTCGATCGACGTATCGATATTGCCTCCGGCCAGCAGGGCAGGCAGGGAGGAGGCAAAGGCCAGGCGGCCGCCGGCTTCGCTGTAATAGAGCGGCTTGATGCCGAACCGGTCGCGCGCCAGATGAAAGCGGCCGCTGTCGTGCTCGTGAATGGCGACGGCGAACATGCCGTGGAACCTGGAGAAGCAGTCTTTGCCCCATTCCGACCAAGCTTTCAGGATCACTTCGGTGTCGCTGGTTGAAAAAAGGAATAGCCCTTTTCGATCAGTTCGGCGCGCAATTCCTTGTAATTGTAAATGCAGCCGTTGAAGACCAGGGACAGCCCGAGGGCGGTGTCCGTCATGGGCTGCGCACCATGGTCGCTCAAATCAATGATTTTCAGGCGCCTGTGGCCAAAGGCTACCCGGCCGCGCTGGGTCACTCCCATACTGTCCGGGCCGCGGGCCTCCATGGCGTCGGTCATCCGGCTGATCCGGACAACATCGGCCTTGGTGCCATTGAAAACAACTTCGCCGCATATGCCGCACATATTGACAATTATCTCCGTTTCTTGAAAAGACGGTCACTATATAGAGCTCTAATGATTAGAGTTCAAATGAATGAGGTGCAATTATGGAGGCGATGGAGTCGTTGCAAGTGGTCAAGGCCATCCGGAAGATTGTAAGGGCCATTGATCTGCGTTCTCGGGAAGTCTCCCGGCTGACCGGCCTCACCATACCACAAATCGTTGTGTTGCAAGGAATTCGTGACCTGGGGCAGGTGACCACGAAAGCCCTGTCCGACAATGCCGATCTGAGTTCGGCGACCGTGGTAACCATCCTGGACAAACTGGAGGAAAAGGGTCTGATCGAGCGCTACCGGTCCGTGTCCGACAGGCGAGATCGTGCATGCCAGACTGACGGAGAAGGGGGCGACGGTTGCCTCAAACCTGCCCGGACTGCTACATGACGAATTCGAGAAGAAGTTCGCCAGCCTCGACAGCGGCGAGCGCAAGCAACTGGTTTCAGCGATCGAGCAGATCGCGGAAATGATGAATGCCCACAAGCTGGATGCCGTTCCGTTCCTCATGACCGGCAAATTCCCCGATTGAGAAATTCTGCCGTCAGTCGGTCGGCCATCGGTCTGACCCACCTCACGCACGCTTCTGTTCGATCTGTTTGTGCAGCGACGTCCGGATCTTGTGGAACTCGTCGAGGCAGTCCTCGATGTGTTCCGGCGAAACGGCGGGCGAGCAGAAATAGCCCTGGATGGCATCGCATTGATGCTCAGCCGACAGCACGTACTCTCCGGCGGTTTCGGCCCCTTCCGCTATGACGCGCAGGCCCAGGCTGCGCGCCAGCCCGACAATGGCCTCAAACAGTTGTTCCTTTTGCGGATGCCGGTCGGCCTCTGTCAGGAAGGCGCGGTCGATCTTCAGTTCCTGGAAGGGCAGGCTGTGCAGATAGCTCAGCGATGAATATCCCGAGCCGAAATCGTCGAGGGACAGCTGCACACCGATGTCCTGAAGCTCGGAAAGAATGTCGAGGACCAGTTGTTCGCTTGTGTCGAGAAAGACGTTCTCAGTCACTTCCAGACACAGCATGCGGGCAGGCAACCCATAGGTCGTCAGCATTTGCCGGACCATTGCGGCAAATCTGGGCTGGCGGAACTGCAGGGGCGAGACATTCACCGAAACGCGGTTGAAAGCAAAACCTGTTTGCCGCCATTTCGCGGCCTGTTTGCAAGCCTTTTCCAGCACATATTGCCCGAGTTCCAGGATAAGCCCGGTCTTCTCCGCAATCGGTATGAATTCGCCCGGCGGAATGAGCCCGCGTTCCACATGCGGCCAGCGAACCAGTGCTTCCAGGCCGATCAACCGGCCATCGGTGGGGCGGACCTGCGGCTGATAATGCAGTTTCAGCAAGCCGGTTTTCAGGGCCGAGCGCAACAGCGTTTCCATCAGCATTTCCGCTTGGACGCGTTCGTTGAGAGGCGCGGAGAAGAACACGTACCGGGAGCCTTTGCTCGTCTTGGCCGCGCGCAGTGCCAGTCCCGCAACCCGGTGAGCGTTTTCCGCATCGTGAGCGTCCTGGGGCAGGAGGGCGATGCCGATGCACGGCTCCACGCGTATTTCCGCTTCTTCCACCTGGAAAGGCGTCGACAGGATTTCTATCGCCTTTACCGCATAATCCTCGGCGAGCATCCCCTTGTTGTCCGACGGCAGCAGAATGCAGAAATCGTCGGCGGAAATGCGGGCGATCTTTGCGCGCGGTCCAAAGACGTTGGCAAGGCGGACATAGGCCTGGAGGAGGACGCGATTGCCGACCTGATGGCCGAACGTGTCATTGACCTTGGCGAAACCGTTGAAATCGATATGGATCAGGGAAGCACAGTTCGAACCGGTTTCTGCCTGCTTCAGCGTGTTGCTGAGATCCAGGAAATAGCGCGCGCGGTTGCCGGCCGTCGTGACGGGATCGGTGTAGGCGAGCTTGTGCAGCTTGTCCTGCAGGTCCGTTACCCGCTCCAGGCCGTGGGCGAGGTCGCCGATCTCGTCCTGCCGTTCGGTATAGGGAACGTTCTTGGGCTGCCTGCCGCCGGCAAGATCTTCGGCGGTCTCGGCGAGCTTGCGCAAGGGCAGCAGCTCGAAGCGCAGGAAAAGGCCCCCGATCAGGACGACACCTGTCAGGACCGATATCGCAACGGCTGCAATGCGGCCCCTGAGACGGTTCTCGGCGCGCGTCAGGTCGTCCAGCGGGCCGATGTCAACGGCGAAGGCACCGGCGACCTCGCCGTCGTCGGCGAGGATGGGCGCCAGATAGGCCGGTCGCGACCGGCCATCGACGGGAACGCGCCCTGTGAACGGTTTGCCTGCGATCAGGCTGGAGTAGGCCGGATGGCCCTCCTGAATTGACACGGCCGCCTGCGGACCGCCGTCCGGCCGTGTGAGGGTGCTGGCAAAACGGTTGAAAGATGCGGTTTCCGGCGACCATCTGAACAGATTGACAGATCCCTGATTTGCTCGGCCGATCGCCTCCGCCAGCCCGGTCAGTTCTTCACCCGCCAATGGATCGGCAGCGCCTGCGATGCGCATGGCAATCGGGCTCCCGGCATCGTCGAACTCAGCGCGCAAGGCCGAATCCGTACCCAATCCCAGGAGCGCAACGGCCGCCCTGGCAGCACGGTCGATCCGGATCGCGGCGTTTTCTTCACTGGCTCTGGAAAGCTCGAGGTAGCTCAGACCGGACACGAGTCCGATGCTGCAGAGCACCATGATAACCAGAATCAAACCGATCCGGAATGCAAGCGAGTGTAGACCTAGCCTGTGTATTGCACCAATCCCTAGCTAATTTCACGCATAAGACGTTCTCTGAACTATAGCACGTTAAAGTATTATTCTTTCACTATCAAAGTCTGAACAGAGCAACCGAATGTGCCGGAAAACAGCCATAGTGTTGTCTGGAAACGGCAATCTCGAACTTGAAGTACTGCCGGAAGTACAGGTTTCAGCGCCCCGAATCCGTATTATTGCCAGGGGGTGCCAGCCCCTCGTTCACGGGCCCGCTCGACATGCTTCTTGCCTGGAACGTTTCCTGGCCCATTGGAAAATGCCGCGAAAGGCGCTAGGAGGAGAGCTCATCTCGCTCCAAGCGGGCAATTTGCCAGTTCTGAATTTGGAGCCTGGGGTTTCGGACGGCGGTTTTCGGGAAGAACAGTACTTGATTTCTCTCAGACCAGTGTTGAACGTTCTCGGGTTTCTGTATGTCGGGCTCGCGACGGCCATGCTCATTCCGGCCATTGTCGACGTGGCGCAGAAAAATGCCGACTGGCAGGCATTCGTGTTCTCGGCCTTGTTGACGGGCATGGTGGGCATGCTGCTGTCGATTGCCGTCGGAGGGGCGCTCCAGGACGGACTGGACATCCGCCAGACATTCATCCTGACCACGCTGGCCTGGGCGACGCTGCCGGCATTCGGCGCCTTGCCGTTCCTGTGGCTGGGCATCGGCTATGCCGACGCCGTCTTTGAAGCGGTCTCGGGTTTCACGACCACGGGGGCTACCGTTCTGACGGGGCTCGATAGTCTTCCGCCAGGACTCCTGGTGTGGCGCTCCATCATGCAATGGATGGGCGGGGTCGGCATCATCGTCATGGCAATCGTGTTGCTCCCCTTTCTGAGGATCGGTGGAATGCAACTGTTCCAGAGCGAAAGTTCAGACCGGTCGGAGAAAATCGTAAGCCGTTCCGTGGAACTGATCCGTCTGATCGGGCTCGCCTATGTCTTCCTGACGGTTCTGTGCATTGCAGCGTATCTGGTGACAGGTGTCGAACTGTTCGATGCGTTCAATCATGCGTTGACCACGATCGCGACTGGTGGGTACTCGACGCATGACGTGTCGTTCGGCTACTTCAAGAACCCCGCGACCTCCTGGGTGGCAGTGGTCTTCATGATCGTCGGAGCCCTGCCCTTCGTTCTGATCGTGCAGGCCTTGCGCGGCCATCCGCTTCTGATGTGGCGCGATCCGCAGGTCAGGGCGCTGCTCGGCTTTCTGACGGTGGTGGCGCTGATGCTGACCGTCTACCTGGGCATCAACATGGACCTTCAGTTTGACGATGCCTTGCTCATGGCCACGTTCACAGTGGTTTCGATTACCACCGGGACCGGCTACGTGCTCGGGGATTTTGCCCAGTGGGGACCGCCCGTGGTCGGCATCACACTTTTGTTGATGTTCGTAGGCGGTTGCACCGGGTCGACGACCGGAGGCATCAAGATTTTCCGCTTTCTGGTATTCTTCGGAACCGTGCGTGCGCATCTGCGCCGGATGGTGCGGCCGCACCGGATCATGTCGGAAGAATATGGCAGCACCCGCCTGTCACCGGAACTTTCCTTCTCGGTTCTGGCGTTCCTGGTGGTCTATCTGGGCTCGGTGGGCGTTATCACCGTTGCCCTGTCTTTCTTCGATCTCGATCTCGTCACGGCCATTTCCGCGGCCGCGACGTCGGTCGGCAATGTCGGTCCCGGCCTCGGCCCGGTGATCGGACCCGCCGGTCACTTCGGGCCGTTGCCGGACGGGGCCAAGTGGCTGCTTTCCGCTGCCATGCTTGCCGGCCGTCTCGAGCTCTTCACCGTTCTGGTGCTTCTGGACCCGGATTTCTGGGCCAAGTAAATTCCCGGCGTTCGTCTGTACTGCTCACAAAGAGGGTAGGACCCCATGAAGTTTTCCGCTCCGCTGGTCAGCGGCCGTCTCGTCAAGCGTTACAAACGCTTTCTGGCCGATGTCATCCTCGATGACTGCGGCTCCGCCATCACGGCCCATTGCGCCAATCCGGGCTCCATGCTCGGCCTCAAGGAGGTGGGGGCGCGGGTCTGGCTGTCCGGGTCGGACAATCCCAAGCGCAAATTACAGTATTCCTGGGAAGTGGTGGAGGCGGACGGCGCTCTGGTCGGCATCAATACCGCGCATCCCAACAAGCTGGTGGAAGAGGCGTTGGCGGCGGGCCGGATCGAAGAGCTGTCCGGCTTCCAGTCTCTCAGGCGTGAGGTGAAATACGGCCGGAACTCACGCGTCGACATCCTGCTGGAAGGCGAGGACGGCGCGAAGACCTATGTCGAGGTGAAGAATGTCCACCTGATGCGCGAGGCCGGCCTTGCGGAGTTTCCCGACAGCGTCACGGCCAGAGGTGCCAAGCATCTCGCCGAACTGGCCGATATGGTGGCGGACGGCCACCGGGCGGTCATGGTGTTTCTGGTCCAACGCCCCGATTGCAGCAGTCTCAGTCTTGCTGCCGACCTCGACCCGGCCTATGCCGCCGCATTCGCGGCCGCCCGCGAGGCCGGCGTGGAGGCGTTCGCCATCGGCTGCGACGTCCGCCTGGACGGCATTGACGCGGTCAGGCGGGTGAGGATCGACGTCTAGGGTGCGGATCTATACCAACCGTCATTGATTATGACCCATCTGACCGAGTTTTCGGACCGTCCGGCGAGGAGCTCTTCGCAGGGCGATGCGGGGCATCGGCCAAGAAGTGCGACGACGCCCGGGCGTTTCGAAAACAGGGCCTTCGGTGGACCATATCGGCCCGCCGGACGTCGTTGCATCGCTTGCCCGACCGGACGGTCGAGCTGCGCGACGCGCCTCGCCGGCAAACCGATATGGTCCATCAGATGAGTCATAATCAATGACGGTTGGTATTACCGGTTTTCGGCGCCCAATCGGGCACCGCAACGGCGAGGCTTCAATAGACCACCGGTCCCGAATAGACCTGCGTATCCGAATAGACGTCAGGTCCATCAGGTCCACCAACTCCACCAGTTTCTCCAGGCCCTGAATAAACCTCCGGTCCGGCAGCAACGGCTTGCTGGTCCTGGATCACGACGATCGGCGTCCCCTCGGGAACCCGGTTGTAAAGGTCTATGACGTCCTGCTGGAGGAGTCGGACGCAGCCTGAAGACACGGCCTTGCCGATGGACCAGGTTTCTGACGTGCCGTGGACGCGGTAGAGCGTGTCCCGGTTGCCTTCATAGATGTAGAGCGCGCGGGCGCCGAGCGGGTTGTCCAGACCGGGATCCATGCCCCCGTCGCGGTATTTCTCGAGCTCGGGCTCCCGGTCGATCATTTCCCCCGGGGGGTGCCATCTGGGCCATTCCTGCTTGCTGGCGATATGGGCGCGTCCGCCCCATCCGAAGCCGGCACGGCCGATGCCGACGCCGTAGCGCATTGCCTTGCCGTTTTCCATGGTCAGGTAGAGGAACCTGTTCGGCGTATCGACGACAATCGTTCCGGCTGGCTCCGTTGAACTGTAGTCGACGTAGCGCCGGTAATAGACCGGGTCGATCTTGGTCAAGTCGACTGCGGGAATAGGAAAACGCTCTTCGGGCATTGCCCTGTACATGTAGAGGTATTCCGGCGGGATTCGATTGTTCGGGCCGGCGGCGGTACCGGGCAGCCGTTCGCCGGTCTGCCTGCTGGAAGCACAACCGGCGGCGAGGCTGGCCGCGGCGGAGGCAAGAAACAGTCGTCGGTTCAGCATTCCGTATCCCGTGTTCGATCACAAAGTCTTCGCGCAGACGAAACGACCGGTCAAACAGGGTCTGACCGGTCCTTTATAGCGTAAAGCCGAACATACTGGCGGAAAAGTGGCGGAGCTTTCACCTTCCGGTGATGGCCACGCGCAAACTTACCCGGCCGTATCCTTTGACAGCGGCGGCTGGAATTGCCAGCCCATGTCCCACGGGAAGTAGATCCAGGTGTCCTGGGAGACTTCCGTGATGAAGGTATCGACCATTGGAGCGCCCTGGGGCTTGGCGTAGACGGTTGCGAAATGGGCCTTGGGAAGCATCTCGCGCACGATCATCATCGTCTTTCCGGTGTCGACCAGATCGTCAATCACCAGTACGCCGCTGCCTTCGCCGGATTCCAGATCGATCACCTTCGGGTCGATCGGCTTGATCACCTTCAGTTCGCCCTGGTTGTCATAATCGTGATAGGACGCGATGCAGACCGTCTCGATTGTCCGGATCCCCAGCTCCCGCGCAACGATACCGGCGGGCACGAGGCCGCCCCGGGTGATGCAGACGATGGCTCTCCACTGGCCTTCGCTCGACAGGCGCCAGGCCAGCGCGCGGGAATCTCGGTGAAACATGTCCCAGGACACCGGGAATGCTTTGTTTTGGGCGGGGTTTTCCATATCTCGTCCTTCAGGTTATCCCAGGATGTCGGCAACCGCCTCGGCCACGTCCGCGGCCGCGGCTTTCAAGGCAGCCTCGTTCCGTGACCGGATAACGATCTGTGTGGTGAATTTTCCTTCCGAAGCACTCGGGTATGAACCGATCAGCGTCTCCGGATGAGCGTCCTGAATCGCGGAAAGCCGGTCCGCGATCCGGCTTTCCGGCATATCGGCGGCAACGGTTTCCGACAGCATTATCCGGCCGGTCGCCAGGGTGGGCGCGATGGCGTCCATCATGGCCTGCATGATGGCGGGAACGCCGGCCATGACATGCACGTTGCCGATCCTGAAACCCGGCGCCTTGGAGACCTTGTTTTCAATCAGGTCGGCGCCCTCGGGAATGCGCGCCATGCGTTGGCGCGCCGGTGTGAACTGGCCGGGAGCATAGTGGGTTTCCAACAGCGCGACCGCGCGTGGATCGAGGTTCAGCGGAACACCAAAGGCTGCCGCGATGCTTTCGGCGGTAATGTCGTCGTGGGTCGGCCCGATGCCGCCGGAGGTGAAGACGTAGGTATATCTGGCGCGCAGCGCGTTGACCGCATCTGCAATCTCGGTCCTGTCGTCCGGAACCACCCGGACCTCCCTGAGGTCGATACCGAGCGAGGTCAGGTAATCGGCCACGAAGCCGATATTCTTGTCCTTGGTGCGGCCGGACAGGATCTCGTCGCCAATGACCAGAAACGCAGCGGTTACAACATCATCTGCCTTCTCACCGGTCATCTTCAAGAACTCCCTGACACATGGATGGGGATTGGCTTTATCCCAGCTTTCTGCCGAGCTCAAGCGAAAGCCGGCATCATTGGTCCGCTGTCCAGCTGTAGATGCCGTCGAAGCGCGCCGTCATCCTTGCCGGTTTCGACAGGCGCAGAACCGTGTCGCGGGCCAACGCCGGAACTCCGGTATAATGGAAAACCCTGGCGTTGCGGAAGGCGATGGACTGAATGTGCGAGACACGCGGCTTCCGCGATCGCTCGAAGGCTCTGAGTGCGGCGGGTATGTTCTTCACGTCCCCGGGCAGGTGCCTCGCCAGAACGATGGCGTCTTCAATCGCCATGGCTGCTCCCTGGGCCATGTAGGGCAGCATTGCGTGGGCCGCGTCTCCCATGAGAGCTACGTGGCCATGGGTCCAGGGTCCCAACGCGTCGACGCTGCACAGCGCCCATTTCAGCCAGGTTTCAGGCAGCCTGAGCAGATTGCGCACATCGGAGGGCCAGTCCTTGAACCGGTGCAACAGGGCTTCCTTGTCCGCTTTTGCCGACCACGTCTCGTCCTGCCACGCCTCTTCCGCCAAAGCCACGACGTTGAGCTCGCGGTCGCCGCGAACCGGATAGTGGACAAGATGGGAATTGCTGTGCAGCCAAAGTCCCGAATCCCGGGTCCACCGCGGCGCTACCTTGTCGATCGGAATCGTTGCTCGGTAGGCAACCTGGCCGCTGAAATGGGCGTTCTGATGCCTGGGAACGATCTTGCGGGTCTTCGACCACACGCCATCGGCGCCGATGAGCGCCCGGCAGTGCAGGTTTCCCGTCTCGTTTTCGTCCTGGTAGATGCAGACAAGGTGTTCATAGGGGGACGGCGCAAGGTCGAGGACCTCCGCTCCAAGCCGGAGGGTGATGCCTGGCGTTTCGCGGACTTTGTCCAACAGAATGCGCTGCAGATCCGCGCGGTGAACCACCCAGAAGGGATATCCGTGGCGCTGCTCTATGAAGCTGCCGAGTTGCACGCGGCCCAGTTGGCGGCCCGATCTTCCCGACCAGATCCTCAAGGAATCCGGCGCGCAAACAACGGGCTTCAGGGCGTCGAGTACGCCGAGCCGGTCCAGGGCCGAGCAGGCATTGGGGGACAGCTGCAGGCCCGCGCCGACTTCCGAAAGCTGCCGGGCCCTGTCCATGAGCACGATCCGATGCCCCTGTTGCGCCAGGGCCAGGGCAGCGGCAAGGCCGCCAATGCCGGCCCCGGCGATGACGATCGGGTGCTGAACATCACCATCTTGGGTCATGAGACCGCTTTCGGGTCAAGCGGCGGCCGGTGTCCAGCTACAATCCCTCGGGGAGGACTCGTGCGCCTGCAGGGTTGGGTCAAACTTGTAGAGTGTGGAGCAATAGGGGCAGACCATCTCGTTGTCCGTGCCCATGTCCAGGAAGATGTGGGGATGGTCGAAGGGAGGATTGGCACCGATGCACATGAACTCGCGTGCGCCGATCGCCACGGAATCGTGTCCGCTCGAATTCTGAAAATGCGGGACAACATGATCCGCCATTGTCACATTCCTCTTTGATATTACGGAAGGGCCTTCGATTTCGTGCCCCGATAACAAATTTTTCCGACCATATCCATTTGTAAAACGAATGGGTAGGGGCATGGTCCTGCGATCCACCGCCGCATTGGTTGCCTGCGCTTTTTCAGCCAATTCGGCTTTGCCATCGATGTGCAAACCTCTTACTGTAGCCATAAAGAGGTTTTCCGTTTACGTAAGGGTCAGTTCTTCTTATGCCTGAATTTGAAGCCGATGGAGTGAGGATCGCCTACCTCGACGAAGGGGAGGGCGACCCGATCCTGCTTATTCATGGATTTGCGTCCAACAAGCAGGTGAACTGGATCTATCCCGGCTGGGTCGACCTTCTGGTGAAGGACGGTCGGCGCGTGATCGCCATCGACAACCGCGGACACGGCGACAGCCAGAAATTCCATGATCCGGCCGACTACGGAGCACCGGTCATGGCCGAGGATGCAAGGCGCGTTCTCGATCATCTCGGTATCGAGCGCGCCGATGTCATGGGCTATTCCATGGGCGCGCGCATATCGGCCTTCCTGACACTCAATCATCCGGACCGTGTCCGGCGGGCTGTGTTCAGCGGGCTAGGTTACGGTATGATCGAAGGCGTGGGCGATCCGGAGCCGATAGCCACCGCGCTCGAGGCCGAGCGCCTGCAGGACGTGAGCGACCGGAATGGACGTGCGTTCCGCGCCTTTGCCGAGCAGACCGGTTCGGATCGCCGGGCGCTGGCTGCCTGCATGCGCTCCTCGCGCCAGAAAATCAGCGAAGAGGATGTCGCCAGAATCGAGCGCCCGGTTCTGGTTGCCGTTGGAACCAGGGACGATATTGCCGGCTCGCCGCAGAAGCTCGCCGCGCTGATCCCCCATGCCGAGGTGCTGGAGATCCCGGGACGCGATCATATGCTGGCCGTCGGCGACAAGGTTCACAAACAGGGCGTTCTTGCTTTCCTGAACAACGTGGATGCCTGAAGGAACTGTGGGGCCGAAACAGGCGCCGGCATAGGGGAGAAGTCATGGGTCCAAAGCGTGTCGTCTTTCAAGGGGCCGAGAAGAACGGTCTTGTCGCCGACCGGTATGGAGAGGGCGGACAGCCGGTGGTCATGCTGCACGGCGGCGGCCAGACTCGGCATTCCTGGGACGCGGCCTCCGCGCGCATCGCGGAGCTCGGCCATCCGGTCTATTCGCTCGATCAGCGCGGCCATGGCGAGAGCGACTGGGTGGCGAGCGGCAATTACAGTTTTTTCGACTTTGCCAAGGATCTCGTCGCCGTCACCCGTCAGATCCAGGCTCTCCACCGTGCCAAACCGGTCGTCGTGGGAGCTTCGCTCGGCGGGTTTGCGGGCATGCTCGCCGAAGGACGGGAGAGCAACGGCGCACTGGCGGCGCTGGTGCTGGTGGATATCACGCCGCGGATCGACATGGGCGGCGTCAGCAAGATACTCGGCTTCATGGGGGACAGGGTCGATGAAGGCTTTGCGAGCGTCGAGGAGGCCGCCGACGCGATCGCGCGGTACCTGCCCAACCGGGCGCGCCCCAAGGACCTCTCCGGCCTTTCCAAGAACCTCAGGCTGCATGACGACGGCCGTTTCCGCTGGCATTGGGACCCTGCCTTCCTGAAAGCCAAACAGCATCAGGATCCGGGACAGGCGGTCTCTGTCCAGGATGAAATCCACGCGGCCGCCGGAAACCTGTCCCTGCCGGTACTGCTGGTGCGCGGCCAGAACTCGGAGCTGGTGTCGATGGAACATGTACGCGAGTTCCAGCAACAGGTCCCCCACGCGAGATTCACCGACATCCGCGACGCGGGCCACATGGTCGCTGGCGACAAGAACGATATCTTCGCCGCTGCCGTCGAGGATTTTCTGCTCGACCTGAAGGCCGATGCGGTGATTGCCTGAGTGAATAGCTGCGCTATTGCAGAGACTTGGCCGCATTTCCTGAAAAATCGATTCCGGTAGGGCCCTGGCCCGCTGGAAGAGAACGGATCTCGCAATCGTGTCTTTAAAGTTCAGCGTCCCTTGAACTCGGGAGCACGCTTTTCCAGGAAGGCCCTGTATCCCTCCCGGTAGTCTTCGCTGTCGATACAGGTCTGGGCGTTCTGCAGGGCGGCGCCAAGGTCGGTGGTACCGGTCGGCCGGGCCAGATGATCCAGTGCGTGTTTGGCGGCCTTGAGCGAGAGCGGAGCGTTCGAGCTGATCGTGGCACACAGGGCGGCGATGCGGCGGTCGAGTTCGCCCTCGGCCACGACTTCGTTGATCAGGCCGATCTGCAGGGCTTTGTCCGCGGAAACGCGCTCGGCGGTGAACAGCAGCTGTTTGGCGTCCGACAGGGAAACGGCTTCCAGAAGGTCGCTCAGCGCTTCGGGGGGATAGGCCAGTCCGAGCCTTGCTGCCGGTATTCCGAAGAACGCCGATTGGGCGGCGATCCTGATATCGCAGGCAAGGGCGAGCCCGAGCCCGCCGCCGAGGCACGGGCCCTCGATCGCCGCGATGACCGGAACGGAAAGCGCCTTCAAGGCCTTGAATGCGGCCACGTTGATGTCGTCGTAGCGTTTCGCCGCTTCAGGGGACGAGCGGATGGCCTCGAATTCGGAGATGTCCGCGCCCGCACAGAAGCTCTTGCCGCCCGCGCCCTTCACGACGCAGACGCGGATGTCCGGGTCCTGTTGCAGGCCGCTCAGAACCTCGGGAAATCGCTGCCAGGCAGCAAGGGGCAGGGCATTTTTCTTCTCGCGAGCGTTCAGGAGGAGCACGGCAACGGGCCCCTTGACGATCACCAGAGGATTGGCTGAATTCGCATCTTCCGGGCCTTCAGTCGGCATATCGGCTCCCAGGATGTGGCGTGCGTTGTTAAGTCGCTGGATTTTTTGGACTTCACGGTTCATAATGGTCGTTCATATCTGATATCAGCAAGTTTGATTTGGGAATATCATATGTCAGTCCTATTTTAGGACCTTGTATGACGGCTTGAGAAGGAGACAGGCCATGTCGGCATCGATCGGCAAAACCGAATTGAAGCATGTTCCGACCCATGATCCGGTCTGGCAGCAGCTGCGGGAAGAAGCGCAGGCGATGGTGACGGCCGAACCGGCCCTGTCCTCCTTTGTCTACGAAACCGTGCTCAATCATGACAGTCTGGAAGAAACCGTCGTCCACCGGCTTGGCGACCGGCTTGGCAGGGACATCGTCTCCGCATCGCTGATCCGGCAGACCTATCTGGAGGCCCTGGCGGACGATCCGGAACTGGCCAAGATCTTCCGCGTCGACATCGTTGCGGTCTATGACCGCGATCCGGCATGCTACCGCTTCCTGGAGCCGGTCCTTTATTTCAAGGGCTTCCACGGCCTTCAGACCCACAGGCTGGCACACTGGCTCTGGTGCCAGGGACGCAGGGATTTCGCCCTTTATCTGCAAAGCCGCGCCTCCGAAGTCTTTCAGATCGATATTCATCCGGCCGTTCCGGTCGGCCGCGGCATCTTCATCGATCACGGCACCGGCATCGTCGTGGGCGGTACGGCGGTGATCGAGGACGATGTCTCCATCCTTCAGGGCGTCACTCTCGGCGGCACGGGCAAGGAAGGCGGCGACCGCCATCCGAAGATCCGCCACGGCGTCCTGCTTGGCGCCGGCGCAAAGGTACTGGGCAATCTGGAGATCGGCCATTGCTCGCGGATCGCATCCGGATCCGTGGTCCTGTCCGACGTGCCGCCGAACACCACGGTCGCCGGTGTGCCGGCCAAGATCGTCGGCAAGGCCGGCTGCGCGGAACCGGCCAGAAGCATGAACCAGCTCTTGGGAGAAGATACCGGCCAGGCCGAGTGAGGCCTGCCGCTGCCCGGACGGGGCAGGAAGACGGGGAAAGGTGATGGAAACGCTTTGGCATTTGCGCTCGCTCTTGTAGGGTCCGCGCCAGTTAGTGCCAAGAGCAATTCACAAGGAGAGCGCCGTGAAACCCGATGAAATCCGCAAGATCGAAGCCTACCTGCGTTCGAAGTTCGGTTCGCCGAGCATCCAGGTCAAGGCCCGGCCGCGCAAGGACGACTCCGCGGAAGTCTATATCGGTGATGAATTTATCGGTGTGATCTTCCGCGACGACGAGGACGAAGACCTCAGCTGGAACTTCCAGATGGCCATTCTGGAGATTGATCTGGAAGACGTCTGAGCCGAAAGTCCATTGATTGCAAGTGTAAGCGGCCGGTGAAAAGCGGCCGCTTTTTCAGTTCTGCTCCGGGCCGCGGGCCATCGCCGTTGCATGAACCCTGAAGCTTTCCACCTTCGCGATGATGGCGCTGTCCAGCTTCCGCCAGTCCGGTAGCAGGCCCTGATCGAAGCGGTAGCGCAGTTCAAGGCCCGACGCCAACAGGATGGCGCGGTGGCACGTGGCACTTTCCGTCGTTGATTTCCTCAGACAGCGAGCGATGAAACCGTTTCGAACCGAAGGATCGTAGACGATCAGATCGGTCTTGGGCGTGCGGCGGGCGGACAGAGTGAGGATCTTCAGCCCGTCCGGGCCGGAGAGCTCAGCGCCCCTGGCAAGGCGGCGGTAGAACGGATCCAGCCGCGCCCGCAGGCTTTCGCGGCCGGGATTGTGTTCCAGCTCGACGAGAATTTCGTCTGCCGCCCCGCGTTGAGGGGTCCTGGAGGCCGCGCTGCCCAGGTCCGGCCAGTGCATCGAAAGGCGCAGCGCTTCGAATTCGCTGTCCCCGCCGAGGGATTGGTGGCGCTGGCGCATCGTGTCGATATAGCCGACCGGCAGGCGGAACTGCGCGGTGCCGATGGTGAGAGAAACCGGTTCGCTGGCCAAGGCGCCGGCCGTGTTGGTCTGCCAGTAACGGGACCAATAGCTTACCCGCTCGACGATATAAGCCGCCGCGAGTACGCAGATCGCCAGGGCGAGGAATGTGAAATGGCGGGGCTGGGAGTTGATCGGAGCCGGAAGGGAGACGGGGATCACCAGCAGGCCTCCGCCGGCCCATGGTTCGCAGGCGCACTGCGGCGATGAACCGGGCCGGAGGCTGGTGCGCAAAACTGGGACAACCTGTGCCGGAATGGAACGCCTGTCCCTGCCAGAGATGGTCCAGCTGCCGGTCCGACCGGCCATATGTGAGGGTTTCCGCCCATTTGCCTTTCCGGCACAGTGTTTGCACTTGACCCTTTAGGATTTCTTAATCACCTTCCGGGTGTAAGGGTTAACAAGGGGTTAACGGTCGTGTTCTTCGAACTTCTTCTTGTTGGATATATCGCATGCGCCGGCTTCGTGGCGGCCGGCGTCCTGGGCAGCCTCTATCAGCTGATCACCAAGGAGCCGCCACGCTTCAATTTCGCGGCCGAGGGCCTCATGGCATTTATGGCCGGCATATTCATGTGCGTCTTTGCCGGACCGTTCATCATCATGCGCAATGCCATTCGCGGCCGGCGTATCGAGAACCGGCCCCTTGGCTGGCTCGTTGCCTCATCCACCATCGCCGGCATGTGGAGCATGTGCTCGGGCGTCATGGTGATGAATGTCGCTCTGATCCTTCTCGGATTTTCCTGAGGTACCATGCCTGTTTTCGCGCTCGACGGCCGCAAGCCCGACTTTCCCGAAAGCGGTGACTACTGGATTGCCCCTGATGCGGCCGTGATCGGCGCCGTTCGTCTCGAGGACGAGGCGAGTGTCTGGTTTGGTGCGGTTTTGCGCGGGGACAACGAGCTTATCACCATCGGTGCGCGTTCCAATGTCCAGGACGGCTCCGTGTTCCACACGGATATGGGCTTCCCGCTGACGATCGGTGCCGACTGCACCATCGGCCACAGGGCCATTCTCCACGGCTGCACGGTCGGGAACAACACGCTTGTGGGCATGGGCGCGACCATATTGAACGGTGCCGTTATCGGCTCGAACTGCATCATCGGCGCAAACGCGCTCATCGCAGAGGGCAAGGAAATTCCCGACAATTCCCTGGTCGTCGGTGTGCCCGGCAAGATCGTGCGCACGCTGCCGGAGCAGGCTGGGGAAGATATCCGCAAATCCGCGCAAGGCTATGTGCGCAACTGGCGGCGCTTCAAGGCGGGCCTCACGGAGATCTGACACCCGATTCCCACCCGGAAAATGCGGGAACCGGCCTGCGGGGGCGGGCCGGTTCCCTGGACCCGGTCGTGGTAGGGATGGGGAGGGTGGGGACGCGACCGGATCGTTCTGAAGGCCCGGGTGACCGGACCGATGCTGTCTGTGCCTTATCTTGTCACGCTACTGACCGTGGTCACGCGGGTATCGGCGATGCCCGTCCATTCCACGGGCGAAGTGGCGGATTGACGCTTGATGTAGCGGTAAGGGGTCGAGTACCAGGGCAGAACGGCCTCGACCTGGTTGTCGAGGATCATGTCGCCGTGGTCCGTGCGCACGGTCAGAACCGCATGGCCGGCATTGCTCGTATCCTTTGCGACCGTGATCAGCAGCGCGCTCTTCGGCCAGCCGGCCTTCATCAGGACGCGCTGTTTCTCCAGGACATATTCTTCACAATCGCCATAGCCGTCGGCCGGATAGGTCCAGTGCTCGGCTTTGCCGAACAGGTCCTCGTCGGACATCGGGCGGATGCGCCGGTTGACGTCGGCATTGATGGCGATGAGCTCCTGCCATCTCGCCTCGTCGAGGCGCACGACAAGCGGATCGTATCGCTCTTTCGGGCATGCCCAGGCGTTGTCGCGGCAAAACTGCTTGTAGCCGATCGGTGGTTTGACGACCGTCTTCATTTCCATGAAACGGCCCGGACCGGCAAAAGCCGTCGTTCCCGTTGCTACGGCGGTTGCCGTCAATACTGCTGCGAAAAGGATCTTCTGAAGTAGTTTCATCGTTACGCCCTCCCCAAGGCTGGAGCAACGATGCATCAATGATTTTTACTTCCGGAAAATCTTCATCCTAAAATAATAGAGGTATTTGAACCGTGTTTTCTCTTTGTTTTATGCTTATTTGACGCTTGTTTTAGTAAAGTTGGAATCGCATTTTCATAAAATTTGATCTTTCCTCTGTAAGCCTTTGAAGGAAAAGGAAATCCGCGCTTTTTGCAGGCGCTTTATGCTGCACGGCCGTTGCGCGCGAAACAGCCACGCGGCACCGCTGGACGGGCCATTTTGGACGTCCTGGCGCTCAATTTTTTTGTTTTTCTTGAAAAAAATGTCGCCCGTGGCAGGCAGCGTCGCTGCGGCGCCCATGCGCGCTTGTGGTGACTGATCAAGTCAGAACACCGGCCCTTGCGCGTTGGGTGAGGGCTTCAGAAATCAAGTCGCGCGGCCGGTGCAGGCTGCGGTCAGCGTTTTTCGGAGATTGAGATGTGCTGTTCGAGAAGGTCGCGATTCTGTACCGGTGCGAATTCCACGGCAATACCGCCTTCAATCCGGCGGACGACGCGGGCGCGCATCTTGCCGAGCGTGATGCTGTCGCCCATCTCGGGAATGGTTTCGGTAGCCAGGGCCGCACCCGACAGCGAGACGTCGACGATCCGGCAGGAGTGTTCGGAGCCGTCCGGAAGAATCATTCTGGTGATCGGATTCTTCGGCACGAAACGGTCGTGGCGACGATCTTCCGGAAGGTTGAGCTCGTCCCTGTTGGCGAGCCAGGTCAGGACGTTCGCGATCTTGTCACGCTTGCGTGCGGTATTCTGCAGTTGAACGGCAAAGCCGCCATCGATCAGCCGGGCGATTCGCCCTTCCACGCGGCTCATGTGATCCAGATAGGCGATCACCCGCTCGCCGACGCGGCCGGTGACGGGCGTTATCATCGCCATGCCTCCGGGAGACATGTCTATAACCTGACAGGGATATTCACGGCGATCCTCAAGCATAAACCGACCCAGGATATTCACCTGAACCCGTTGATGTCGCCGGCGGTCAGTGACTTGAAGCGACCTGCTTCCCGCTGTTGCTGTTGCCAATCCGGCGCTCATGCCTGCTTTATCCAAAACCATGGGACCCGCATCCAAACACCGGGCGGTAAAGAGATCCTCGATAGTCCTCTTAACCACTTTAGACTGTCGGGGTTAACGATATGTAATTGCAGTGTAGCCGAGACGCGGCTCAGGTCCAGTACCTGGTGAAATTTATTGTGTCGAAAGGAAGGCGCGTGTGGTGAAAACCTGGATCGGACGGCGCCGGGGGCAGGCTCCGTGCAAGCTCCGGGTACTTGATCGAAGTTGAACCCAGTAACACGCTAAATCCGGAAAGAGTTTCCCTCGTCTCTGGAGCGGGATGAGCCCATCCTGATCTCCGATGTCGAAGCGTGCATTTCATTTCATCGGGGCAATCGGCAGTAGAAATAGACAGAAAACTCGCGGAACCTGCTAAAGTTGTAAGAAATACATCAGCAATCTCTGATCTTCTGAGGCTTTTTTGCCGGAACGCTGCGGAACGGGCGGACCCGTTCCGGTGCTTGTCTGTCACGCCGGAGGGGCTGTCAGGATTTGCCACCCGAATAAACGGTCAGGTGGCCGACCTTGCGCTCGGCCCCGCGCGGGAGAGGCGGTGTCGGCATGGACATGCCCTCAGCTGTAAAGCGCGGCAGAATCGGGTTCATCGTTCCCGGGCCATTGACGAAATACGGCCGCTCGTCCGGCCAGACCAGGCGCAGGCTGCTGACGGTCTGGCTCAGGATCGGATGCAGTCCCAGCCAGTAGGGTTTTTCCATGGGCGCGCAGCTGCCGAGTATGCGGATGCGGCCTTCGCCGGGAACGTTGAGCGGGACCAGCAGCATTTCCATCTGCAGGATCTGGTCGCGTTCGGTATGACCGTTGATGCCCAGGACGGCGACGGCGGCATCTTCGGTAATGGCCGCAATCAGGCTTTCCAGCGCTTCCTTGTCCTTGGTGTTCCAGCCGCGCAGGAAGTTGCGCCCCTTCAACTCCCGGCAATGCGCCGAGCACAGCCGGGTGCCGGCCAGGCGATACCGCACGTCGCGAGCTCCATTTGTCTCAAGAATGAAAGTGTCTCCCAGGAGACCGCGGATTTCGCCCGGATCGACTTCGCTGCGGTTGGGAGCAGGGCGGGCGCCGCGAAGGTTGTCCCAATAGGAATAAAGAGTTTGCGTCACGCCGTGTTTCATCTTGCTTCGCCTCTTTGCCTTTTCGGTCCGGTGTTTCGTCTCAAGACAACGCTTGTTCCAAAACGGGACGTTTTATCTAGCCATATAGGTTTCTGGCCTGAACCAAGCAGGGGGCGTGCCAACTCGCAAAACCGCAGATTCAGGAGCATGGGCGGCGCAATTAAGGTTAATTTTCGGTAAAGCTTGTCTTGGGTCGTTTATGTCGGCAATTTAAGGAACTGTTCATGGATGGCGGCGATCGGGAGGACGCCGCTGTTGTTGTCCCGGCTGCGGGCCCGGCAGGAACGGCCTCTTAAGGCCGCCTCGGGTGGAAGCGCCGGCAAGCTCGTGAACATCGGGCCTTAGACCGGGCGCGTGGGGACGCGACCTGTTTCAGGGGGCACGGCGAAGCGCCGGTCATCGCAGGATGGCCGGCGCTTTGTCTTTTGCCTCCTGCACACAAGTGCAAATTCACCATATTTGTGCGAAGTGACGGGATCGGTAAGGACGCGCCCTTGTTTTGTTCCCCATCTTGCTTAGAAAAAGCAAAAAGGCACAGGCTCCATGAACATTTACAAATTCGATGAAGAGCGTACCCGGCGCGAAGAGGCTCAAAGGCCAAGCGGCCCCAGGCGGCCGTCCGGGCCGCCCGTCTTCAACCTGCCGGATGTCATTGTCTGGCTGGGGGCGGCCATGGTCGTCATCCATGTTGCCCGCTCGCTGCTGCTGCCGGCGAGCTGGGACAACCTGATCATCTACCTGTTTGCTTTCTGGCCCGCCAAGTATGCCGCCTTGTCCCACCTTCAGCCGCTGGATCTGGCATCGGCGGTCTGGGCGAGCGTGACCTACAGCCTGCTGCATGGCGGGGCGATGCACATCATTTTCAACCTGCTCTGGATGGCCATTTTCGGCAGCGCGGTGGCGCGCCGATTCGGCGCCGGGCGTTTTCTCCTCTTCTCGGTGCTGTGTTCGATTGGAGGCGCGCTTGCGCATCTGGCCACCCATTGGGGCGAAACCGCGCCGATGATCGGCGCGTCAGCCGCCATTTCCGGCCAGATGGCCGCTGCAATCCGGTTCGTGTTCGAACTCGGGGGGCCACTTGGGGCGATCCGCAGGTCGGACAGGGCGGCCTATCTGGTTCCTGCGCAGCCGCTCTCGGTATGCTTCCGGAATCAGCAGGTTCTCGTGTTTGTGGCGGTCTGGTTCGGGTTGAACCTGTTTTTTGGAATCATGAGCGGTCCGGTGGCCGGTGAAGCGGCCGGCGTCGCCTGGCAGGCGCATATCGGCGGATTTGTTGCGGGTCTGGTCTTGTTTCCCTTCTTCGATCCAGTGCCGCAACGGCGAATTTGACGCGGCGTCGCCTCAACAGTTTGCGCCGGGTGATTTTTTTGCCATGATGGTGTCGTCCCGTATGTGTCGGGCTGGTTGATGCCATGGGAGGTGTTCTTAAATGACCGTTGCCGCAATCCTGAGTGGGAAAGGCCACGATACCATTACAGTCAGTAGCGACGCGCTGGTGAGCGACGTCTGCGAAACCCTGGCGAAACACAAGATCGGTGCCGTGCTGGTCTGCAGTGAAGACAAGGCGATCGAAGGGATCGTGTCCGAGCGCGATATCGTTCGCGTGATCGGCACCCAGGGCGTGTCGGCACTCAAACAGCCCGTGTTGAACGTCATGACCAAGAACGTCAAAACCTGCACCGAGGAAGACAGTATCAACGCCGTGATGTCACAGATGACGGAAGGCCGCTTCCGCCACCTGCCGGTTTTGAAAGACGGCGCCCTCAGTGGCGTGATTTCCATCGGCGATGTGGTCAAGTTCAAGATCGCGCAGATCGAACTCGAAGCCGAGCAGATGCGCAGCTACATCACGATGGCGTAAGCCTTCGGCGGGGCGTTCCCGGAATGCCCTGACATATCTGGAAACTTCGGCACGGGCTCATCGCGACAAGGCCGGCAAATTCGTTGCGCAGCGCGGACTCTGTTCTCCGGTCGAATGGTCCGACGTGAACTCATCTCGCTTCGAAACAGCGGATGGAAAGCGAGAACCATTCCGGTTCGTTCTTAGCGACTTATTCCCAATATCCATCAGCTCCTCGGCTCGGTCTCCGTCTCCCCTTGCGGGGAAATGGACGCCTGCCGGCTGACCTTCCAGTGTCCGCGAAATCAGGGAGAGGAAGAGCCCTGCCGGCTGCTCCTCACTCCGGTTTCGTTTTGGCCAGGTAGATGGTGGCTTTTGCCACTGCATCGTCCGCGCTCTCGTGCAACCAGGCGGAATGGGACATGTCGGGTAGCTCGTGGGCGATGCCCTTGTGACAGTCAATGCAGGTTTTCTCGCCGGTGAAGAGAAAGCGCTCATGCTGTTCGGATGCCCTGGCGCTTTGGCGGGTGATGTCCATGGAATCCGCCGAATGGCAGTTCCGGCATTCCAGGGAATTGTTGGCCTTCAGCCGTGCCCATTCGCGCTGTGCCAGTTCGAGACGGTGTTCCAGGAACTTTTCCCGCGTGTTGATCGTGCCGAAGATCTTGCCCCAGACTTCCTTCGAGGCCTGCATCTTGCGGGCGATCTTGTCGGTCCAGTCATGAGGAACGTGGCAATCCGGACAGGTGGCGCGCACGCCGGAACGGTTGGTGTAGTGGATCGTGCTTTTCATTTCTTGAAACACGTTGTTCTCCATTTCATGACAGCTGATGCAGAACTTTTCCGTGTTTGTCAGTTCGAGCGCGGTGTTGAAGCCGCCCCAGAAGATGATACCCATCACGAATCCACCCAGGGTCAGAAAGCCCAGGCTGTAGTGGACACTGGGCCGACGTATGGTGTTCCAGAGCCTCTTGAGGAGCGCCATCATCAGTCGGTTCCCTCTTTCGATTTGATATAGTCGAGGACTGCATCCACGTCGACGAAGTCGTTCTCAACCAGCGGCCTGGCATCGGTCTGCGGTACATGGCACTGGGTGCAGAAGTAGCGCCGGGGCGTGACGGACGCCAGGAACTGGTTCTCCCGGTTCATGAAGTGAGTGATGGACACCATCGGCGCCTGGCTGATTTCTATGGCCGTGCGAGAGTGGCAGGTGAGGCATTTGTTGACGTTCATGTCGATCTGGTAATTGTCGATCGAGTGGGGGATCAGCGGCGGCTGTTCGGGATAGTTGCGCACCTGCCGCAGATCGGAATTGACCGGTTTGGCCATGGGCGCCGGTGTGTCGTTCTCCGCCAGCGGCGTGGTCGGCCGCAGCGTGGAAACGTTCTCCTGCGCGAATGCGGTGGCGGCCACGAGGCTGGCAGCGGCAAAGAGGCTCATTGCAATGCGTTTCATGGCACACCTCACACTGCTTCAATGCGCACGGCGCATTTCTTGAAGTCGGTTTGTTTCGACAGGGGATCGGTCGCGTCCAGCGTCACCTTGTTGATCAGCTGCCGGGCGTCGAACCAGGGGACGAAGACGAGACCCCTCGGCGGCTTGTTGCGGCCGCGGGTTTCCACGCGGGTGAGCATCTCGCCGCGCCTGGACTTGATGCGTATCTCCGAACCCCGGCGAACGCCGAGCATCTGGGCATCGTCCGGGTGCATGAAGCAGACGGCGTCGGGCACCGCCTTGTAGAGTTCGGGCACGCGCTGCGTCATCGAGCCGGAATGCCAGTGCTCCAGAACGCGGCCCGTGGACAGCCAGAACGGATATTCCTCGTCCGGGATTTCCGCCGCCGGTTCAAAGGGCAGGGCGAAGGCGACAGCCTTGCCGTCCGGCTTGCCGTAAAACTCGAAATCCGCGCCGGCTTTGACGTAAGGATCGTATTGGCCATTGTAGCGCCAGAGGGTTTCCTTGCCGTCCACCACCGGCCAGCGCAGTCCGCGGACCTTGTGGTAGGTGTCGAAATCCGCCAGGTCATGGCCGTGCTTGCGGCCGAACTCGGCATATTCCTCGAAAAGGCCCTTCTGGATGTAGAAGCCGAACTCATCGGCTTCGTCATTGGCATAGCCTTCCTCGCGCTCGTCATTGGAAAAGGCGTTGACCTTGCCGTTCTCGTAAAGAACCTCGTAGAGCGTCTTGCCCTTGAAATCGGGGTTGGCGTCGAGCAGCTCCGCCGGCCAGACCTCGTCGGTGGTAAAGCGCTTGGAAAACTCCACCAGCTGCCACAGGTCCGATCTTGCGCCCTCGGGCGCATCCACCAGCTGGTGCCAGAACTGGGTCCGGCGTTCCGCGTTGCCGTAGGCACCTTCCTTTTCCACCCACATGGCAGTTGGCAGGATCAGGTCGGCAGCTTCCGCGGTCACGGTCGGGTAGGCGTCCGACACGACGATGAAGTTGTCCGGATTGCGGTAGCCCGGCAGGCCTTCCTCCATCATGTTCGGGGCCGCCTGCATGTTGTTGTTGACCTGTACCCAGTAGCAGTTGATCAGGCCGTCCTTCAGCATCCGGTTCTGCAAGACGGCATGGGCGCCGACCCAATCCGGCACCGCGCCTTGCGGCAGCTTCCAGATCTTTTCCGCCGTCGCCCTGTGTTCCGGATTGGTGACCACAAGGTCCGCCGGCAGGCGGTGGGCAAACGTGCCGACCTCGCGCGCCGTGCCGCAGGCAGACGGCTGGCCGGTCAGGGAGAAGGGGGAATTGCCCGGTTGGGAGATCTTGCCGGTGAGAAGGTGAAGGTTGTAGATGAGATTGTTCATCCACACGCCGCGGGTGTGCTGGTTCACGCCCATGGTCCACAAGGACATGACCTTGGTGTCCGGGTCGGCGTAGAGCTCGGCGAGCTCTTGCAGTCGCTGCTTGGAAACGCCGGTGTGTTCCGCGGCATAGTCCAGCGTGTAAGGCTTCACGAATTCCGCGTATTCCTCGAATGTCATGGGCTGGGAATCGCCGCTGCCCGGGTTGACCGCGGCCTGTTCCAGCAGGTTTTCCGGCCTGAGCCCGTAGCCGATGTCCGGGTCGCCCTTGCGGAAATTGATGTGCCTGGAAACGAAGTCCTCGTTCACCGCACCGGCCTGGATGATGTGGTTGGCGATGTAGTTGGCGATGATCAGGTCGGATTGCGGTGTGAAGATGATCGGGATATCCGCCAGATCGAAGCTGCGGTGCTCGAAGACCGACAGGACGGCAACCTTCACATGGGGATGGCTGAGGCGCCGGTCGGCGACGCGGGTCCACAGGATCGGGTGCATCTCGGCCATGTTGGAGCCCCAGAGCACGAAGGCATCCGCATTTTCAAAATCGTCGTAGCAGCCCATCGGCTCGTCGATGCCGAAGGCGCGGATGAAACCGACAACCGCCGAGGCCATGCAGTGGCGCGCGTTCGGGTCGATATTATTGGACAGGAAACCGGCTTTCATCAGCTTGGAAGCCGCATAGCCCTCCCAGACGGTCCATTGGCCGGAGCCGAACATGCCGATGGCCTTCGGGCCTTTCTCCTTCAGCGTGGCCTTCCACTTCTCGGCCATGATGTCGAAGGCTTCGTCCCACGAGACCGGCTCGAATGCGCCGTTCTTGTCGTACTTGCCGTCCGTCTTGCGCAGCAGCGGCGTCGTCAGCCGGTCGCGGCCGTACATGATCTTGGACAGGAAGTAGCCCTTGACGCAGTTGAGGCCGCGGTTGACCTCCGATTCCGCATCCCCGTGGGTGGCAACGACCCGTCCGGCCTTGGTGGCAACCATGATCGAGCATCCCGTGCCGCAGAAGCGGCAAGGGGCCTTGGACCATTTCAGATCCGTCAGTCTGGCGTCGGTCACCAGGTTCTGGGCGGCGGCCGGCACGGGCATGCCGGCCGCGGCGGCCGCGGCGGCCACCGCCTGCGCTTTGATGACGTCGCGTCTGCTAATTCCGCTCATGATGTTCTCCTCAGATGCCGGCGGACACGGGGTCCGGCCCGCCGTCTGTCTGGTGGTAGACAAGGGAAGCGCTCACCACGCCGGCGAGCAGCTGAATGTCGGTAAGGTTTTGAAGGATCTGGGATTCGCTGGGGGCCTCCAGCGTCACGATCAGCCGGCCCCTCTCGTCGCCATGGGCGATCTCGGCGCCGCTGAATTCAAGGATGGCAGCTTCGGTGAGGGCGCGCTTTCCGGGCAGGACCTGGACAAGCAGGCTGGCGATATGGACGAGATCGTTCATGCGGCCTCCGTTTCAGAAGTGGAATCGGTCAGGGAAAGAACCTCTTGCGGGCAGACGCTCAGACACGCGCCGCAGCCGGTGCAAAGCCCGGTGTCGATCGTCAGGCGGCCGAAGGGGCGCTTGCCAAGATCGACACGGATTGCCGAGACCGGGCAGCTGTCCCGGCAGAGCTGACAGCTGATGCCGTGGTCCTGCAGACATCCTTCGCCGATCACCGCCTTGAGGCCCCATGGTTGTGGGCGCGCGAGATCGAAAACGGATACCTCACAGGCTTCGGCGCATTTACGGCAAAAGGTGCATTCCCGTCCGTCAAAGACGACCACGGGCCGGCCTTGCCGGTCGGTTTGCAGGATGGATTCCGGGCAGGCGTCGACGCAGGCCGAGCAGCTCGTGCAACGCGCTGCGACAGCTTCCTCGTCCGTCCAGGGCGGCCGGAGCGCATCGGCTTTGGGCTCGCCAGGCAGTTTGAGAAAAGCCCTGCGGCTTGGGAAAAAATCGGGGTCTACCGGCATGACATCAGCCCGTGGGCGGGCCGAGGATCAGCTGGGACATCCAGACGATAAATCCGTAGCCCCCGACGATTGCAACCGAGAGCACCGGGGCCAGGACCACCGCCAGCAGGATGAACGCAATCCGCTCATCCCGAATGGTTTGAGCTTCCTTGTCCGCCATAACCTCTCCCTAAGTCTGCGGAAAATGGAGGGCGGCCGAAATTGTCATTCTGTTCGCGCCCGGACAAAGTCTAGGCATTATCGGACGGTGTACGATATAAGTGCTACTACTTATAAGTTGTAGTGCTAATTGCAGAAATCTGTAAGTTTGCCAATTAATTAGCCGGCGTGCGCCGCTGCCGCACCGGAACGGGCGGCACAGCTTACGACTTGCCGTAAACGTCCTCGGGCGCATAGACGCGCTCGGATTCGACACGTTCCAGGCGCAGCGGACCCGAGCCGGAATTGACGATTTTCCGGAAGAAGCAGGACCGGTAGCCGACATGGCACGTGGCACCGTTGCCTTCCACGGATACCTTGAGGACGAGGGCGTCCTGATCGCAGTCGGTCAGGATCTGATGCACTTTCTGGACCTGACCGGAGGTTTCGCCCTTTTTCCAGAAACTCTGGCGCGACCGGCTCCAGTACCAGGCTTCCCCGGTTTCAATGGTCCGCTCCAGGGCCTCGGCGTTCATATAGCCGACCATGAGCACTTCACCGGTAGCCACATCCGTCACGACGGCAGTGATCAGCCCGTCCCCGTCGAATTTGGGCATCAGGAGATCGCCGGTTTCAATGCTGTCTTTGTCGCCGCGATCGGAAAGCCTGGAACTGCACATGGCAAAAAACGTCCTGGAAGAGCCCCGGCACAGCGGGATCCGGTTCAGCGGTTCAATCCCGCCTGGAAACGACAAGCCAGAGAGCATTGCGCCATCCGGCGGATACTCTCGAGACTGGCAAATGCGAAGCGGGGAGTCCGGAAATCAGCCGGCCTTGCCGCGCACCATGGTCATGAACTTGACCTGTTCGGCCGGGTCGTCCTGGAAGACCCCGGTAAACTGGGTGGTGATCGTGGAAACCCCGGGCTTTTGAACGCCGCGCATGGTCATGCACTGATGCTCGGCTTCGATCATCACGGCCAGGCCGCGTGGTGCCAGCGCATCGTCAATCGCCGTGGAAATCTGTGCCGTCAGATGTTCCTGCGTCTGCAGGCGCTTGGCGTAGATATCGACGACCCGCGCCAGTTTCGACAGGCCGACGACACCTTCCGCCGGATAATAGGCGATATGCGCCTCGCCGATGAAGGGCAGCATGTGGTGTTCGCAATGGGAATGGAACGGGATGCCGCGCACCAGGACGATATCGTGGTAGCCGCCCACGTCCTCGAATGTCCGCTCTAGATGTTCGGACGCGTTCTCGAAATAGCCGCCGTAGAGCTGGCTCAGCGCCTTGACGACACGTTTCGGAGTTTCGACAAGGCCCTCGCGATCCGGGTCGTCCCCGGTCCAGGCGATGATCGTACGAACGGCAGCTTCAGCCTCTTCGCGGCTGGGGCGAAGCAATTGGTCCGGTTTTTTTCTTTCAAACGATTTTTCAACCGGCTTGAGGACAGCGTCCATTGGGATCCTCGCGATATTACCCTTGTCACTCGTCATACGGCGCTCGTATGTGCACGGATCACGTCTCAGATACTCCAGGTCCGACCGTTGTTCCGGACTGGTACTGACTGAGGCGGGGGACCCTTATCATATTCCACGCAAAAAGCGAACGTACAGTTTCCATGCGGGTCGAACCGGTTGCAAGCGCGCATGCGTCACTCAAGATTACCAACTGCGACCACTCTGCCCCTTGCGAAATTGCCGTGGCGTCTGATCTATATATGTGAAACTGGAGTGCCTTCAATGTGCCGGGCATCACAGGCTTTCACGATGAGGCGAGAATGCTTGACGATATATATAATGCAAAGATCCTGGAATTCGCGGGAAATATTCCCCGGATCGGCCGTCTTGACCATCCGGACGCGAGCGCAAAGGCTCATTCCAAGCTTTGTGGATCGACCGTCCTTGTCGACTTGTGCATGAAGGATGGCTTGGTGACGGATTTTGCCCATGACGTAAAAGCCTGCGCTCTCGGCCAGGCGTCTTCCTCGATCATGGCCAGGAACGTGATCGGCGCAAACAGCGAGGAGTTGCGTGAGGTTCAAAAGACGATGCGCGCCATGCTGAAGGAGGGCGGCGAGCCGCCGGCGGGCAGGTTCGCGGATCTGAAATTCCTCGAGCCGGTCAGGGAATACAAGGCGCGGCACGCCTCGACCATGCTGACATTCGATGCCGTCGTGGATGCACTTGACCAGATCGAGGCGAAACAGAAAACAGGCGGGGCGGCCGCCTGACAACCGGCTTGAGCCAGTGTGACCGCGTTCATGTGCTCATCGAGAAAATCTCCTCCTGCGACCGGCCGGCCACTTTCGATCGCGGGCCGGGCGGCGATCGGGCTGATCTGGCTCTATCGCCATTCGCTGTCCCTTTTCATGGGCCGGGGGTGCCGCTATGCGCCGAGCTGTTCCGACTATACCGAGCAGGCCATCCGCAGGTTCGGGTTCTGGGCCGGCGGCTGGATCGGCCTGGCGAGGATCCTCAGATGCAACCCATGGGGCGCATCAGGATTCGATCCGCTGCCCGAAACCCTGCCGGACGACGCCCACTGGCTGCTGCCCTGGCGCTATGGCCGCTGGAGCGGTCGCCACATTCCTCCCGAGCATCGTCTGGATCGGTAAGCCCGACACTGTGGCAATTGCCATGAAAACTTGACCCTGCGGAACCTGGGTGCGAAGCTCGCTCCATCAGCCTGAAGGCGGAGGGGCACATGGACGCGCATGACTTCCATTTCGTGATGATCAAGCCGACCCATTACGACGACGACGGCTATCCGATCCAGTGGCTGCGTTCGGCAATACCATCCAACACGCTGGCCAGCCTGAACGGCCTTGCGGAAGCCGCCCGCGAGCGGGGTGCCCTGGGCGAGGGCGTCAAGATCCATCTGCATACCTACGACGAAACCAACAAGCGGGTGCATCCGGAGAGGATTGCCCGGGAAATCCGCAGGCAGGGTGGCAAGGCCCTCATTGCTCTTGTAGGCGTTCAATCGAACCAGTTTCCACGCGCCACCGATCTGGCCCGGAGGTTCCTGAAGGAGGGCCTGCCGACCGCAATCGGCGGATTTCACGTCTCCGGCTGCATCGCCATGCTCGACGACATGCCGGAAGGGATGGTCCAGCTGCAGAAGGAGGGTGTAAGCCTGTTTGCAGGAGAGGCGGAAGACCAGAGGCTGGACATGGTGTTTCGCGACGCCTGGGCAGGGGAGCTGAAGCCGCTCTACAATTTCATGTTGGACCTGCCGTCGCTCACCGGTGAGCCAACACCGATCCTGCCATCAAAACATATACAGTATACCGCCGGGTCGCATTCCAGTTTCGATCTCGGCCGCGGCTGCCCGTTTCAGTGTTCGTTCTGCACGATCATCAACGTTCAGGGCCGCAAGAGCCGTTTTCGATCTGCCGACGACCTGGAACAGATCATCCGGGGCAATTATGCCCAGGGCATCAATCGGTTTTTCATTACCGACGACAATTTTGCCCGCAACAGGGAATGGGAATCGCTCTTCGACCGGCTGATTCTCCTGCGGGAAGAGGAAAAATTCGATATCAAGTTCATCATTCAGGTGGATACGCTTTGCCACCGGATCGAGAACTTCATCGAAAAGGCAGCCCGGGCTGGCGTGAACCGGGTCTTTATCGGCCTGGAGAACATCAATCCCGACAACCTGATGGCAGCCAAGAAGCGCCAGAACAAGATCACCGAATACCGGGAGATGCTGCAGAAATGGCGTGACCATGGCGCCACAACCTATGCCGGGTACATCATCGGGTTCCCGGGAGATACGAAAGAAGCGGTTCTGCACGATGTCGAGATCATCAAGAAGGAACTGCCGCTTGACTTGCTTGAATTCTTTTATCTGACGCCGCTTCCGGGATCGGAAGACCACAAGGTGCTCCTGTCGAAAGGCACCTGGATGGACCCGGACCTCAACAAATACGATCTCAACCATCGTGTGACCCATCACCCCAGGATGAGTGACGCGGAGTGGGAGGAGGCGTACCGGCAGGCCTGGGACAGCTACTATTCCGATGAGCACATCGAAACGGTGCTGCGACGGGCGGCCGCCCACAAGAAGGGACGACCGGGCAACAAGTTGTTTCTGATGATGTGGTTCAAGCTGATGGTGCAACGCGAAGGCGTGCATCCGCTGGAAGGCGGCTACTTCCGGCTGAAATTCCGCAAGGACCGGCGCAGCGGGCTGCCGGTCGAAAGTCCCTTCGTCTTTTATCCGCGCTATCTGGCGGAGATCGCAGTCAGGCACTGGGCCTATGCAGCGGCCACATGGCGGGTTTACCGGATCTACCGGAGAGTAAAGGCATCGGCGGACCGGCGCAGCTACACGGATCTTGCCATTGCGCCCATGAACGGGTCGGGGGAAGAGGACCTGGCCATGATCCGGGAAACACGCGGCGGGACGGAGGCTGTGGCCAGACAGGTCCGCGACGCCGCGCTGCGCAAGGCCGGCAAGGACCGGGCGAGGGCGGCTTTGCCGTGAGAGCCTGCCGCGTTCCTGAGACCGCTGCAGGCTCACGCACGGATCATGCGATCGACTTATCATTCAGTCCGGCCCGGCCAGAGGTTGATCTATGACGCTCCAACCGGGACTTTCCGCCGGATCAGGCGCCAGCCGAAGGTCATGCCCATGGCTGCCACGATGATCGCCGCGGCGCCGACGAGCTGCAGCGGCTGCAGCCGGTGGCCGAAGGCCACGTAGTCGACAAAGATCGCCACCACCGGATAGATGAACGAAAAGGCACCCTGCAGGTAGGTCGGCAGCTTCTGGACCGCGCCATACATCAGGATGTACATGATGCCCGTGTGAACGGCACCGAGCGTGAGCAGCGCGCCCCAGGCCGTTCCACCTTCGGGCAGTGCGTTCCAGCTGACGAAGGGCGCGAGCATGAGGATGCCCACACAGACCTGGATGAGAGCGATCAGCTGCGGCGGGGTGCCGGTCAGCTTTTTGGTCAGAAGCGCGGCCACGGCCCAGAAGAACGCTGCTCCGAGGGCAAGGGCGATGCCGAGGGCGTAATTCGACCCGGCATAGTCGACGCTGCCCGGTTTCGCCTGGACGATCATCAGAACGCCGGCAAAGGCGATGCCCAGCCAGCCGAGCTTGGTCGCGGTGATACGTTCGCCCAGAAACAGCACACCGAAACCGACCAGAATGAACGGCTGGGTATTGTAGACTGCCGTGGCGACCCCAATCGAGGCCTCGCCATAGGCGCTGAAGAGCATCGCCCAGTTGACGACGATCGCAACGCCGCCCACCGCCGCAATGGCGAGCTTCTTCAAGCTGATCTTGCGCCGGAGCAGGCCCTGGGCCCCACAGATGAGCACGAGGGCGAGGGCGCCGAACGCGCACCGCCAGAACACCACGTCGACGGCCGCCTGGCCGGACAGGACCACGAACAGGCCAATTGTGCCGAGAATGGTCATTGCAGCGGTCATTTCGGCCGCGCCACGGAAAGTCTTGTCCATCTTTGCCTCCTTGCGTTTCGTTCGTTCAAATGTGGCAAAGATCGGTGAGGCGTTCCATTTGAATTATTAGGTGAATTGCGATATTTAATGCATTATCTAAGGTGAAACCGGTTAGTTTGGTGGATTATGAAGATGGATGATGCGGATCGTAAAATTATCGAAGCGCTGATCAGCGATGCACGGATGTCCCTGAAGGACCTTGCCGCCCATGCCGGTCTGTCATCGCCGGGCGTTTCGGAGCGAGATCCGGCGGCTGCAGGAGCGCGGCGTCATCCGCGGCTTTTCGGCCGAGATCGATCTAAGGTCGCTCGGCTACAGTCTTCAGGCGATTGTCCGCATCCGGCCGCTGCCCGGGAAACTGCACATCGTGCAACAGCTCATTCAGGAAATTCCGGAGTTCTGCGAGTGCGACAAGGTTACCGGAGAGGACTGCTTCATTGCCCGGCTTGCCGTGCCGTCCATCGATCAGTTGGACGGAATTCTGGACCGGATTGCCGACAAGGCGGAAACGAGCACGTCCATCGTCAAGTCCCAGCCGATCCGGCGCCGCCTGCCGCCGCTGGTCGTCGGAGGTGAGGAGCGCCGGTAGACACCGTGGCTCCGCCCGGGGGGGGAGCGAAAAAAGACAGCCGAAGTCCGGTCGGGGAAATGTGTGATCAGTGCGAAAAAACCGAGAGACAGCATACGAAAATCGGTGTATTCGGCAATAGCCGTCGATAGGTTTGAGCGTGAGCGATTTCAACGTGAGGTCGTCCTCCAGATCGTCGCCAATGATGGATGGATTCCGGGCGCGGCGCACCGGACGACTTGGGTCTTTCAAGGCACCATGAACAAGGCACCTCCCCAGGCCGCAACCGGGGATATCGGGATCCGCGCAGCCACTGCGGGTGATCTTGCCGACCTCTTCCGCATCGAAAACCATGCTTTCGCGGGAGACCGTATTTCGCGGCGAAGTTTCCGCAGGTTTCTGGACAGTCCGAGAGCCCGCCTTCTCGTCGCTTGCGGACCGGCGGGTATCTGCGGTTATGCGCTCCTGCTGTTGCGCCAGGGCACGGCGCTTGCCCGTCTCTATTCACTGGCGGCCGATCCTGCCTGCCGGGGGCAGGGGCTGGGCAGAGCGCTGTTGACGGCGGCCGAAACGGCGGCCTTTGAAGCAGATCGCATCGTGCTGCGCCTGGAAGTGCGCGCGGACAACGAGGCTGCCATCGGCCTGTACCGCAAATCCGGCTACCGGGACCTCGGGCGGATCGACGACTATTACGACGACGGCTGCGCGGCGCTGCGGATGGAAAAGCTCCTGCACGGTCCGGGTCTTGGATCCGGCAAGGCGCCCTACTATTCCCAGACCACGGAATTCACCTGCGGGCCCGCCTGTGCGCTGATGGCGCTCAAGCATTTCGATCCTGCGATTTCGGCCGCGGCGCTTGACGAACTCACCTTGTGGCGCGAGGCGACCACCGTCTATCTGGCCTCCGGCCATGGAGGGTGCGGTCCCTTCGGCCTGGCCAATGCGCTGGCCCGCCGTGGCCTTGCCGCGGAAGTACGGCTCTTTCCCGATGAACCGCTGTTCCTCCAGTCCGTCCGGGATCCGGAGAAGCGCAAGGTGCTGACGCTGGTGCAGGAAGGTTATCGCGCCGAGGCCGAAAAGCTGCAAGTCGCCCGGTCGGACCAGCCGCTTGATGCGGTGGCCATCGCCGCAGAAGTTGCGGGCGGCAGGCTGGCGATCGTCCTGATCTCCGGGTACCGCATGTTCGGCAAAAAGGTGCCCCATTGGGTCCTGGTTCACGACGCGGACGAGCGGCATCTGATCATCCACGATCCGTGGCTGGAGCACGAGGGCTATGAAAGCCCGTCGGATGCCGCCAATTTGCCCATTCCATTTGCTGAATTCGACCGTATGGCCCGTTGGGGCCGCAGCGGTGTTCGTGCGCAGATACTGATAAGAAAGGTGTCCTGATCCCATGTCCTCCTGGGTCATTCTGGTCGACAATCTCAAAGACGTTTCCAACACCGAAACGCCGCACAAGGTCATGACGGTGCGTGAGTATCTCATGCATCCGAAGCTTTTTGCCGGGGCCAATCCGACCATCTTGAACCTTTCGCGCTCCTACGCCTATCAGGGAGCCGGCTATTACGCCTCGCTTCTGGCCGAAGCCCGACAGCACCGCGTTGTCCCGACTGTCGAGACGATGGTCGAGCTGTCGCGCAAGCAACTTTACCAGCATGCGCTGCCTGAACTTGAAGACCGGCTGAACAGGTGCCTGCGCAAGATGGCCGCGGACCAGGCGGCCGGTATCACGCGGATGCTGGTCTACCTCGGCCAGTTCAGCGATCCGGCGCTGGAGCCCTTTTCCCGCCTGCTTTTCGACTGGTTCCGGGCGCCGGTCCTGGAAGTGGTGCTGGAAGAGGGTGAGTGGCGCAGCATCAAGCGGATACGCGTTCTGGCCGTCGACGACCTGACGCCGGAAGAACGGGCAAGGTTCCTCGCCGCCATCGAGACCTACACCACGCGGCCCTGGCGGGCGCCGAAGCAGCGGGCGGTGATGAAATACTCTCTGGCGGTGCTTTCCGATCCGAAGGAGGAATTGCCGCCCTCCAGCATGGCCTCGCTCAAACACATGGCAAAGGTCGCCGCGCGCCACGGTGTCGAAGTGATCCCGATCGGCAAGGGCGACCTGGACAAGCTCGCCCAGTATGACGCGCTGTTTATCCGCGAGACCACCAATATCGACAATCACACCTACCGTTTTGCGCGGCGGGCGGTGCAGGAAGGCATGCCGGTGATCGACGATCCGGTGTCGATGATCCGCTGCACGAACAAGGTCTACCTGACCGAACTCCTGAACAGCCACGGCATCGCGACGCCCAGGACCATTGTTCTGGCCTCCCAGAAAGAGGCCAATGACCTGGAGGCGCAGCTCGGCTCGCCGATCGTGCTCAAGATCCCGGACGGCTCCTTCAGCCGGGGGGTGTTCCGTGTTGCCGGAGCGGAGCCGATCAGGGAAAAGCTGAAGGAACTCTTCCAGGAAAGTGCCATCCTGATCGCCCAGGAATACTGCCCGACGGAGTTCGACTGGCGCATCGGCGTCCTGGATGGTGAGCCGCTGTTCGCGGTCCAGTATCAGATGGCCAAGAAGCACTGGCAGATCGTGCGCCATGAAGCGGGCAAGAAGTCGGTCGAGGGCGGCTACACGACCGTTTCGCTGGCGGAGGCACCGCCGGCGGTGGTCGACATCGCCGTGCGGGGCGCGCGCCTGATCGGGGACGGTTTTTACGGTGTCGATCTGAAGGTGATCGGCGATCGTGTCGTGGTTATCGAGATCAACGACAATCCAAATCTTGATCACGGTGTTGAAGACTCTGCCGAAAAAGACGCGGTCTGGGATCAGCTCATCCGCTGGTTCGTGCGCCGGCTTGAAGTCAGATGATCTGAAAAATGCCCTGCAAATCGCCAAAAAATCGAGTGAAACGGGTCGGAAAAAGGTTGCCGGACCAGTTCTAATCTCCTATGTCCGGCCCATTCTATTGCGTTTGAACAGCTTACCTGCCTTGTCTGCAGGAGTGAGCAGGAGAAAAATGATGATCAGCCTGACCTTCCCCGACAACTCCGTGCGCGAATACGAGTCCGGCCTCACCGGTTTCCAGGTCGCCGAGGGCATTTCCAAGTCGCTCGCCAAAAAGGCTGTAGCAGTAGCCCTGGACGGCGAACTCAAGGATCTCTCCGACCCCATCGAGACCGACCACCGGATCGAGATCGTCACCCGTGACGACCCGCGCGCGCTGGAACTGATCCGTCACGATGCGGCGCACGTGATGGCGGAAGCGGTCCAGGAATTGTGGCCGGGCACCCAGGTCACGATCGGTCCCGTGATCGAAAACGGCTTCTATTACGATTTCAAACGCGTTCATCCCGATACCGGCGACGACTGGCCGTTCACGCCGGAAGAGCTGCCCGTCATTGAAAAGAAAATGCGCGAGATCATTGCGCGCGGCGCGCAGTTCACCAAGGAAATCTGGTCCCGCGAGGAAGCCAAGCGCTATTTCGCCGCCAAGGGCGAGCACTACAAGGTGGAACTGGTCGATGCCATTCCGGCTGATCAGGAAATCAAGATCTACAAGCAGGGCCAGTGGCTGGACCTGTGCCGCGGTCCACACATGGTGTCCACCCGGCAGATCGGCGATGCGTTCAAGCTGATGAAGGTGGCCGGCGCCTATTGGCGCGGCAATTCCGACAACGAGATGCTGACCCGCATCTACGCGACGGCTTGGAATAACGAGAAGGACCTCAAGGCCTATCTCCATATGCTGGAAGAAGCCGAGAAGCGCGATCACCGCAAGCTCGGCCGGGAAATGGACCTGTTCCACTTCCAGGAGGAGGGACCGGGCGTCGTCTTCTGGCATCCCAACGGCTGGGATATGTTTCAGAACCTGATCGCCTACAAGCGCCGGGTGCTGAAGGACACCTACAAGGAAGTGAATGCGCCGCAGGTGCTGCATACGTCGCTTTGGGAGACCTCCGGCCACTGGGGCTGGTACAAGGAGAACATGTTCTCCGTGCAGTGCGCCGACGAGGAAGCCGAGGACGACCGCGTCTATGCGCTGAAGCCGATGAACTGTCCCGGGCATGTTCAGATCTTCAAGCACGGCCTGAAGAGTTACCGCGATCTGCCGATGCGCCTTGCCGAATTCGGCGTGGTGCACCGGTACGAGCCTTCCGGCGCCCTGCACGGCCTGATGCGCGTGCGTGGCTTCACCCAGGACGATGCCCATGTCTTCTGTACCGAAGAGCAGCTTGCGGACGAGTGCCTGAAGATCAACGACCTGATCCTGTCGGTCTACAAGGATTTCGGCTTCGACCAGATCGTCGTCAAATTGTCCACCCGGCCGGAGAAGCGTGTCGGTACCGACCAGGCGTGGGATCATGCCGAAACGATCATGGAAGAGGTTCTGAAGCAGATCGAGATCCAGTCAGAAGGACGGGTCAAGACGGATATCCTGCCGGGTGAGGGCGCATTTTACGGCCCCAAATTCGAGTACACCCTGCGCGACGCGATCGGCCGCGAATGGCAGTGCGGAACGACCCAGGTCGACTTCAACCTGCCGGAACGGTTCGGCGCCTTCTATGTCGACAGCAACGGCGAGAAGAAAACGCCGGTGATGATCCACCGGGCGATCTGCGGATCCATGGAACGGTTCCTCGGCATTCTGATCGAGAACTATGCCGGGCATTTCCCGCTTTGGTTCGCACCGCTTCAGATCGTGGTGGCGACCATTACCTCCGAAGCCGATGCATACGGCCAGGAAGTGGCGGATCTGCTGAAATCCAAGGGACTGAAAGTGGAAACCGACTTCCGCAACGAGAAGATCAACTACAAGGTCCGCGAACACTCGCACGCGAAAGTGCCCGTGATCCTCGTCTGCGGCATGCGGGAAGCGGAAGAGCGGACCGTGAACATCCGCCGTCTCGGTTCCAAGGACCAGACCCCGATGGGGCTGGACGAGGCCGTTGCCGCTTTCGTGGAAGAAGCGACACCGCCTGATTTGAAGTAGACCAACTTCCCCCGTTTCATGGGAGAAGTCCCGGCTTGACGGCAATGCGCGTTGCAGCAGTCGTCTGGAACGACGTTGGTGCTAAGGTTTCAAGGAGCGACTGTCCGCTCCTCGGGCCAGTGACAAGCCTCTCCATCATCATCCCGGCCAAGCGTCAGCGCAGAGCCGGGATCGGAGAGCCACAAGCGTTCGCCTTCTGTCCGATAGACCTCAACTCTGCGATGCCGGATCTCCGCTTCGCTTCGTTCATACGTAACGATGGAGAGGTCGTACGTGGTCATCTGTCGAGTCGGAAGGGGCGGTTCTCCGCCCCTTCTGCTTTTCGATCGTTGTCTTGATTGAGATCTTTCCGGCCCTGCGGGGGTGTTGGCAAAAGCGAACGCGATCCGTTCAGTTCTGTGCCTGCTCGCTCGCCAATTCGCTCACGCTGGTGACCACTTCAACTTCGCGGTCATGGCCGGGCACCACTTCGAACGTGTGCAGATAGGTGCGGCCGTTGTTGCGGGCGAGAGCCTCGTACTCACCGGCGGCCAGCACGAAGTCCGGGAACGCGCCGATCGCTTCCACGACCACGTCGCCGCCGGGGCTCAGCACCGACCATGTGGTGTTGGCAATGGCTTCGCCGCCGCGCTCGTTGACGAGTTTCAGCGTAATATCCGCTGCCTTGTGAAAGATCGTCGCTTCAGTCAGCTTGCCCGGCAGTACCTGGATATCGGCGCGCACGACGGCGTTCACATCGCCGTAGCGGCTGACGACGTGGTACGTGTCGGCGGCAAGGCGGACGATGGAGCCGGGTTTGATGTTGGATGCAATCAGATCGCGCTCGCCGCGCTCATCGAACTCCCTTCCGTAAATGCTGAAGGAAACCGGGCGACCCTTGAGCTCTTCGCCGTCCTTCAGGGAAGCCCCGAATTTGATGCCGCCGGCATTCAGCGTCACCATCTTGGACATGACTTCCTTGCCGATCACGATCCGGTTCGTCGATTGCGCGTAGCCGTAGGCGGTGTGGATCAGGTAGGCGCCGGGATCCAGGCGGAATTCCGCATCGCCGCCTTCCGACGTTGCGACCAGTTGCAGGCGGCCGTCGGCGGTCGTCGTCTCGGAATAGATGCGCCAGACGAGGCCGTCATCGAGGGGAGGGCTGTCCTGGGAGACTTTCGCCATCAGGTAAAGCGCGCCCTGATCGAGGCCTTCGCTTACGCCCGTCATGCCCGAATGGGCGGGGGCATAGGGAACCAGCGTGTCGGAAAACAGCGGCTCCGGCTCCCGGTCGAGCAGGTTCAGGATAGGTTCTTCCGGCGGCACGACGGCTGCCCGAGGGTCGGGCTTGGGCGCGGGCGGCATGGGCGCCTCGGCAGACTGCGCGAAAACGGCAGCCTGGTTTGCGGCCAGCAGAGAGGCGCACAGCATCACCGAAAGGGCTGCGCTTTTGATGACCCGTCCAAATGACATGCGGCCCGAGACAGATTCAGAATTCAACATGCCCACTTCATTATCATTTTGAGTCCGGAATTTTTACCGGACTTTTCAGTTTTACACCAAACGTGATCGATTGTGCCCCATTTTCTCTAATGGACCTGAAAATCTGGCAAATTCAAGACATGGAGGCAATCCAGGGCCGTATCCATAAGATTGAATGCACTGGCCGATCCGCAGACGACCCATGCCGGTGCTAGGGTGCTGACCCGTTGCTTTGGGGAATTGGCATTCCCGCCCGCTTCGTCGGCGCACGCGATCAAGATGGAACGCGCGTGGCCGCGTCGCAAGACGGCCTTTGGTCCAGACAGTTAAAGTTGACAATCGCGTTCAATCAATTAGGGGGATGGTCGCGAATGCGACTATCCAGACAGGACGAATTGATGCCGAGCTTTGCTTCCGGATCACCGGCAACTCTTGAATTCCTCAGAAACAGGCGCTCACACCCGGCCATCACCATGACGGAGCCGGGGCCGGACGAGACGCAGATCAGGGACATTCTCACCATTGCGGCGAGAGTGCCGGACCATGGCAAGCTGGCGCCCTGGCGCTTCATTCTTTACCGCGCGCATCAGGGTAAAACGATCGGCGAGTCGCTTGCCGCGCGCTATGAGCGTGACAACGGGCCGCTGGATCAGGACCAGCGCCAGAAGGAACTGACCCGCTTCACCCGGGCACCGGTCGTGGTCGGGGTCGTCAGCATGGCCGCCGAACACCCGAAGATTCCGGTGTGGGAACAACAGCTTTCGGCAGGCGCCGTGTGCATGAACCTGCTGACCGCCGCGGCGGCATCAGGCTTTGCCTCCCAGTGGCTGACGGAATGGTACGCCCTGGACGACGAGGCTGCCCGCTATCTCGGCGCCCGGGAAGGCGAGCGGTTTGCCGGGTTCGTCCATATCGGAACGCCGACCCAGCCGCCTTTCGAGCGGCCCCGTCCGGAGCTTTCTCAACTCATCACCAATTGGGCAGAGGCCGAATAGCCATGTTTTACGAAACCGCGAAGAACGATCATGGCCTGCCGCATAATCCGCTCAAGGCGATCGTGGCGCCCCGGCCGATCGGCTGGATCTCGTCCCTGGACAAGGACGGACGTGCCAATCTCGCACCTTACAGCTTCTTCAACTGTCTCTGCGACCGGCCGCCGATTGTCATGTTTTCTTCCTCGGGATACAAGGACAGCGTCGCGAATATCGACGCCACCGGCGAGTTCGTCTGCAACATGGCGAGCTGGGATCTGAAGGATGAAATGAACCTTTCGTCCGCTACCGTGCCGCACGAGACCTCGGAATTCGAACTCTCCGGGCTGGAAACGGCACCGTCCAGGCTGATAAAGGCGCCGCGGGTTGCAAGGGCCGCGACGGCACTTGAGTGCAGACATCTTGAGACGATTCACCTGAAAGGTCTCGATGGCCAGGAGACCGACAGCTACATGGTCCTCGGCCAGGTCGTCGGCGTTCACATCGATGACCACGTGATCGTCGATGGCCGCGTTGACGTCACCCGATACAAGCCGCTGGCACGCCTGGGCTACATGGACTATGCGGTGGTGAGCGAGGTTTTCCAGATGGTCCGGCCGAAAACGTAGCGTGCTTTTTGCCACGTCATTGCGACGCGTTAATTCGAAGAAGGCGCCGGCCGAGTCGGCGTCTTTTTTCATTTTGGCGTTGCCGACTCACCGCAAAGGGCAGTAATCGGATGCGGTGGCAGCTGAATTCGCTGACGGCTTTTCACAAGAAAAGGCAGGAAAAGCCTTTGATCTCCACAAAACCGGCGAGTCGCATCAGTAGATTTGCGCAGCGGAAAAAGAAAAAGTCGCGCCTCCGCTTGTTCAGTCCATAGTCTGCGTGCTGTTAAGGTTTTGTTAACCCTTTGGGCGCGAAAGTTAACGCTGAAGGTTAATAAAGTATAACTTAGTTCCGTCGAGGAGACAGGGTCATGCAGGTTGCTGACACCACCTCGATCGCGTCTCGGATCGAGCTTGCGTTTCAGTCTGCGAGTAGTTCGACAGGTACGTCATTTGACTACCTGGTGAAGACTGCTGCACGGGAGTCGGCGTTCAATCCGACGGCCAAGGCAAGAACATCCAGTGCGACCGGGCTGTTCCAGTTTATCGAGATCCACGTGGCTGGAAACGATGAAGGAAGCGGGACCGCGACATGGGTTGGAAAAATACTCCGACCAGATCGAGCGGTCCAAAAACGGCAAATATTACGTAAGCGATCCCCAGATGCGCCGCGAAATACTCGACCTGCGTAAGGATCCGGAAATCTCGTCGATGATGGCGGGCGCACTGACGCAGAAGAATTCCGATTATCTTGAGCGCAAAATCGGCCGGGGGCCGACCGATGGCGAACTCTACATGGCACATTTTCTGGGTGCGCACGGCGCCAGCAAGCTGATCGATGCAGCCGCAGCGGATCCCGATATGCGGGCCGACAAGGTGTTCTCGGCCCAGGCGCGGGCGAACAAGCCGATCTTCTATGAAAGGAACGGCAAGGCCCGGTCCATGCAGGAGGTCTACGAGGTCATCGTCTCCAAACACGATGCGGTGACGATGATCGCGGAAGTCAGCGGCAAGAAAAACCTGCGCACCTCCGGCGAACTGACCCAGGTCGCGACCCTGCCCAATGCAAAGCCGGTCAACGGTGCGCCGCAGATCAACCAAAAGTCTTTCGACCATCTGGCCGGTGATCCGGCCGCCGCGTTTGCCATGCGGTCCAAACCGGCTGCCCCCGGAGCGATCGCCTCAGCAGGTCAGGCGCTCCCGGAGTATCCGGATGCCAGTGCGCTTGAGCTGGCGCAAACGACCGTGCCGCTGCCGGAGGGCCGTCCAAGCCGGTACGCCGGCAGAACCGCGAGCGCTGTCTTCCTGCAGGAAGAACGGGTGAGCGCACCGGCCACCGCGCCGCTGCCTGCCGAACCCGGCGAATCGTCGATCAACGGAACGGATGTGGACGATGCCACGAGCCGCGTCCTGTCGGCCTTCCAGGCCACCGAAACCGCCAATCCGTTTGAAGCACTGTTCCGCAACGATCAGGGATCTTCGCAAGCTGCGGTCAATCCGCGGTTCGCGTCCGCTTTCGCCGCCGTCGAAGAGGTGGCCATGTTCGGCGGCCTTTCCGGTGCTTCGAGCCGTGTTGCCGCCCAGGAACTGGCATTGGCCGATCAGGGCGCTCCGATGGATCTGACGCGTTTCCTGCGCCTGAAGGCGGAAGAAGAACAGAAGGACCTCCTGCCGCCGGCCTAGCGGCAGGGTCCAGCCCTGGAAAAATTATGGTGAACCGATCGTTAAGCCTTCGATGTCATAATAAGAACAGACCCTTGGCAAGATTGTTTTACCGGCATGACCGTACACGATTTATTCCAACTGAATAACGATGATGAGCGCACCCTGGACATTTTGGCCGCGCACGAATTCGCGGAACGCTGTCTGGCTGCCGAACCCGGCAGCCAGGAACAGGCCGGCATGACCGCGGCCCTGACGATCCTTCTCGATGATCCGAGCCGGGCCGTCCGGAAGGCCATCGCCAAGGCCCTGGCCACGAGTTCCCGTGCTCCCGGGCACGTTATCCGGTGCCTGGCCGGCGACGTCGACGAGGTCGCCATACCGATCCTGAAGTCTTCTCCCATTCTGAGCGAGGCGGAACTGGTCGATCTCTTCGCCGAGGGCAGTGACGCCGTGCAATGCGCGATTGCGGAGCGGGAGAACCTGCCTGCATCCGTCGCGGCCGCGATTTGCGAGGTTGGCAGCGAAGCCGCCTGCCGCAGCCTGCTTCGGAATACCGGTGCGCAAGTGCTGCAATCGTCGCTGCTGCGCCTGGCGCAGCGGTTCGACGACCGTCCGGACATTTGCGACAAGCTCCTGAAAACACGGGACCTGCCGCTGCCGGTGCGCTACCAGTTGCTGATGCGGCTCGCCGAAAACCTGGACGACCATCCGATCGTTCTCGAACGGGTTCCCGAACACCAGCGGCGCACATTCCTGAGCGATGCCGAAGACAAGGTGGTGCTGCGCCTCGCGCTTGAGGCACACGCGGAAGAGCTGCCCGCATTTGTTGAGCATCTTCGGGCACAAGGCAGGCTGACGACGCGTCTGCTGCTGCGGTCCGTGTGCTGCGGGCGCCTGCGCTTCTTTGCTGCGGCCCTGGCAAATCTCGGGCAGGTGCCACTGCCGCGTCTGTGCAAACTGCTGCTGACGGTCCGCCGTTCGGCCCTTCAGGCGATCTTGCGCAAGGCCGGATTGCCGCTGCGAGCCCATCAGGCCTTTCTGCTTGCCATCGATATTGCCCGGCAGGCGGATGCGGACTTCACCTACGATCTGGCGCTCGACGAGGCCCGGATGCTGACCGAGACGCTGCTTGCCGAGTTGCAGGACGGTGCTCTGGGAGCCGACGAGGACGTCATGGCCTTCCTGCGCCGCTTTGCCATCGACGTTGCGAGACTGGAGGCGCGGCTTCTGGTCAGGAACAGCACCCTGCGGGTGACGGCGGCCGCATGAGGCCGCGTGCCGCTTCAGCCGCGGGTCAATTTACCTGATATCATTTCCGGAGACACCGGCCGGCAGGCTCTCTTTCCGTGGATCGACCGGGCAGACCGGGCGAGCCTCGGGAACAGCTTTCGCTCAGGCTTCTTCCGGCTCCGGTGGAAACTGCGCCAGATATTCGTCCGTGACACCCTGCAGCGTTTCCAGCAGCTTCACGCCGGTTTTGTTGGCGTCGTCCTTGGCGCCTTCCATGACCATTGCGCGGATCGCTTCCACGTGGCGGCCGATGAGCCCCAGTGGCAGGGATTCGGGGCCGGGTACGGTTTCGATCAGATGGCAGAGATTGGCCGCGACCTGACCGACCAGCGGAAAGCCGAGGGTGAGGGCCTGGCCCTTGATGTTGTGGGCGGCACGAAACAGTGTTGCCAGGGTCTCTTCCGTCAGCCCTTCGTTCCGGACAGCCTCCCAGGCGCTCATCAGGTCCCTGGTTTCATTGTCCATCCACGTGCCGAAATTCTTCGAGAGCCGCTGCAGGGCCGCTTCGGCCGCTTTCACCGGGTCGAACTTCTTCGCTTCGCGGGGCGTCAGTTCCCGGACCTTTCTGCGCAGATCGGACGGCGGGGACAAGATCTCATATTCCTGATCCTTCGCGGTGTCAGTCATAGTTCGTTTGTCCTCATCTCCGGTTTCAGCACGACCTGCCAAGGCAGTATCGTCACTCATGCTTAACAGGCCCTTGCCGGACATGATTTTGGCCGCCGGAATTACGCTATGTATCAGTAGCGGAACATTTCCGTCAGGATACGCTCATCCCAGCCATGGTCCGAATCGAACATGATCAGGCCCTCCGTCTCGACCGATTCCCTGATCGAGACATGCAGGACGCGCCGGAATTCCCTGTGGTCCGCAGAGGCGCTGACAGGGCGTTTTTCATGTTCTAGGATTTCGATATCGACGTGAGCCCCGTTGGGCAGCAGGGCGCCGCGCCAGCGGCGGGGGCGGAACGCGCTGATCGGCGTCAGGGCCAGGAGCTGGGCCGTGATCGGCAGGATCGGGCCATGGGCGGACAGGTTATAGGCGGTGCTGCCGGCAGGGGTTGCGACGATGATGCCGTCGCAAATCAGTTCCTTGAGCCTGACGCGGCCGTCGACCGAAATTCTCAGGCGGGCGGCCTGGGACGTCTGGCGCAGCAGGGAGACCTCGTTGATGGCCATGGCCATGTGCACCGCGCCGGTGTCGTCGGTCGCCTTCATTTCAAGCGGGCGAATGGTGGTGATGTCCGCCTTGGCGAGCCGCTCCCTGAGATTGTCCTCCCGGTATTCGTTCATCAGGAAACCGACGGAGCCGCGGTTCATGCCGTAGATCGGTTTGCCGCCGCCGATATGGGCGTGAAGGGTCTGGAGCATGAGCCCGTCCCCGCCCAGGGCGACGATCACATCGGCGTCTTCCGCGGCAACATTGCCGTATTTTTCCGACAGGCTTTCAAGGGCAGCCGTGGCTTCCGCGGTATCGCTGGCGATAAAGGCCAGCTTGTCCGTCGAAAAGGAATGGACCGTCTCCGGAGGATGTGTGGGCGGGGAATGGTTCATCGTCCAATCGATCTCTGCGTCTTTCTCGAAACCGGGTCTGAAACGCGTTGGCTCAAAACAACTTGGCCGCCGGGAATACACACCATAGCCGGGCTCAGCCGTCAGGGGCAGGGAAAATTTGCGTTCAGTCCTCCCCCGGGAGCGAGGATCTGAGTGCCGGACCGGATGTCGTGCCAGCAGGATCGCAGGAGAGGGTTTCAAGCAAGTCCTGCCATGCCGAAAACGGTACGATGGCCGAGCGATTGTCGTCGATCCTGGCCGACATCACGCCGGCAACCCGCAAGCCCCCCGGCGTCTCCAGAAGAAGAGGGCCGCCCGAGGCGCCGCTTTCCGTCGTGCAATCGGTGATCCAGCTTTCCTCAGCCGTCCCCAGAACCCTGCAGGCGGGGACGAGCGTCGGCAGGTAGCGCCGGCTGCGCCGGTATCCGGCGGACTGAAAGCTGGTTTGCGCGCCAAGCGCCGATGCGTCCCGAAGTTGCAGGGGCGGGACCGGCGGCAGCGTGCTGGCTTCCTTCAGGATAATGACGCCGACATCCTTCTGGATATCACCGAGCGTCGGCTTCTTCACAGGAGCAAATCCCTCGGCAGTCCTGAAACAGGCCGCTTCCAGCCGTGCCGCGTACTGGTCCCGCCGAACCCCGGCGAGAAAAAGCACGTCATCGGCCGGAAACGGCTTAAGCGTTCTCAGGTCATGGAGACAATGCGCGGCGGTGAGGACGACGGTCGGGGCTATCAGCGTGCCGGTGCACATGGAGGTCGACCGGAAGCCGGCGACATTCACCCGGCCGATCGACGGCCAGGGCGCCTGCGTACTGTCGATGACCTCGAGCTCGGCGGCGCGGGAGATCGAGGGGGCGAGGGCGCTGACGGAAAGGGCCAGTATCGCCACAGTGAGCAGTGCTCTCGAGCGCCTCGCGATCTCCGCCGGGAGCCGGCCTGGTCTCATTCCGGATTCCATTCCATCGATCCTCCTTGCCGGAATCATATGCTGAACCCATCCGTGCAGGATACAGGTCATTCAGGTCCCGGAAACCGGCGTCGTGAGCGTGATCGTCCACTGCCTGTTCGTACCGCAGCAATGGTCCGCATGATGGATAGACCAGTAATAACAAAAGCTTATCAATTCTTTGGCAATTTGTGTTGTTGCGGCGCAGCATTGTTGTTGCATAAAAAGTAGCCTTGCGCATAATAACGGCATGAGCGGCGCGCTTTCCATTCTGGTGATCGACGATAACAAGATCCGGGCCTCCATCATCGAGCAGGGACTGCACGATGCTGGGCACGATCAGGTCATTCTCGTGCACCAGATGGACGGGCTGGTACGGCAGATCGCGGACATCAATCCCGATGTCATCGTCATCGACCTCGAGAACCCGAATCGGGACCAACTGGAGCACATGTTTCAGGTGTCCCGGGCCGTCCGGCGGCCGATCGCGATGTTCGTCGACAAGGCGGACAGCCACTCGATCGAGGCGGCAGTCGATGCCGGCGTTTCCGCCTATGTGGTGGACGGACTGAAACGGGAGCGGGTCAAGCCGATCCTGGATATGGCCATCAGCCGTTTCCGGGCGTTCTCCAGGCTGACGGCAGAGCTTGAGGAAGCGCGCACCGAACTTGCCGACCGCAAGACCATCGATCGGGCCAAAGGCATCGTCATGAAATCCAAAGGGCTGTCGGAGCAGGAGGCGTATGACCTTTTGCGGCGCACAGCCATGAAACAGAGCCGCAAGATCATCGATGTGGCGCAGAGCCTGGTGATCGCCAGCGGACTGCTGGAGGACTAGACGATGTTCGATAACGATAGCGGTCGGGGAGGGGCGGTCAACCAGGGGGCCGGAGGCAAATGGAAACGAACCTGAAACCAGTCATCGCCGGTTTCATACCGCTGCTGGACAGCGCGGTTCTCGTGGCAGCCTCGGAACTGGGCTTTGCCGAACGGGAAGGGGTCGCGCTGAAGCTCGTCAGGGAAACCTCCTGGGCAAATATCCGCGACCGGATTGCGGTCGGGCACTTCGATATTGCCCACATGCTCGCTCCCATGCCGATCGCTGCCAGCCTGAACCTGACCAGTCTTTCCGTTCCCATGCTGGCGCCCATGCTGCTGGGGCTTGGCGGCAATGCCATTACGGTCGCTGCCGGGCTCTGGAAGGAAATGGCTGCGGCCGGGGCCGATCCAGGCGGAGATCCCGCGTCGACGGGCCGGGCGCTGGGCGAGATCATCACGCTCCACCATGGGGCGGGCGCGCCGCCACTTCGCTTCGGCGTGGTGCATCCCTTCTCGGGACATGCGTATGAATTGAGATACTGGCTCGCGGCCACCGGTATAGATCCGGACAAGGATGTCGAGATCACCGTTCTCGCACCCCAACTGATGGCCGATGCCCTCGCGGCCGGTCAACTCGACGGCTACTGTGTGGGCGAACCGTGGAACACGGCGGCAGTCGCGGCAGGAACCGGGCGGATCGCCACCTACAAGCAGGCTATCTGGCCGGACAGCCCGGAAAAGGTTCTCGGCGTGACCGAAAAATGGGCCGAGGCCAATCCGGACACGCTTGCGGCGCTGGTGCGCGCCTTTTCCGCTGCGGCCGACTGGTGCGCCGTGCCCGACAACGCGCCGCAACTCGCCGAACTGCTCAGCCGGCCGGACCTTCTCGCCTGCGATCGGGAGATCTGTCTTCCTGCCTTGACCGGCCGAATGCAGCTAGGTCCGGACCTGCAGAAGCACGTGCCGGATTTCCTGGCCTTTTCCGGCGGTGCGAAGGCGGCACCGATGGCTGTCCACGGCAAATGGTTCTATGAGCAGATGGTGCGCTGGGGCCAGACCGACCGGACGGCCGAGAGTGCGCGCAAGGTGGAGCAGATTTTTTCCTCCGCTGCCTACCGCTCTGCCTTGGGGCTGACCGACCTGCCGTCGGAGAACTCCATCCGGATGTTCGACGGAAAGCGTTTCTAGGTCCCCCTGTATTCATCCCGATCCCCGGTTCTTCACGTCCGGTTCTTCACGCCCGGTTTCCCCCGTCTGGCTATCCCCGTCGGCCCCGGTCAGCGGACGCGCGCCATTGCGTGCGCATTTTCTCGGCAGGCTCGCTGCATTGCACAAAAAAAGATCATCTGCTTGCACCATGCGCCAACAAATCATGCACAACCCGAAAGTTGCCTGAGTTTCGGAATCTCTCCAAGTCATTGAAAAACACAAGTTAATCTAGGAAATCCGGAGTTGGCACGCATTCTGCTTTGAGAAAGACGTGGCCAACGCCGGCCTATGAAATATCGCGCTCATCGAAGGGCGCTCAGGCAAAGCTGCCGCACTGACTTGCATGGTTCCTCCTCCCATTCATGCACGGTCGGGCGGCAGCTTTTTTGTTTGGACCTGGGCCAGGCGACGACCGCCCGGGGCAAGAGAGGGAACAGGACGTGACAATGGCAAAGTCTTACAAAATCACACGCCGGGTTGCGCTTGGCGCCTTTATGGCCGCCACGGCTCTGGTGCCTGCTTCCGGTGCCTTCGCCGAGATGCTGGATGTTGAAAAGGACGAGCTGACCATAGGCTTCATCAAACTTACCGATATGGCACCGCTCGCGATTGCCTATGAACTTGGATATTTTGAAGAAGAAGGCTTGTTCGTCACGCTGGAGCCGCAGGCCAACTGGAAAGTGCTGCTGGACCGGGTGATCACCGGCGAACTGGACGGAGCACATATGCTGGCCGGCCAGCCGCTGGCCGCGACTATCGGCTTCGGCACCAAGGCGCATATCGTGACGCCCTTCTCCATGGACCTGAACGGCAACGGCATCACCGTTTCCAATGAGATCTGGGAGATGATGAAGCCGCATCTGGAGATGCAGGACGACGGCAAGCCGGCGCATCCGGTCAAGGCGAGCGCACTGAAACCGGTGGTCGACAAGCTGAAGAGCGAAGGCAAGCCGTTCAAGATGGGCATGGTCTTCCCGGTGTCGACCCACAATTACGAACTGCGCTACTGGCTCGCCTCCGGTGACATTCACCCGGGCTTTTATTCCGGCACCGACATCTCCGGCCAGATCCAGGCCGATGCGCTGCTTTCGGTAACGCCGCCGCCGCAAATGCCCTCGACGCTGGAAGCCGGTACCATCCACGGATATTGCGTGGGCGAACCCTGGAACCAGCAGGCGGTCTTCATGGGTATCGGCGTTCCGGTCGTCACCGATTACGAAATCTGGAAGAACAACCCGGAAAAGGTCTTCGGCCTTACCAAGGAGTTCACCGAGGAAAATCCGAATACCACGCTTGCCCTTACCAAGGCGCTGATCCGCGCGGCCAAGTGGCTGGACGAGAACGACAACGCCAACCGCATGGAAGCCGTCGAGATCCTGTCCCGCTCCGAATATGTCGGCGCGGACGAGGAAGTCATCGCCAACTCCATGACCGGGACCTTCGAATATGAGAAGGGCGACACGCGGGACGTTCCGGACTTCAACGTCTTCTACCGCTACTACGCGACCTATCCCTACTACTCCGACGCCGTCTGGTATCTGACCCAGATGCGCCGCTGGGGCCAGATCTCCGAGCACAAGCCGGACAGTTGGTATGACGAAGTCGCGCAGTCCGTCTATCAGCCGGACATCTACCTGAAAGCCGCGCAGATGCTGGTCGAGGAAGGGCACGTCTCCAAGGACGACTTCCCCTGGGAGAGCGACGGTTACCGCGCTCCGACCCCGGCTGAGGACATCATCGACGGCATTCCCTACGACGGAAAACAGCCGAACGCCTACATCGACAGCCTGCCGATCGGCCTGAAGGGCAAGCAGGTGGTCGACGGCAACCAGGTCGTCGGCGGCTAGGTCTCCCAACTGGAGCGGCGGCAATGCAGCGCCGCCGCTCCCTCTTTTCCGTTTGAAACGAAACAGCAGATATTCGAACAAGGATCGACATCATGGCAAATGCCGATACCGCAGGCAGCCAGGATCTTGCCCGCGCCGCGCGCCGGGAGAAGCTCTTTACGCTCATCAACAGGGCCGCCGGCTGGCTGGATGCGCTGGGTCTTTCCTGGATCGTGCCGCTCCTGAAAATCGCCGCGGGCGACAGTGCGAAGGAGCAGATGGGCGAACTCAAACGCGTGCTCCTGATCCCGCTTCTGGGGATCGCGGCATTTCTCGTTCTCTGGAGCGTCCTGGCACCGCAGGTGCAGACGTCTCTCGGAGCGGTGCCGGGACCTGCGGCCGTGTGGACGCAAACCGTCAACCTTTGGGAAGACCATGTGCGCGAGCGGGAAAAAGCCGCGGCCTTCTTTGACCGCCAGGAAACACGGAACGCCAAATACGAGGCGGACGGCCAGACGGACAAGATCAAGTGGCGAGACTACACCGGCAAGCCGACCTATATCGACCAGATCGGCACGTCCCTCAAGACGGTCGGCCTCGGGTTCCTGATCGCCACGCTCATCGCCGTGCCGCTCGGGATCGCATCGGGCCTTTCGCGTTCGATCAACGGCGCCATCAATCCGCTTATCCAGATCTTCAAGCCGGTCTCGCCGCTCGCCTGGCTGCCTATCGTGACCATGATCGTGTCAGCGACCTATGCCGATCCGGTCGACTGGCTCTCCAAGTCGCTGCTGATTTCCGCCGTCACCGTCACGCTCTGCTCCATGTGGCCGACCCTGATCAACACGGCGCTGGGCGTTGCATCCGTCGACAAGGACCTGATGAATGTCGGCCGCGTCCTGCAGCTGCCGACATGGAAAACCGTCACCAAGCTCGTCCTGCCGTCGTCGCTGCCGCTGATCTTTACCGGCCTGCGCCTGTCTTTGGGTGTGGGCTGGATGGTGTTGATCGCCGCGGAAATGCTGGCGCAGAACCCTGGTCTGGGGAAATTCGTCTGGGACGAGTTCCAGAACGGCTCTTCGCAGTCGCTCGCCAAGATCATGGTCGCAGTTCTGACCATCGGCATCATCGGCTTCATGCTGGACCGGCTGATGTTCGCCCTGCAGCGCGCCTTCACATTCTCGGCGAACCGGTAGGGAGAGCGACATGTCCATTCTGGAAATCTCCGGCGTCTCCAAATCGTATGGTGAAGGCGCCCGCCGGACGGATGTGCTGGAAAACATCCATCTGAAGGTCGAAGAGGGCGAGTTCATTGCCATTGTCGGCTTCTCCGGCACCGGCAAGACCACGCTCATCTCCCTGCTGGCGGGGCTTATCGAGCCGGAGCAGGGCGGCGTCATCTTCAAGGGCAAGGAGATCGATGGTCCGAGCCCCGACCGGGGCGTCGTCTTCCAGTCCTATTCGCTGATGCCCTGGCTCACCGTCGCCGGCAATGTGGCGCTGGCCGTCGACAGCGTCTTCAAGAAGAAGAGCGGGGCCGAGCGGAAGGCCATCTGCGACAAGTATATCCAGATGGTGGGACTGGCCCATGCCAGGGACCGCAAGCCGGCGGAGCTTTCCGGCGGCATGCGCCAGCGGGTGGCCGTTGCCCGGGCGCTCGCCATGCAGCCGGAGATCCTCCTTCTCGACGAGCCGCTATCCGCGCTCGACGCGCTCACCCGCGCCAAGCTGCAGGACGAGTTCGCCGCGATCTGCGAAGAGGAAAAGAAGACCATCATCCTCATCACCAACGATGTGGACGAGGCCATTCTGCTGGCGGACCGGATCATCCCGCTGAAGCCCGGCACACCGGCCACGCTCGGGCCTGAATTCAAAGTGCCGTTCAAGCGCCCGCGCGACCGGGGCGAGCTCAACCACGATGACGATTTCATCCGGCTGCGCGCGGAAGTTACCGAATATCTGATCGAGGCCGGTTCCGAACGCGGTGCCGACCTCGAACGCGACATCATTCTGCCGAACATCGTCCCGATCACCCAGCGGCCCAGGGCCGGCGACAAGCTGCCGGCCGCCTATGAGCGGGCGTCGGAGGCCGTAACCCAGGACCGCTATCTGGAGTTTTCCCAGCTCAAGAAAGTCTACCCCACGCCCAAGGGGCCGCTGACCGTTGTCGACGGCTTCGACCTGAAGATGAAAAAGGGCGAGTTCATCACCCTGATCGGCCACTCGGGCTGCGGCAAGTCCACGGTCCTTTCCATGGTTGCCGGCCTCAACAAGATCACGGAAGGCGCGATCGTCCTGGACGGCACGCATGTCACGCAGGCAGGCCCTGATCGGGCTGTCGTGTTCCAGGCGCCGAGCCTGATGCCGTGGCTGAGCGCATGGGAGAACGTCGAACTCGGTGTCGACAAGGTCTATCCGGATGCGTCCAGGGCCGAAAAGCGCGACGTGATCGAATATTACCTTGCCAAGGTCGGCCTTGCCGATGCCATGCACAAGGCAGCCGCAGACCTCTCCAACGGCATGAAGCAGCGCGTCGGCATTGCCCGCGCCTTTGCGCTGTCACCGAAGCTGCTGCTGCTCGATGAGCCCTTCGGCATGCTGGACAGCCTTACGCGCTGGGAGCTGCAGGACGTCCTGATGGATGTCTGGAAGCGTACCCAGGTGACGGCCGTCTGCGTCACGCATGACGTCGATGAAGCCATCCTCCTCGCCGACCGCGTGGTGATGATGTCCAACGGCCCGAATGCCCGTATCGGCAACATCATGGAAGTGGACCTGCCGCGTCCGCGCTCGCGCAAGGAGCTTCTCGCTCACCCGGATTACTACGCCTACCGCGAAGAGCTTCTGGACTTCCTGGAGGCCTATGAGGGCGGCGCGAACCCCACTCAGGAACAACTTCAATCCATCCAGCAGAAGCGAGCCGCTCGACTGGCCCGCCAGAAGGCGGCCGTCGAGGCTGCCGAATAAGCGCTGCGCATCAGGAGGGAGAAAACAAAATGAGCAAACAGAAACTTGTCGTCGTTGGTGCGGGAATGGCTTCGGGCCGCATGCTGGAGCACCTCTTCGAGAACTTCCCCGGCGCCTATGACGTCACGCTTTTCGGAGCAGAGCCCCGCGGAAACTACAACCGCATCATGCTGTCGCCCGTGCTGGCGGGGGAAAAGACATTCGACCAGATCGTTACGCATGACGCCGACTGGTACGCCGGCTACGACGTCAATTGCCGATTTGGCGAGACTGTCACCGGCATCAACCGCGAGAAGAAAACCGTGGTTACGGCGCAGGGTGAAATCTCCTACGACAAGCTCGTCGTGGCGACCGGGTCGGCGCCGTTCATCATTCCGATTGCCGGGAAGGATCTGCCGGGCGTTCGCGCATTCCGCGATCTTGACGACGTGGACGCAATGGTTGCCGCGGCAGGCAAGCCCGACGCCAAGGCGGTCGTGATTGGCGGTGGCCTGCTTGGGCTCGAGGCCGCTGCGGCTCTCCGGCTGCGCGGCATGGAAGTCGTGGTGCTTCACCTGATGGGACACCTGATGGAGCGCCAGCTCGATCCGGCCGCCGGTTTCCTCCTGCAAAAGGATCTGGAAGGCCGGGGCATCAAGATCCACTGCCAGGCTCAAACCAAGGCGATCCTCGGCGAGGACAAGGCCGAGGCGGTTCTGCTGGACGACGGCACCGTCTATCCCGCCGACCTTGTGGTCATGGCGGTCGGCATCCGGCCCGAAGTCCGCATCGCCACCGACGCCGGCATTCATGTGGAACGGGGCATCGTCGTCGACGATCAGATGCGCTCCTCCGATCCCGACATCCTGGCAGTCGGCGAGTGTGTCGAACACCAGAAAACCTGTTACGGCCTCGTCGCGCCCCTCTATGACATGGCGAAGGTGGCGGCGGCCACGCTTGTCGGCAAGGAGGCGGCCTTCCGCCCGGTGGAAACCGCCACGCAACTCAAGGTCACGGGCGTGACGCTTTATTCGGCCGGTGACTTTGCCGACGGCGAGGACCGCGACGAGATCGTGCTGCGCGATGCTACCGCCGGCGTCTACAAGCGTCTGGTCCTGAAGGAAAACCGCATTCTCGGCGCCGTTCTTTACGGCGAGACGTCCGACGGCGGCTGGTTCTTCGACATGCTGAAGAAGGGGACCGATGTCTCCGAGATGCGTGAAACGCTCATTTTCGGCCAGGCGTATCAGGGGGCGCCCCCTGGACCCTACGGCGGCCGTTGCAGCCTTGCCGGATGATGCGGAGATCTGCGGCTGTAACGGCATTTGCAAGGGGACGATCGTCTCCGCCATCTCGGAAAAGGGCCTGACCAATGTCGACGGCGTGCGCGCGCACACCAAGGCGTCCGCTTCCTGCGGCACCTGCACCGGGCTCGTCGAACAGCTTTTGCAGGTCACGCTCGGTGAAAGCTACAATCCGGCAGCGGTTACGCCGATGTGCGGCTGTACGCCTCTCGGACATGACGAAGTCCGCCGCCTGATCAAGTCCAAGGAGCTGAAGAGCATCCCGGCCGTCATGCAGGAACTGGAGTGGCAATCCTCCGGCGGCTGCGCAAAGTGCCGGCCGGCGCTGAACTACTATCTCGTCTCCGACTGGCCGGACGAATATGCGGACGACTATCAGTCCCGCTTCATCAACGAACGCGTCCACGCCAACATCCAGAAGGACGGCACCTATTCGGTCGTGCCGCGCATGTGGGGCGGCCTTACGTCCTCCACGGAACTCAGGGCCATCGCCGACGCGGTGGACAAGTTCAATATCCCGATGGTGAAGGTCACCGGCGGTCAGCGTATCGACATGCTGGGCATCAGCAAGGAAGACCTGCCGGCAATCTGGGACGACCTCGGCAAGGCCGGGTTCGTTTCCGGTCACGCTTACGCAAAGGGCCTTCGCACCGTGAAGACCTGCGTCGGATCCCAGTGGTGCCGCTTCGGGACGCAGGATTCCACTGGCCTCGGCGTCAGGATCGAGAAATTCATGTGGGGCTCCTGGACCCCGGCGAAGGTGAAGATGGCCGTTTCCGGTTGTCCGAGAAACTGCGCCGAAGCCACCTGCAAGGATGTCGGCATCATCTGCGTCGACAGCGGATACGAGATCCATTTCGCAGGTGCCGCGGGCCTCGACATCAAGGGCACGGAAATCCTCGGCAACGTCAAGACCGAAGAAGACGTGCTCGAGCACATCGCGGCGCTGGTTCAGATGTATCGCGAGCAGGGCCACTACCTGGAGCGCATCTACAAGTGGGCCAGGCGCATCGGCTACGACGAGATCCGCCGCCAGATCATGGAGGACGCGGACAAGCGCAAGGCCTACCGCGACCGCTTCGTCTTCTCCCAGAAATTTGCCCAGGTCGACCCGTGGTCGGAACGCGTCTCCGGCAAGGACAAACACGAGTTCAACCCGATGGCCGTTATTTCCAAGGAGGCTGCCGAATGACCGCCGATATCCGCAACTGGATCCACATCGGATCCCTGGACGACATTCCCCGGGCGGGCGCGCGCTGCGTGAAGAACGGAGAGATGACGATAGCGGTGTTCCGCACCGTCACCGATGACGTCTACGCGCTGGAAGACAGGTGCCCGCACAGGAACGGGCCTCTCAGCCAGGGGATCGTGCATGACGGCTGCGTGACCTGCCCGTTGCACAATTGGGTAATTTCCCTGGAAACCGGCACCGCCCAGGGCGCCGACGAAGGCCGGACACTGGCCTTTCCGGTCCGGCTTGAAGAGGGCCGGATCTTCATCGACCTCTCGTTCTCACATGAAGCTGTCTGACCTGCCGGAGCAACTGCGAAAGGAATCCGAATGTCTTACGTAAATCCCCAGGAATTCGCCACAAAGATGATCGACGCGGGCGAGTCCAAGATTTTCATGTCCACCAAGGATACGCTCATCCGCGCCTATATGGCCGGAGCCATCCTGGCGCTTGCGGCGGCCTTTGCTGTGACGGTTGCCGTCAATACCGGTGACTTCCTGGTCGGCGCGCTGCTCTTCCCGGTCGGGTTCTGCATGCTTTACCTGCTGGGCTTCGACCTTCTGACGGGCGTCTTCACCCTGTGCCCGCTGGCGCTGCTCGACAAGCGCCCTGGCGTAACGGTCGGCGGCGTGCTGCGCAACTGGGGCCTGGTCTTCGTCGGCAACTTCGCCGGCGCGATGACCGTGGCGGTATTCATGGCGATCATCTTCACCACAGGCTTCTCGACCGAACCCAATGCGGTCGGCCAGAAAATCGGCGTGATCGGCGAAAGCCGAACGGTCGGATATCAGGCCGCCGGTGCGGCCGGCATGCTGACGCTGTTCGTCCGTGCGGTGATGTGCAACTGGATGGTGTCCACCGGTGTTGTTGCCGCCATGATGTCCACCTCCGTTTCCGGCAAGGTCATTGCCATGTGGATGCCGATCCTGGTGTTTTTCTACCTCGGTTTCGAACACTCCATCGTCAACATGTTCCTGTTCCCGTCCGGCCTGATGCTCGGCGGCCAGTTCACCTGGATGGACTACATCTTGTGGAACGAACTGCCGACCGTCATCGGCAACCTTGTCGGGGGGCTCACCTTCGTGGGCGCGATGATCTACGCCACTCACTACAAGACCTCTCCGAAGCGCAATGCCGGCTATGAAAAGGCACCGGCTGCCGCACCGGCCGAATAAGCCCGCGTCCCGCCGCCACGGCTCAACCTGCTTTGGCGGCGGGACTTGTCCTGCGGAGGAAAACCACCCGTGCTGATGCAATCTCCAAAAACGCCCTGGGCATTGAAACCGGCCAGTATTCCGCTGCCGGGCGGAAGCAGGAGAACCAGGACTTCCACGGTGCCTTGGTGCCGGTGGGCCAGGTGCTGGTGCACAAGGGAGTAGCGCTTGCGATTGCCGACGGCATTTCTTCCAGTCCGGATGCCCGGATCGCGGCCGAGACGGCCGTCAAATCCTTCCTGTCCGACTATTACTGCACGTCCGAGGCCTGGTCGGTAAAGACCGCCGGCAGCCGGGTGATTTCGGCGACGAATTCCTGGCTCTTCGGCCAGACGAGGCAGGCAAGCTCCCGCGACCTCGGCCATGTCTGCACCTTTTCCGCGCTGGTCCTGAAGGGCCGCCGGGCGCATCTCTTCCATGCGGGCGACAGCCGCATCTGGCGGCTCTCCGGGCAAAGCCTGGAACAGCTGACGGAAGACCACCGGGTCCGTGTTTCGCCGGAAGAAAGCTATCTGGCCCGGGGCCTCGGGCTGGCTCAGTCCATCGATCTCGATTATCTCGCGCTCGATTTAAAGGCGGGCGATATATTCGTGCTGACGACGGACGGGGTTCATGAATTCCTGCCGCCGAAGGAGCTTGCCGCCCGGATTGCCGGCGCCGACGATCTGGATGCCGCGGCCAAAGCCGCGGTTGAGCTGGCGCTCGAAGCGGGCAGTACGGATAACCTCACCATCCAGATCGCACGGGTAACCCGGCTACCGGAGGCGGACGCACCCGATTTCCTGGCAGGTGGGGAGACGCTGCCGCCGGCACCACTGCCGCGTGTTCCGGGCCACTTCGAGGGCTATCGGCTTTGCCGGAACCTGCATTCCAGCAGCCGCAGTCACATCTATCTTGCCGAAGACGAGGCAACCGGTGATCCGGTGGTGCTGAAATTCCCGTCCGTGGATCTGCGCGGCGAGAATGATTATCTGCGCCGTTTCGCCCTGGAGGAATGGATCGCGCGCCGGATTTCGTCGCCGCATGTCCTCAAGGCTGCACCCTATCCGCAGGAGCGCGAAACCCTTTTCGTCGCGACCGAATATGTCGAGGGCCAGACCCTCCGGCAGTGGATGACGGACAATCCCCACCCGGACCTGGAGACGGTGCGTGGTCTCCTGGAACAGATTGCCAGGGGACTACGCGCGTTTCATCGCAAGGAAATGGTCCACCAGGATCTCAGACCCGAGAACATCATGATCGACAAGACCGGGACGGTGAAGATCATCGATTTCGGCTCGGTTCGAATTGCCGGCGTGATAGAAGCGGCGCCGGCGCTCGACAAGGCGGAGATCCTCGGGACCCATCAGTATACGGCTCCGGAAGTGTTCCTCGGATATCTGGGAACGGAGCGGAGCGATCTCTTTTCACTCGGCGTGATCGCCTACGAGATGCTGACCGGGCGCTTGCCCTATGGCGCGGCGGTCGCCAGGGCGACCAGCGAAAAGGCCCAGGCGGCACTTCGCTTCCGCAGCGCTTCCTCGATGACCGAACGGGTTCCCGATTGGGTGGATGGCGCCCTTTGCCGGGCGGTTCATCCGGTGCCGGGCAGGCGCTACGAGGTGCTGAGCGAATTCCTTGAAGATCTGCGCCGGCCCAATGCGGCATTCACCACCGGCCAGTTCGTGCCCCTGGCCGAAAGGGATCCGGTGCGCTTCTGGCAACTGGTCTCCGCCGTTCTTGCGGTGCTGTGCGCCGTTCTTTTCTACCAACTCTTTGGCAATTCCTAGGAGACAATCATGACTGCGCTCACCCGTGAAGACGTTACCGGAATGATCCTGTCGGCAAAGCGCCAGGCGGGCCTGACCTGGGAAGGCATCGCCGAGACGGTCGGCATGTCGCCCGTCTGGACCCATTCGGCCGCCATGGGCATGAATGCCATGCCGGAAGAAAAGGCGCGGGCGATGACGGAGGTTCTGGGACTGCCCCAGGAGGCCGCCCTCATCCTGCAGGAGAGCCCGACGAAGATCTGGGAGCAGGCCGTCCCGACGGATCCGTGCATCTACCGTCTTTACGAGATCGTCGGCGTCTACGGCCCGACCATCAAGGCGCTGATCCACGAGAAGTTCGGGGACGGCATCATGTCCGCCATCGATTTCGACATGTCGGTGACCCGTGTGGAAAATCCCAAGGGCGACCGGGTGAAGATCGAAATGTCCGGCAAGTATCTCGCCTACAACGCGTGGTAACTCCGGTGCCCGGAAAGGACGGCATGACAGAAGAGACCAGCCAGAAGACCACCCGGACGACATGCCCCTATTGCGGCGTCGGCTGCGGTGTGCTCGCCACCCGGCACGAAGACGGGACGGTGACCGTTGCAGGCGACCCGGAACACCCGTCCAATTTCGGCCGGCTGTGTTCCAAGGGTTCGGCCCTCGGGGAAACGCTGTCGCTCGACGACAGGCTGCTTTATCCGGAAGTCTCCGGCAAGCGGAGCGACTGGGAGAGCGCGCTCGACCTTGTGGCGTATCGGTTCACGCAGGCGATCCGGGAGAACGGTCCCGACAGCGTTGCGTTCTATGTGTCCGGGCAGATCCTGACCGAGGACTATTACGTTGCCAACAAGCTGATGAAGGGCTTCATCGGCTCGGCGAATATCGACACCAACTCGCGCCTGTGCATGGCTTCTTCCGTTGCCGGCCACCGGCGCGCCTTCGGGGCCGATACGGTTCCGGGAACCTATGAAGATCTGGAGCTTGCGGATCTGGTGGTTCTGGTGGGCTCCAATCTTGCCTGGTGCCATCCGGTGCTGTTTCAGCGCCTGGAAGCGGCCAAGGCGGCCAATCCGGCGATGCGGGTGGTGGTCGTCGACCCGCGCCGGACGGCAACCTGTTCGATCGCCGACCTGCACCTTGCCCTCAAGCCGGACAGCGATGTCGCCCTGTTCAACGGCCTTCTGGCGTTTCTTGCCGAGGCGGCTGCCCTTGATCGCAATTACATCAACCGGTTCACGGAAGGATTTGACAAGGCGGTTGAAGCTGCCGGACCATGTGCAATCGGTGAGATTGCGGAAAAGACCGGCCTTTCCCGGCAGGATATCGCGCTGTTCTACAAGATGGTGGCCCGCACGGAAAAGACGGTGACCGTCTACAGCCAGGGCGTCAATCAGTCTGTGGTGGGCACTGACAAGGTCAACGCAATCATCAACACCCATCTGGCAACCGGCCGGATCGGCAGGCCGGGCATGGGGCCGTTCTCGGTCACCGGCCAGCCGAATGCCATGGGCGGCCGGGAAGTGGGCGGCCTTGCCAATATGCTCGCCGGTCACATGGCGCTGGAAGATCCCCATCACCGCCAACTCGTCCGGGAATTCTGGAAGAGCCCGGTCGTTGCCGACAAGCAGGGGCTGAAAGCCGTCGAGCTTTTTCAGGCCGTCAGGTCCGGCAGGATCAAGGCTCTGTGGATCATGGCCACAAGCCCGGTGGACAGCCTGCCGGATGCGGACGGCGTGGCCGAGGCGTTGCGGGCGTGTCCGTTCGTCGTGGTCTCGGACGTCACGCGAAGCGCGGACACGGTGCCCTATGCCGATGTGCTGTTGCCGGCGGCCGCCTGGGGCGAGAAGGACGGCACGGTGACCAATTCCGAACGCCGGATTTCCCGACAGAGGCGGTTTCTGGACCTGCCGAGGGATGTGCGTCCCGACTGGTGGCAGATGGCGGAAGTTGCCCGGAAGATGGGCCATGGCGAAGCATTTGCCTATCAGACCCCGGCGGCGATCTTCCGCGAGCACGCCGCGCTTTCCGGCTACAGGAATGGCGGCACGCGCGATTTTGATATCGGTGCCTACGGGGATGCCTCTGACACGACCTATGACACGTTTCCGCCTTTCCAGTGGCCCCAGGCGGTCGACGGATCAGCGGCGGAAACCAGGTTCTTCGCAGAGGGCGGCTTTTTTACGGAAGGCCGGAAGGGGCGGTTCGTTCCGGTTGCCTGTCAGCCACCGCGCAAGAGAGAGCGGGCTTATCCTTTCGTGCTGAACACCGGCCGGGTGCGCGACCAGTGGCACACCATGACCCGAACCGGCAAGACCCCTCGGCTGACATCCCACATCGCCGAGCCCTTCGCCGAGATCCATCCGCGGGACGCGGCGCGGCTGGACATACAGCCAGCCGACCTGATGCGTGTGAAAAGCCCGTTCGGTTCGGTCGATGTGCGCGCGCTCATCACCGAGCGGGTGCGCGAGGGGGAAGTCTATGTGCCTATGCACTGGACGGACCGGTTCGCGTCCTGTGCCCGCATTGACGCGGTCGTCGCGCCCGACACGGATCCGCATTCCGGTCAGCCGGGATTGAAATTCACACCTGTCGCGGTGTCGAAACTGAAGATGGCCTGGTTCGGTTTTGCGGTGCTCCGATCGCGGCCGGCGCATATTCCGGCGGATTACTGGGCAATTGCCCCGATCGAAGGCGGCTACCGGCTGGAGTTTGCCGGGCGGACCGAGGCCGATTTCAAGGAAATTGCCTCGTCGCTCGGGGCGTCCGGCGACGATTTCCTGCGGATCGAGGATGTCACCGCCGGGTGGAGCCGTCAGGCCTGGTGGGAGAAGGATATCCTTCAGGGGGCGTTCTTCTTCTCGCTGACGTCGGTTGAGGTCTCGCGGCAATGGGCCTGCGGCCTCCTGGCCGGCGAGCCCTTGCCGAAGGACCAGAGGACCCGGATCCTCGCCGGGCGCGCCCCGGCGGACCGGCCCGATCCCGGAGCCATCGTCTGCTCCTGCTTCCAGATCGGCTGCAATCAGATTGCCGAGGCCGCAAGCGCCGGCGCGGACAGCGTCGGGGCAGTCGGCGAACGGCTCGGGGCCGGCACCAATTGCGGCTCCTGCCGGTCGGAAATCCAGACGCTTCTTGACGAGTTTGCAAAGGAAAGCCTCCATGACAGCGATATCGCGCAAGCCGGTTGAGCCTGAAAGCCGCCGTGCGGCACGTGTCGGCGCGCTGGCAAGCCTGCCGCTGTTCTTCCCGCTGGAAGGCCGCAGGGTGATCCTGGCCGGCGGCACGGAAGCGGCCGCCTGGAAGGCCGAGCTTCTGGCAGCCGCAGGGGCCGAGGTTCACGTCTATGCAAAAGAGCTGGAACCGGCTTTTGATGATTTGCTGAAGGCAGGCAGTATCAAGGGCGGGTTCGTCCATCATGAAAGAGCATGGTCGGCGGAGAGTTTTCACGAAGCGGCGCTCGCGATTGCCGATGCAGACGGAGACGAGGAAGCCGCCGCCTTTGTTTCGGCCGCCCGCGCGGCCGGCGTTCCGGTGAATGTCATCGACAACCCGCCTTATTGCGACTTCCAGTTCGGCTCCATCGTCAACCGCTCGCCGGTGGTGATCGGTATCTCGACCGCCGGTGTTGCACCCATTCTCGGTCAGGCGATCCGCAGGCGCATCGAAACCCTGTTGCCGGAAAGCCTGCAGGGTTGGGCGGCACTCGCCGGAAAGCTGCGCGGCAAGGCGCTTGCATTTCTGGAGGCGGGTCAGGAGCGCCGCCGTTTCTGGGAGCAGTTTTCGGATCTTGCTTTCTCGGGCAAAAAGGCACCGCAGGAGCAGGCGGACCGGCTCGGCACTGCGCTCGTGAGCGATGCGAAAATATCGGCGACCGGCCGGGTCACGCTGGTCGGGGCGGGCCCGGGGGATGCCGAATATCTGACACTGAAGGCTGTTCGCGCGCTGCAGTCCGCGGATGTGATCCTGTTCGATGATCTGGTCGACGATGCCGTCCTGGAGCTTGCCCGCCGGGAGGCAAAGCGCATGCTGGTCGGCAAGCGCGGTGGCCGGGAAAGCTGCCGGCAGGAAGACATCAATTCCATGATGGTTTCCCTGGCACGCCAGGGCAGGCATGTGGTGCGGCTGAAATCCGGGGATCCGATGATCTTCGGCAGGGGCGGCGAGGAGCTCGACCGGCTGGCCGCCGAAGGCATTCCGTCAACGGTCGTCCCGGGCATCACCGCAGCGTCCGCAATGGCGGCGCGCCTCGGCATCTCCCTGACCCACCGGGACCACGCCCAGTCCGTCCGCTTCGTCACCGGCCATTCCCGCCATGGCGATCTGCCTCAATCGGTCGACTGGCGCGGATTGACCGATGCCGCGACCACCACCGTCTTTTACATGGGCGCCCGCATGGCGGCGAAAATCAGCGCCCGGCTGATCGGCGAGGGCTTATCGCCGCACACCCCGGCCGTCGCCGTCTCCGCCATCTCGCGTGAGCGTGAGCGGCGCTGGACGGGCACGCTGGGGGAGCTTGGATCAGGTGTCGCGCAATTGGGGTTTGACAATCCGGTTCTGATCGGCGTGGGATCTGTGTTCCGGGCGGAGGCCGTCAGGTCACAGGACGGACAGGCTGATCTGGCCGTGAATTTCTGACGAGGCGGGACATGGTGTAACGCGCAAGAACGGATGGTACTGACGGCAATTCCGGGATTACTAGGATTAGCCGATGATACGACGCCAAGATGTTGTACCAGAACGCCATGAAATCCATGGGATTGTGCCCGTTAAATGCGGAGGCAGCCCAACTGATCCTGCAAATAATGTGTATTTACCTTGCGGAACCCATCGGTCCGAGGTGACACCTTGGTGGAACCGTTTGCAAAGGGATTTGAAGCGATGATTGGTTTCGACGTTATTCGCAAGAAACGTCCTGTTGAGAACGCCGGAGAGGTGTCAGATATTTGGCCAGAACTTGGGAAAGACTTTGAACTTAACCAATTTTATCGGCGCTATTCTAGTGCTGAAGGTTGGTTGGGCGAAGGATACCTTGCTGTCTGGACACAACAAGAAGTATCGAACTTAAGAGAGCCAAATCTCGTAGCATACCCTGAAAAGTACCATTTTTTTGCGTCAGACGGTGGAGGGACGCAATTCGGATTTTTGGTGGAAGATGGTGAGATTTCGTTTGTATCCGCTCCCGATATTGGCGGAGAAGATGATATCCGCATCTTCGGGAATTGGCAGGATTTCCTCAAAGCGGTTGAACTCGGTGACTACATATAAGGTTCGTCCATCACTTGCTCCGCTCGTTTTCCTTGTACTTTTTGTTTTTACTGTGCCGGGAGCAGGTTAGGTGTTGGCTGTGGGTGAATGCCTGGCTCAAATGGGGACTTGGTCAACGTGAGCATCCACCACAATGGGTTGGTGATGGGGTGCAGAGCAAGGTGTCCTACTCCGTTCGCCCCTTTCGTGGTCCATAGGTCCTCGCCTTCCATCGCAAGGGGCCGCTCCGCCCACGACGCCCGAGCAAAGACAGCATTGAATGGCCGCACCAGATTGCCGAACCAGGCGCGCGTACCGAAAACTTTGCATTGCCAATTGGCCCCGCTTGTCGAGCGTCTTCCGGTTCTCAGGTCACGACATCCACACCGGTTTGACGGAAGGCCGCTATCTGCTCTGCTGCCGCCGCCTTGTTTGTCACCAGCGTGCCGATCTCTCCTGCCTCCCAGGACTGAACCCGGCTGGTTTTGCCAAGCTTGCTCTGGTCGGCCAGGATCACCGTCTGCGGTGCCTGAGCCGCCATGGCGATGGCGATCTCGGCTTCCTGCAGGTCGTAGAAGAACGCGCCCTTGGTCGGATGCACCGCTACCGGGGCGGAGAAGCAAAGGTCGACACGGAAACGGCGGATCTCGGACAGGGTGAGTTCCCCCACCGTCGCCGGGACGTCGGCGGCCATCCGGCCGCCGAGCAGCAGGACATCCTTGCCGGCCCCTTGAAGCGTGCTCGCGATATCCAGGGAGTTGGTGATCACTGACAGGCCCGACAGTTTGACCAGCTCCCGTGCAAATATGGCCGTGGTGGTGCCGGCATCCACCAGGATCGTCTGCCCGGGCTGGATCAGCCCGGCGGCCTTGCGGGCAATCTCGGACTTGGCGCGAGATCTGCGTCGTCATCCGCTGGCGGAAAGGCTCCTCCGAACGCGGTTCGGGCAGAACCGCACCGCCATGCACGCGGCTGACCTGTCCTGCCTCCTCGAGGTCCAGCAGGTCGCGGCGCACCGTCTCGCGAGAGACGTTCAGCATCTGCGCCAGGTCGTTGGCGCTCACCTGCTGGTTCGCGCTCAGCATGGACAGGATGAGCCGGTGACGTTCCTTTGCCCACATCAGGCAGGCTCCTTGATCCGGTTGCGTCGTCCCATCAATGCCAGCGTTCCCTTCATGCTCAGCAGGGCCAGGCTGACGACCGCCATCACGCAGGTGGAAAAGGCCGCCGCCTGGGAGGTCAGACCGGCATCGTCCAGCCGCATGATGGTGACTGCCGCGACGCTCAAGTCCGGGGTGGTGAGGAAGACGACCGCCGACAGCGTCACCATGGACCGCATGAAGAGGAAGAAGAAAACCGAGACGAGCATGGGCGCGATGAAGGGCGCGACGATATCGACGGCTGTCCGGGCCAGGCCTGCGCCAAGGCTGGCCGCCGCTTCTTCGAGCGCCTGGGGCAACTGGCGAAAGCCGGTCATCACCGTCAGAAAGCTCTGCGTGTGATAGTGGTAGAAGTTGACGATCGCGATGAGGGCGGCCGTGCCATAGAGAAGGTAGAGCGGTGTCGCCGTTGAATTGAAAGTCAGGATATAGGCGAGCCCCAGCACCATCCCGGGCACGGCGGCCGGCATGGCGGCCAGCATCTGGATGGGCTGGGCGGCACTGCGCGGAAGCCGGCGGAGCCCCAGGCACAGGAGGAAGACGGCCAGAGTGCCTCCCGACGCCGCCATGAGCGATATCACGATGGTCATCCAGAGCGAGGAATAGCCACCGGCCAGCGTGATGTCGTAGTGTTTGAACGACAGCGTCATGTTGTAAGGCCAGAGGGTGACGAAGCTTGCATAGACGACGATGCCGATAACCGCGACGATACCCGCGCAGATCAGCAGCGACAGGGACGCCATGATCAGGTCGCGCACTGGTGCAAAGGACGGCCGATATGGCACCTGACCGGCCGGCTGTCCGATCTGTTGCCGTTTCATCGCCTGGCGCTCGATGGCGTAGGAAACCACGGTCGGCAGCAACAGCATGATGCCGACCACTGCGCCCATGTTGAAGTTCCGCTGACCGACTACCTGGGAGTAGATTTCGGTCGCTAGGACCGAGTAGTCCCCGCCGATCACCGCGGCGTTGCCGAAATCGGTGATCGTGATTGTGAAGCAGACGAAGGCCGCGTTCAGGATCCCGAAGCGCGCGGCGGGAAGGGTCAGGTCGCGAAACTGGCGTGACGGCGAGGCGCCCATGACTTCCGCCGCTTCGTAAACGCGCGCGTCCAGCAGGACCAGCGCCGCACCGATGATCATCACCGCCTGCGGCAGAGCATAGAGAGTGTTGGCGATCAGCAAACCCCAGAAGCCGTAGATTTCGATCTCGACACCCAGGGCACGGCTGATGACGCCGTTGCGCCCCAGAAGGAATATCAGCCCGAGCGCCTGCACCAGGGAGGGTGCGAGCAGCGGCAGGACGATCACACTGCGGATCAGCCACTTGCCCCGGAAAGCGCAGCGATAGAGCCCGTGCGCGATGATGAAACCCAGGAAGACGCTGAGGGCCGTGGTGGCGCCGCCCATGATCAGGGAATGTTCGGTCGCGCGCCAGAATCCCGCCGAACCCAGAACCCGCGTGTAGTTGTCGAGCCCGTAGCCGTCGTCAACCGTCAAGGAGCGCAGGAACACGATCACCATCGGGTAGAGGAAGAAGAGGACGAGCCCAAGCAGCGGCAGCCCGACGCAGACAAGCGTCAGCAACCGGTCCGCATCAGGTTGTCTGCGCGCAGACGTGGTCATCGGCTCCACACCGCTCATGCCGCGGTCCCGGCCGGTTGGCGGGCCAGGTCGTCAGCCACCCAGGTACAGGCGTCCGGCGGAATGCTCAGGTTCACGCGCTCGCCCTCGCGACAGGGATTGCGGCCGTGTGTCTCGACGACCAGCGGGCCGACCGCGCTGTCCACCTCAAGTCGCCGCAGATTGCCGAGGAAACTGATGCTGCGCACGGTGGCATTACCGTCCCGCGCCGGCGTCAGGCCGATCTGTTCCGGGCGAATGCAGGCAACATGCCCCGCGTCCGCCCCCTCTGGCCGCTTTGCCATCAGATCCGGGAATTCGCGGCGGATCGGGTCGGTGGGGACGAGATTGCTGATCCCCATGAAGTCCGCGACGAAGCGCGTCGCCGGACGGTGGTAGAGATCTTCCGGCGTCCCGGCCTGCACCACGACGCCATGATTCATGCAGATGATCTTGTCCGCCAGCGCCAGTGCCTCTTCCTGGTCGTGTGTCACCATCAGGGTTGGAATGCCGAGCGAGCGCTGAACATGGCGGATCTCGCTGCGAAGCTCGGCCCGGACCTTTGCGTCCAGCGCCGAAAGGGGTTCGTCCAGCAGCAACACACGCGGATCGACGGCGATCGCCCGGGCCAGCGCGATCCGCTGCTGCTGTCCACCGGACAGCTGGCCAGGGAAGTTGTCGGCGACCTGCGGCAACTTCACCAGCTCCAGAAGCTCCATCACACGCCGTGAGATCTCGGCCCACGGCGTGCCACGGATCTTCAGCCCGTAGCCGATGTTCTCGGCCACTGTCATGTTGGGAAAGAGCGAGTAGGACTGGAACACGATCCCGAAGCCCCGCTTTCGTGCGGGAAGGTCCGAAAGCGCCGCACCCTCCAGAAGGATCTCGCCGCCGTTCAGCTCCGATAGCCCCGCGATCAGCCGCAGGAGCGTCGTCTTCCCGCAGCCGGACGGACCCAGCAGACAGACGAATTCGCCCTGGTCGATCTCGATCGAGACGTTGTCGAGCGCTGTGAAGGACCCGAAGGTCTTGGTGGCGTTGCGGACGGTCAGATACACGGCGGGTCAGGCCTCCTGTCAAAGTGGCGCGGGCCTCCAGCGAAGACCCGCGCGCAGCTGGTGGCAGCTCGTGCCGCCCTGGGATCAGCGGCCCAGCTTTTCCTTCCAGGTTTCCTTGACAGCCGTCTGGTCCTTGGCTGCTTTCACAAAGTCTATATCCGCCAGGACGGTCGATATGTCGGCCGGCAGGCCCGCTTCCTCGGCCGCTTGCGAGGCATCGACACCCGGAACCGTGATCAGCGCCTTGTACTGCTGGTACAGGTCAATTGCCTCGTCCGACATCGTCCAGTCGAGGAAGGCCTTCGCCGCCTCCTTGTTGTCGGAGCTGGTCATCAGGCCCGAGGCTTCCAGTTCATAGCCCACGCCTTCCTCGGGGAAGACCATGGCCAGCGGATAGCCTTCCTCGATGGACTGCATCGCGGTAAATGCCAGGGAGATGCCAACGGTGTATTCGCCGACGCGTGCGGACTTGCAGGGTTTGGATCCGGACGAGGTATACTGCGCCATGTTGGGATCGATGGCTTCGAGCTGCGCCCAGCCGGCCTCTTCGCCCATGGTTTGCAGAACCGCGTTGACGTGCAGATATCCGGTGCCGGAAGAATTCGGGTCGGGCATCAGGACTTCGCCCTTGAAGTCCGGGTTCTCGAGATCCTTCCAGCTCTTGGGCATCGGAAGGCCCTTTTCCTCAAGCCGTGCCGTGTTCACGCAGAATGCCCCCATGTAGCCGATCGGTGCGAACCACTTGCCGTCTTCACCGCGGAAGGTGGCAGGCAGGACATCGACGCCCTTGGCCGCGTAGGGTTCCAGCATCTCGAGGATCTGGGGGTCCATCATGGCACTGACGGCCCATCCCCAGATCACGTCGGCCTGCGGGTTCCCCGCTTCTGCCAGAAGACGCGCGCCCAGCTTGCCCGTGGACAGGCGCAGTACGTTGATTTCGGTTTCGGGCATCGCCTTCTGGGCTGCCTCGATATATCCCGCGATCTCTTCTTCCTCGAGCGCGGTATAGACGGTGATCACGTCCGCCGACGCGCTTGCCGCCATGCCGAGGGCGGCCAGCGAAGCCACGGTGAATTTGGTCCAAGTCCTCATTGTCGTCTCTCCTTGTTAGTCCACGCGTTCCTGAGCCATTGCCTGCCCCGGATCGCTGCGGGTCCTCCCGAGACCCCTTCTGATTGCCGCGCCCGCTGCTCACGGACTTGGGGATATTTGTGTAGTCTTGCACTTTTGTGGATTTTGTCTACGGTTAATTTTACAGGCCGACCGCCGCGGCCTGCCAACCCCCGCAGACAAGGAAAATCCATGCAGCGCTCCACGACGCCGCCCGAGACGGAGATGCTGGCGCGTTTTGCCGACGGGCTTGCCGACGTCACCGACGCCATGGCGATGACCTACTTCCGCAAGCCCTTGGACGTGGAGCAAAAGCCCGATCTCTCCCCGGTCACGCAGGCCGACCGCGCCATCGAGGCGGCCATGCGTGAAAGCATCGCCCAACGCTTCCCGACCCACGGGATCCTTGGCGAAGAGCACGGGGACGCCCGCCTGGATGCCGACTACGTTTGGGTGCTCGACCCGATTGACGGCACAAAGAGTTTCGTTTCCGGGATGCCGACCTTCGGCACCCTGATTGCCTGCCTTTTCAACGGGACGCCGGAACTCGGCATCATCTCGATACCGCCGACCGGCGAACGCTGGATGGGGCTGCGCGGCAAACCGTCGACACTGAATGGTGCGCTGTGCCGCACCAGCGGCCGGACCCGGCTGGCCGACGCGATCCTTTATACCACGACGCCCGACACGTTCGACGCGGCGGGAACCGCGCAGTTCGAGGCGCTCTCGCGAAAAGTCGCCATGCGCCGCTTCGGGGGCGACTGCTACGGCTACGGCCTGCTGGCTTCGGGCCATGTTGATCTGGTTTTCGAAATGAACCTGCATCCCTACGATTACATGGCCCTCGTTCCGGTGATCGAGGGTGCGGGAGGCGTGATCAGCGACTGGAAAGGCGAGGCCCTGGGCCTGCATTCGGAGGGCCAGGTTGTCGCCGCGGCCAGCGCTGCCCTGCACGCAGAGGCTCTGGCTGCTTTGTCCTGAGCCGAGAGAACGTCCTCGACGCGCAACACCTTGTCCGCAGCAGGGATCTTCATTGGCTTGTGCAGCTCAGTCCAGATGCCCGCCGCTCGGCGAGCATTTCTCCCACGCGTCAAGCAAGCGGCTCCAAAAGACCTGATGGTCTTGACCTGAGCCGCTGCGATTCCCGCAATGCTCTCGTGAGAGGTGTTCAGAGAGGGGAATGAAATCCGCAGCCATGTTGCAAGTTATATGACAAAGCACTGATAAACATGGAATAAGAACTGATTGTTGACAAAAATCTCTTCCGCTCATATTGTGATGTGAAAGAAACGAAGAGGTTCCGGTGAAATACTCGCCATTTCGCAGACCACCTGCGCGCAGATCCGAGCTGAAAAGCGGGCCGGAGGCAGAAGAGCGCGTCTTTGCCGTCGTGGTGGACGCCGTTCAGGCTCAACGGCTGCTGCCGGGCGAGCGTCTGGTCGAGCGTGAACTCGCGGAGGTTGCGCGGGCCAACAGGCAGGCGATTCGCAACGGATTGCTGCGGCTGAAAAATGCAGGGCTGGTGGAAATCAGCAGGAACAAGGGAGCGCGGGTCGCCCAGTTGACGACAGAGGAGGCAGTTCAGGTCTTCGAAACCCGGATTGTGATCGAGACGGCGCTGCTGGGAAAGTTGGCCCAACGTTACAACGATACCGTTGCCGCTGCCTTGCAGGACATCGTTCGTGCTGAAGGGGCGGCCTATGATGAAGGGCGGATCCAGGACGCCCGCCATCTCTCGCGCAGCTTTCACATGGAATTCGGCCATCACGCCGGCAACCAGTACATGTCGAGGTTTCTCGACGACCTGATTAACTGTCAACCGCTGTTGCTGCCGTTCCGTGATGGAAAGGTATCCGAGTTTTCCGGCCACGCGCTGCACATCAAGACCCTCGGTGCCCTGGCACGTGGAGACGGCGAAGAGGCGGCGCATTACAACACCGAGTTGTTGAACGCGTTGCAGGCGGAAATGTTGCGGGACATCAGATCCGCAGAAGTTTCAGGAGGCTCTCCGCCGCCGCCCTGAATGCGATAACCTTACTGGCGTAGCCCCCTTTGGATAAGCGGCCGTGTTTTCAACCGCGCGCCATGTGCGCAAGCCAAGGGAGCAATCATGCGACGCTTTGCCTATCATGAACCTTCCACGCTCGAGGAAGCCTCGAAGCTTCTGGTCGAGCTGGGGGATGACGCTTATGTTTTTGCCGGGGGCACCGACCTTCTGGTGGAAATCCGCGAAAGACTGCGGAAAGTCTCACACCTGGTCAATATCAAATCCATTCCCGGTATCCGTGACATCAGCTGGGATCCGGCTACGGGATTGACCTTGGGCGCGTTGGTCACGGCCCGTCAGCTGGAAACCCTGACAGGCGTACAGCAAACATACCCGAACTTCGCCGAAGCGCTGCGGTCCCTGGGATCGATCCAGGTGCGCAACAGGGCAACAGTCGTCGGGAATATCTGCCGGGCTTCTCCATCCGCCGACACCATCCCGCCGTTGATCGCCGACGGCGCGATCATTCACTACTACACGCCGCAAGGCATGCGCCGGATGCCATTGAGCGAATTCTTTACCGGTCCGGGCCGGACGGTCTTGAAGCGCGGTGAAATCGCGACCGGCATTATCCTGCCGGCGCCCGAAGCCAACAGCGTTCGCGCATACATCAAGCATGGCCGCCGCAAGGCAATGGAACTGGCGACCGTCGGAGTTGCGGTCAGCTTCGTGCGTGAAGGCAATCGCTGCTCCCAGGCCCGTATTGCGCTTGGTGCGGTCGGCCCGACCGTTGTGCGGGCAACCGGAGCCGAAGCGATCCTCAACGGGTCTCTTCTTGATGACGACGTCATTGATCGTGCCGGCGTTCAGGCCATGAACGACTGCACCCCCATCAGCAACGTGCGCGCCAGCGCCGATTACCGCCGCGAAATGGTGAACGTGCTGACCCGCCGTGCCGTCAGAACAGCATTGGAGGCAACCGCATGAAACAGATTGTCGAATTGATCATCAACGGCGATTCCCATGACGTGATCGTCGAGGAACATCGCTCGCTTCTGGACACGCTTCGCGAAGAGGCAGGGCTGACGGGCACCAAGAAAGGCTGCGATGTCGGCGACTGTGGAGCCTGTACCGTTCTGGTGGACGGCCAGCCGGTGAATGCATGCCTGATGCTGGCCGTCGAAGCCAGTGGCAAGCGGGTGGAAACGGTCGAGGGGCTGCAGAGCGCCAGCGGAGCCTTGCATCCGCTGCAGGATGCCTTCATGCGGCACGGCGCCTCCCAATGCGGTTTCTGCACGCCCGGCATTCTGATGATGGCCAGACAACTGCTGGAAGAGAACCCGGATCCGACCGACGAGGAAATCAGGTTCGGCTTGAGCGGCAACATCTGCCGCTGCACCGGTTACACCAAGATTTTCGATGCGATCCGCAGCGCCGCGCAGGAGATGCGCACGACCCGCGAGACGGAGGTCACCTTATGAACATGCCCACACCCAATCTGAAGAACGAGTTTCGGATCATAGGCAAGAGCGTCAAGCGTGAAGACGTGATCGAAAAGGTGACCGGCGCAGGCAGCTATGTGTCCGATCTGAAACCTGTCGGCATGCTGTACGGCAAGATCAAGCGCGCCGATGTGGCTCATGCGCGCATCAGGCGCATCGATGTTTCCAAGGCGCTCGCATATCCCGGCGTCAAGGCAGTGCTGACGCACGAGGATGTGCCGCGCGTGCTGCATTACGGCTCGCCGCACCCGCGCTCGGCGTCCTGCACAAAGGACCAGTTCATCCTCGACAACAAGGTGAGGTTTATTGGCGAGGGCGTCGCCGCGGTTGCCGCCATAAGCGAAGAAATCGCCGACGAAGCGCTCGATCTTATCGAAGTGGACTATGAGGAACTGCCCGCCGTCTTCACGCCCGAGGAGGCGATACGGCCCGGCGCGCCGTTGATCCACGATGTCGGGCCGGGCGGCAACCTGGTGCTTGAACCGGTCAGGGTCGAGCGCGGCGATGTCGAGAAGGGCTTTGCGGAAGCCGATTTCGTCCTCGAAGGCGAGTTTTCCGGCGGCCGGCCGGTTCCGGCCTATATGGAGCCCAACGTTTGCCTGGCCGACTGGGACGGGTCAAACAAGTTGACCTTCTGGACCTCCACCCAGACCGCCTTCATGGTTCGTGGCATCCTGGCCGAGGTGTTGGGCCTGCCCGTCAACAAGGTGCGGGTACTGGTCGACCATATGGGCGGAGGTTTCGGCGCCAAGCAGGATTGCTTCCAGCATGAGTTTCTCTGTGCGCTTCTGGCCAAGGCGACCCGCCGCCCGGTTCGGATGGAATTCACCCGGCGCGAAACCTTCATCGCCGGCCGGTCGCGGCACCCTTTCAAGCTGTGGCTGAAACAGGGATTCCGCAACGACGGCACCATCACCGCGCGCGACATGAAGATTGTCTACGACTCGGGAGCCTACGGATCGCACGGACCGGGCGTGACCATTGTCGGCACCAACTCCGCCACGTCGCTGTATCGCTGCGAGAATGTTCGGCTCGACGGACGATGCGTCTATACGAACACACCGATTGCCGGAGCGTTCCGCGGCTATGGCGTGGTGCAGACCTACTACGCGCTTGACATTCAGATGGATGAAGCGGCCGAGCGGCTGGGGGTCGACCCGGCCGACCTGAAGCGGAAGAACGCCGTCGGCGAAGGCGATATCGCGCCGTCCGGCCATCCGATCGTCGGCCGGGGACTGGAGGCGTGTATCGAGCACGGGATCGCCGGTTTCGACTGGAAGGCCCGGCGCAGCCTGGACCGCCGTCCGGATCCGAGCCGTCCTCACATTCGCAAGGGCTGGGGCGTCGGCTGCGAGATGCATGGATCGTCCGCATATCCGGGCATCAAGGAGCAGGGCAACGCGGTCGTCAAGGTGAACGAGGACGGTTCGATAACGCTGATGACCGGTGCGGCCGGGCTGGGCACAGGCGCGCATACGGCGCTGGCGCAGATCGTTGCTGAAGAGCTGGGTGTGCTTTTTGAGAGCGTTTCGGTGGTCCATGGCGATACCGATGCCGTGCCGTGGGATATCGGTGCCTTCGCGTCGCACACCACCTATCTGGTCGGGAGCGCCGCCAGGATCGCCGCCGGCAAGGCGCATTCGGGCGTTCTGGAACGAGCCTCGGCCAAAGCCAATGTGCCGGTCGAGGAGCTCATGCTGGTGGACGGGGTGATCCACGTGACCGGACAGCCGGGCCTGACCATGACAGTGGCCGAGGCGATGGGGCCATCGAAGGGCATCCCTGCAGCGAATATTCTGGGCAAGGGAACCTATGAGCCGACGAAGTCCTATTCCTTTGCCGCTCATTTCGTTGAAGTGACCGTCGATACCGGCACGGGCCTCGTTCAGGTCGATCGTGTCATGCCGGTTCATGACGTCGGCAAGGTGATCCACCCGATAGCCGCACAGGGCCAAATCGAGGGCGGTATCCAACAGGGGATCGGCCACACGCTGACCGAAGACTACGTCATCGATACGACAAACGGACGCTCCCTGAACGCGGGCCTGGTCGACTACAAGATGCCGCTGTCGATGGACATGCCTGAAATCGACACCGTGATTCTGGAAGCCGCTCCCGATCCCTCGGGCCCCTGGGGGGCCAAGGGTGTCGGCGAAGATCCGATCATCGCGATCGGCCCGGCCATCGCCAATGCGATTCACGACGCCATCGGCGTGCGCTTCCGCCACTATCCGATAACGCCTGAGGACATACTCAACGCATTGAAACAAAGGGAGGATCAGTGATGCAGGTCCATAAGATCGAAAAGAACAAGATCCCGATTACGATCCTGACCGGTTTCCTGGGTTCAGGGAAAACCACGCTCCTGAACTATATCCTCACGGAAAAACACGGATACCGCATTGCGGTGATCGAAAACGAGTTCGGCGAAGTCGATGTGGACAGCGATCTCGTCCTGGCCTCCGAGGAGGAAATCTACCAGATGCAGAACGGCTGCATCTGCTGCTTCGTCGATGTGCGAAATGACCTGATAGACGTCATGAACAAACTCCTGAAGCAAAAGGACAAGTTCGACCACATCATCGTCGAGACCTCGGGTCTGGCCGATCCGACACCCGTCGCGACGGCGTTCTTCGCCGACCGCGGCGTTGCCGAGGAGGTCAATCTGGACGCGATCGTGACGCTGGTGGATGCCAAGCATATCGACCAGCACCTCTATGATCCGGTGCTCGACGGCCGCGATAATCAGGCGGTCGACCAGATCGTTGCTGCCGATCGCATCATCGTCAACAAGGTGGATCTGGCGTGTGACGAGGGATTGAGCAAGCTTGAATCGGAGCTGCGCAATCTCAATCAGACAGCGCCGATCCTGCGGTCCCGATACGGCGTGGTCGATCTCGGCTCGATCCTGAATATCAACGGCTTCCAGCCCTCCTATCTTCGCGAACGCGCAGAAATCCTTCAGATCGATCTGGATGGTGACGATCACCATGACCACCATCACCACGGACACCTTCATGATGAAACCGTAAGTTCGGTGAGCTTCACCTTCGGCCAGCCGTTTGTGCTGGAAAAACTCCAGGCCATGCTGACCGGCTATCTTGAGGAGCGGGGGGCGGCAATCTTTCGGACGAAGGGCATTCTGTCGATCGCCGGCGAAGACCGCTTTTTCGTCTTGCAGGCAGTGCACCAGCTTTTCGATCTGCGCCCGGACAGTCCCTGGCGAGCCGAACAGAGACTTTCGAAGATCGTGTTCATTGGCCGCGACCTGGACCGTGAGGAACTCGCCGCCAAACTCTCCGCCTGCCTCATCGACTGATCCCATCTCCTCTGATCGTAAGGCAGGTCACTGGCCCGCGTCTCCCGGATGCGGGCCTTTTTTTGATGAAAAGATCATTGATTGTAGATACTTGAATTAGATTGTTGACAATATTAAGTCCGTGATTTAGGGTCATGGCAGAGTAGAAGCGCAGCCAATTGCTCACCAACCCGTTGAGAGGTGAGGCTGCGATGTCACATCCCCCCAAAGTTTCCAATCGGATCAGAAGCTGTTGCACGGCGCCCCGCGCTGCTGTTCCGAAACCGTCAGCGAACACCCGCGGCGGCGCTGGGGATGTGTGTCTTGCGGCCAGGCACCACATCACAGGAGACCCCCTATGATTATCGACCTGAGTTGCTATCCGACGGATCTCGTCGACTTGGCCTGGCGCCACGACGGCAAGCCATTTACCGGAGAGCGGCTGCTGAAGATGATGGACGGCCCTTTCTACGTGAACGGCAAGCCCCGCCGTGTTGACAAGGCGTTCATCCAGCCGCCGCAGGGCAACACGATCTACACCCACGGTATCCATGAAAAGGAAGGCAAGCACGCCATCCGCGAATACATGGCGTATACCGAAAAAATGGTCTGCGAGCATCCGGACCGGTTCATCGGATGCTTCGTCTACAACCCGCGCTATGGCACCCAGAATGGTGCGGAAGAAATCGAACGCTATGTCAAGGAGTTCGATTTCAAGATGGTGCAGTTGCAGGCCAATATGCATGCCTATCGCCCGGACCGGGCGCTGGACTGGTTGCGCCCGGCAATGCGCGTGTGTGCCGATCTTGGTGTGATGGTCAAGCTGCATACCGGAGATGGGCCCTATTCGATCCCCACCGAATTCGTGCCGATCATCCGTGAATTCCCCTCCGTGAATTTCATCCTCGCGCATTTCGGCGTGCAGACCGGAGGCGTCTACACGTTCGAACCGTTCCAGATGGCGATGGATGAACCCAACGTCTATGCCGAAAGCGGGTGGTGCCTTCAGTCGAGGATCGTGGAATTCGCGAAGGAGTTGCCGCCGCACAAGATCCTGTTCGGAACCGACACCCCGCCGAACGAGCCGGGCATGTGGATCAACCTGCTTGAAGTGCTTTGCCACGAACCGCCCCAGGGCCTGAACCTCGATGAGGAAACCCTCGAGGACTACCTCGGCAACAATGTCGCCCGAATGATCGGACTCGAGCCGACCCCGCCGCCACGTTCGCTCGCAGAGGCCGAGGCTTATTTGCGTGGCAACGGGGTTGCCCTGGAGCCCGCCGAATAGAGCGCCATCGAACGTATGCAAAGGACTGACAGATGATTATCGACACCCATCTCCATCCCACCAACCTGGTGGACGAGGCCTGGCGCCACACCGGCGAGCCCTTCACCGGCGAACGAATGCTGAAAATGATGGACGGACCGTACATGATCAACGGCAAGCCGCGCCGGATCGACATGGGCTTCATACAGCCGCCGCCTGGCAATACCGGATATCGCGACGGCAATCGCATGGGCCGCGAGGGCATTCGCGACTACATGGCCTACTGCGCCGAGCTCTGCCAGAAATACCCGGACCGCTTCATCGGCAACTTCAATTACAACCCGCGTTGGGGACCGGAAAACGGCGCCGCCGAGATCGAATTCCATCACAAGGAATACGGTTTCAAGATGATAAAACTTCATGCCAACATGCACGGCTACCGTCCGGACCGGGCGCTCGACTGGTTGCGTCCGGCAATGAAGAAATGTGCCGAACTGGGCATCGTTGTGCTGATCCATACCGGTGACGGGCCCTACACGATACCGACGATGTTCTATCCGATCATCCGGGAATTCCCGATGGTGAATTTCATCATCGGCCATTTCGGTATCCAGACCGGCGGCAACTACAGCTTCGAAGCGTTCTGGATGGCGATGGACACGCCCAATGTCTATTGCGAGAGCGGCTGGTGCTTCCAATCGCGCATCGTGGAATTCGCCCAGCAGCTCCCCAGGAACAAAATCGTCTTCGGTACGGATTCTCCGCCCAACGATCCCGGCATGTGGCTGCGGGAGCTCGAAGTGCTCTGTCATGAGCCGCCGCACGGGATGAACCTCTCCGAAGATGACCTTGAAGGATATCTCGGCAACAACATCGCCCGGCTGGTCGGTATCGACCCGACCCCGCCGCCGCGCGATCTGAAGGATGCCGAGGCCAGGTTGAAAGACACCTATGCCGGCGTGGACCGGGTGACCGGAAAACATCTGGAACCGGCCTGATCCTTGGGCGGTGGCGTTTGCAGCGCGCCACCGCCTCCTTTCCGTCTCACTGGAGGCTTCAGTAATGTTCATGGGCAAGACCGCCGAATTCCACCCTCAGGATGTCCGGCATTTCCTGGCCGCCTATCGCGCATCCTGTCCCGACGACATCATCGAGATCGACGCACCGGTTTCGGATGATCAGGACGCAACGGCGCTTATCTGGGCACTGGCAGGGCAGGGGCGGCAGCCCGTCCTAAAGCTCAACAACGTGACTGGTCTCGATGCGCCGGTGGTCTGCAATCTGTTCGGATCGCGCCGGCGGATCGCGCACCTGTTCGAAACCGGCGAGGCCGGGCTGCACGCAGCCTATCAGGCCCGCTCTCGGGCTGCGATGGCGCCGATGGAAGTCGCCACCGGGCCGGTTATGCAGCACGTGGTTGCGGGAGCGGACGTCGACCTGAACACCCTGCCGATGCTCAAGCACTTTGAGACCGATCGCCAGAAATACATCACTTCGGGCATCATAATCGGCGAACATCCGGATACAGGTATAGGTAACCTCTCCTACCACCGCGCGATGATCCGCTCGCGCAACCAGCTCGCCACCTCGCTGCATTCGCGCGGCCACCTGTGGCGGCTGCTGAACCTGTCGAAAGAGAAGGGCCGCCCGATGCCCGTTGCCATGGTGATCGGCGGCCATCCCCTGTTCATGCTGGCAGCTTCGGCACGGTTGGCTTTTGAGGAAGACGAGCGCGACATTGCCGGCGGGCTTATGGGCGCGCCCCTCGAGGTCGTAAGGACACCCAAATACGGCATCCGCGTTCCGGCCCAGGCCGAAATCGTCCTGGAGGGCGTGATCGACCACGAAGCCTTTGTCGAAGAGGGGCCGTTCGGTGAATTCACCGGTTATTCCTCGGATCGCTCGACGAATAATCTCTTCACCGTCGAGGCGATCCTCCGCCGCAAACAGCCGATCCTGGTCAGCGTCGCCGGCGGCAATTCCGCCGAGCATCTGAACCTTGGCCGGATTCCCCGCGAGGCGGAGATGGTGGAAAAGCTCAAGGCGCGTTTCCCGTCCGTGACGGCCGTGCATTACCCTTCCTCCGGCACGCATTTTCACGCCTATGTCGCGATGAACCAGAGCCGGGAGGGCGAAGCGCGGCAGGTGATGCTCGGGCTGATGGGCTGGGACCAGTACCTGAAGAACGTGATCGTGGTCGATGCCGATGTGGACATCACGCGCGACGAAGAAGTGCTCTGGGCGGTATCCGCTCACTTCCAGCCGCATCGCGACGTGGTGATTGTTGAAGGCCTGCCCGGCAATGCGCTCGATCCGTCGGCCAGCGGAATAGGCACGACCTCGCGCATGGGGCTCGACGCGACCCGTGGCCCCGACTTCCACGGCATCAGGGCTCAGATTTCCGAAGCTGCGCAGGCACGGGCCAAAGACCTGTTGCAGCAGCTCCAGGCGAGTTCATCAGGAACAGTGTGAGCCGTTCGCAGCGCAATGAGGCGGCCGGACGGGTCACAGGAAAGGTCGGCAGCCGGACAGGAGTACAAGATGGACAACCAGAACCCCAGGCGAATGATCGTCGGCATTTCCGGCGCTTCGGGGATCATCTACGGCAAGCGGATGCTCGAGGCATTGCGCGAACTGGGTGTTGAAACCCATTTGGTCATGTCCAACGCAGCCCGCCTCACCATGGCGCATGAGACCGCCTTCGGTCCGCGCGATCTGGAAAAGATCGCCGACGTGACACATTCCAACAAGGATATCGGCGCGGCCTGTGCCTCCGGGTCCTTCCGGACGATGGGCATGGTCATTGCGCCCTGTTCGGTGAAGACCATGGCGGAAATCGCCTGCGGCACCACCACGAGCCTCCTGGCGAGGTCCGCGGACGTGGTGCTCAAGGAACGGCGCAAGCTGGTATTGATGGTGCGCGAGACCCCGTTACATCTGGGGCATCTGCGCAACATGGTTTCCGTTACGGAGATGGGAGCTATTGTCTACCCGCCGGTGCCGGCATTCTATGCGCGTCCCGAAAGTCTTGACGAAATGGTGGATCACACGGTGGGACGCGTGCTGGATCTCTTCGATCTGGATACCGGCAAGGTGCATCGCTGGACAGGTGAGCGGCCTCAGGCCCCGGGTGTTGGTGCTGGTGCCGTGCAGATCTCCCGAAAGGGCCTTTTGATCACCAGCTAGCTCGCTCGACTTGTCAGCCCCGTCTTGTTGGCCTGGCTGCTCCGGCGGAATGCGCAGGCGTCTTCGGGCGTTTCGGCAGCAGATGGGAAAATGTCTGACGGAAATCTCGACGCAACCGCGTGTGGCGAGGGGAAAGGGCTTGCCCTTTCCCCGGTTTTTCAGGCGGCCGCCTTGAGCTTGTTGACGACGCGCAGCGCCTCGGCACGCAGCCATTCCATGTCAAGCCAGGGTAACTCGCCGTTCTCGACAATCGTGTTTCCGCGGACGAAGGAATGACGCACGGACAGGTCTCCGGCCGAGATGATCGGACTGATTGCCTGGTCGTGTTGACCGAAGTAACGCGGCCGGTTCAACTCAAAGATGGCAAGGTCGGCGCTCTTGCCCACTTCGATCGTGCCGATCGTATCGAATCCCAGCGCTCTTGCGCCGCCGGCCGTGGCCCAGCTGAGCACGGTTTCGGCGCGGCTGGCCGCGGCCTCCTTTTCCGAGGCGCGGGGCAGGGCGAAGGCGAGATAGAGCGTCGTGCCCATATCCGCGGCTTCGTTTGCGGCTGCCCCGTCCACGGCCAGCGAGACAGTGCCACCAGCCGCGTGCAATGCGGAGGTCGGCGCCACGCCGGATCCCAGGCGTGCATTTGCCTGCGGACAATGGGACATCGCCGTGCCGGTTTCGGCAAGTACGGCGATCTCGCTATCGTCGATTTCGACCATATGCGCGTACCAGACGTCCTCGCCGAGCCAGTCCTGTTCGGCCAGCCAGTGCACCGGCCGCATTCCATACTTGCCCATCGTATACTCGACATAGTCCATGTTTTCCGACAGGTGCGAATGCAGTCTCAGCCCCAGGTGGCGGGTTGCCGCGCGCACCTCGCGCAAAGCGCTGTCGGGCAGGGAGAAGGTGGGCGTCGTCGGTGCGAAGGCGACCCGGCGCATTGCGTCGGGTGCCGGGTCGTGCCAGCGTTGAGCCGCGGTTGTCACCGCGTCGATCATGTCATCCAGCGGCTCGATCGGTAGCGGGGGAACGTCGTCGGTATCGTATTTTCGAGCCTGGGTCGCCCCGCCGCGGGCCAGCAGGAAACGCATGCCGAACCGGTCCGCCACATCGAAGAGCACTTCGTTGGGGTCGAAATCATAGCGGTCCGAATAGAAATAGTGGTGATCGGCCACGGTCGTGGCACCGCTCAAGGCAAGCTCTGCCATGCCCACCATCGCCGAAACCTTCATCACGTCGCCGTCCAGCAGATGCCAGTGCGACACCGGAACCAGCCGCAACCAGGTTGCCAGCCGCTCGTTCATTCCGGCAGGCACAGCCTTGAGACAGCTCTGGAACAGGTGATGATGAGTGTTGACCAGGCCTGGCGTGACCACGCAGCCGCTGGCATCGATCACTCGTTCGTTCGGCCGCTTCTCAAGTGCGCCGATCTCGCTGATGATCCCGTTTTCGACACGAATGTCGCCTGTTGCCCGGGCATGCTGACCGGTTTTCCCGGTCAGCACCCCTTCAGCATTCTTGATGAGAAAGCTGGTCATTTTCCCTCCCTCGGCAGGCTCCAGGGGAAAAGGCGGCGCTGGATCTGTGCGATTATCTGGAAGAGGGTCAAGGACATCACCACCAGGATACCGAGGCCGGCCCAGGCTTCCGGGATCTTGAACAGCGATGTGGAGAACTGGATGAAGTATCCAATGCCCTGTTCCGCCGCCACGAATTCTGCCACCACCGCGCCGATTACCGACAGCGTCACCGAAATCTTGAGACCCGAGAAGATGTAGGGAATCGCAAACGGAATGCGGATCTGGGAGAATTCGCGAAGCAACGGAGCCTTGAGCGAGTGGCTGAGTTCGATCAGCTCTTCCGGTGTCGCCTTCAGCCCGGTGGTCATCGATACGACCAGGGGGAAGAAGGAGATCAGGAAGGTGATCAGCACGCGGCTGACGTCGCCGGAGCCCATCGTCACGATTATGATCGGGGCCACCGCGACGATCGGTGTCGACTGGATGACCACGAGCAACGGATAGATCCCGGTCGAAACGAGGCGGGAGCGTGTCAGCAGGATAGCCAGTGGCAGCGACACCGCGATGGCGGTGATGAAGCCGAGCAATGCCACGCGAAGCGTTGCCCACACGTGGGCCAGCCAGCGCGAAGCCGTGACTGCGTCGAACCCTTCCGCTATGCGGCTGGGCGCGGGAAGCAGAAAGGACGGGATCGTCAGCAATCGCGTGCTCAGTTCCCAGCAGACGAGGATGGTGAGGAAAGTCAGACCCGGCAGCAGGCCGGGAATTCGGTTGAGACGGTTCATCGCGTCGGCCATTTCACGCTGCCTTTCGGGTCATCAGGAGACTGCGCAGATGCGCTGCGAGATCCTGCATTTCGTTCAGTCGCATGGACTCGCCGGTCCGCGGACGGGGAGCCGGGACACGAAAGTCCTCGGCCACACGGGCCCCGGGGCCGTTGCTCATCACGACCACGCGGTCGGCCAGCAGAACCGCCTCGACGATGGAATGGGTGATGAACATCACCGTCTTGCGGTGCTTCTGCCAGATATTGAGCAGCTCGAAGCCCATTTCCTCGCGCGTCAGGGCGTCGAGTGCCGAGAACGGCTCGTCCATCAGCAGAATGTCGGGATTGTGCAGCAAGGCGCGGGCAATCCCGACCCTTTGCTGCATTCCGCCGGACAGGCGTCCTGGCCGGCGTTTTTCCAGATTGGCCAGTCCGACGAGTTCCAGCAGCTCGTGTGCTCTTTCGCGTTGCTCAGGGGTGACGCGGCCGTATTTGTGTTTCATCGGAAAGACCACATTGTCCTCGAGCGTCGCCCAGGGCAGCAGCGTGGGTTTCTGAAAAACGATGCCTATATTGTCGCGTGGTTCCGTCACACGGGTTCCGTGAACCTCGACCAGACCGGCCGTCGGTTCGAGCAGGCCGGCGACAAGCCGCATCAGCGTTGACTTGCCGCAGCCAGACGGACCGAGTATGGCGACGAACTCGTAATCCATGATGGTCAGGTCGACATGCTGCAGGGCGAGCAATTCCCCGGCCCGCGTGTCGAATTTCATTTCCACATCGCAGAACCTGATCGCGGGAGAGGTGAGGTTTGTCATGCTCAATTCTCCTCAATGAAGTTGCGGTCGACGATGCTTTCCGGATCCAGAGCCTCGACTTCGATGCCCTGTGCTGCCGCAACACGTTGCCAGGTCGCAGCCAAACGGTCCGGATCGAGCGTTCCCAGGCCTTCTGCGTGGGTTACTTCATTGAATATCAGCACCAGTGCGTCGGAAAGGCTTGCTTCGGCATCGGCAGCGTCGAGTTCCGGCACGGCGTCGGCGACTGCCTGTGCGGCATCGGCCGGATTCTCGCGGGCATATTCAACGGACTTTCGAAAGGCTCCTACAAAGCGGCGGGCGACATCAGGCCGTTCCTTGAGGAACCGATTGGAGGCAACCAGAGATGTCGCATACATCTCGAGCCCTGCCTCGGACCAGGGCATGATCATAAGTTCCCTGCCACCGGCAGCCGCCTGGCGCTCGTAGCGCGAAAGATCCGTCAGCCAGGCAATGATCGCATCGACCTGGCCGGTAACCAGCATGGGCCCCAGTGCGCCCGGATCGGACTTGGTCAGTTTGAGATTGTCGATCGAGATGCCGTTGTCCTGCAGGACGAGCGGCAGGTAGACGTTCGACGAGGTAAACGGAGACGTCGCGACGCTCTTGCCGTCGATATCCCCGAAGTCATCGATCTTGTTGCCCTTGAGCGTGAAAAACGCATGCGGGCCCTTGTTGAACACCGACATGACCGCGGTCACCTCGATGCCTTCGTTGGCACGGGCCGCCATGAGCGCGCCGATCCCCGAAATTCCGATATCGGAGCTGCCGGTGGCCAGTTTGGTCAACGCCTCGGAAGAGCCGCGACCCGGTTCGATCGTGACATCAAGACCTGCCTTTTCACAGAATCCGCGCTCGATACAAACATAGATGGGCGCCTTGTCTCCTCCCGGCAGCCAATCCAGCTGAAATTTGACCTTGTCAGCGGCTTCAACCGATGTGGAGAGAGCGAGTGCTAACACTGTTGCTGTAAAAGTCGACTTCATCATCATTTCCTCCCAGTCGAATTTGCACACAGCCTCGCGATGGAGCGCGAGCCAGTTTGGTCTGGGCCAAGCGTTGCGGGGGATAGAAAAGAGCGATCGTCACGGCACCCAATCTCCGACCTCCCGAGGTGACTTGCACCAGCCAGAGCAATTACCAAAGAGCCAAAGGGCGCAAAGTTCGCTTCTACTCGCTGAAGATCATACTGTACAACATCATACAAATACAAGGAAAAAACGGTATTGTTGACGATCTGAAGAGCCGGTGAGCCGAAACTTCGGCTGCTGAAAATCAGTTAAGCCACGGCATCTAAATTGAAATTTTCGGTCTGATGGGAGACCCGGGTTATTCGAAAATTATTGATGAGGGGCCATCGAATTAGCCAATCCGGATCGAATCCGCCCAGCGAACGGCACTCGCAGGGCATCTGTAGAAAACGCTTCGAAAGAGAGATTTGACAGCTATCGCCAAAGTACGTGATTGTCGCGTGCTGACTGCCTTCCGCTGACAGCTTTTTGCCCAATTAGAACGGTTGCTTAAGGGAAACAACGGCGCAGGAAAGCCATCCGGCTTACGGCGCTGAGCGGAGATGTCCAAACTTCGAGGCGGACGTCCACCTGGACTTTGAATTTGATCGGCTACGATCTAACTAACGTCTGGATGCCGAGTGTAACGCGCAAGAACGGATGGCACCAATGGCTATTCCGGGATTTGGTGGGATTAGCTGGTAACTCGCGGTTTTTCGACATTCCTCATATTTTTAAATGGAGCTCGGCGCGCAAGTTCGGATGGCGCCAGTGGCTTGGATCGCGGCGGACGCTTTGCCGCCATTTGAAATTACCCTTAGAAATCAATCGCCGGCCCCCATTCGAGGTGTAAAAACTCAAATGCGGTTCGTGCACTGAGTTTACACCTTGCCAAAAATCGCGGATTTCTGAGGAGCGGTGGAAATCAGCAGACTTGGGATCCCGTTATAAGGAGTAAACTCTCGATATCGTTTGGAAACCGGTTCTGAGCAGCCTGGTTCGTTGCGAATAAGTGTCGATTGGCGTGTGGCCGGCGTCGTAAGCCATTGAGCTTCTGCACAGACGATCCTGGTCAGCCCTGTAGGCTGAGCATCGGCAGGTTTCTTCGTCGCTGTTAACGGACAGGAAACGAGAAATACAATTGCGCCTGTGAAAATCAGCAATGGCAGGTTGCAATTGGCGACCAAAAATTGTAATCCGGCCTCCAATTATAAAATGTGCTTTGCCGGTAATTCATGCGCTGTTTCAAAATCTTACCTTGGGTCACTCTACTTCTGTGGCCGCATATTTCCTCGGCCGCTCCAATGCCCGCTCAGGATGCAATTCAGCAGAGCGAAGAGTTGCAGAGACGCCAGCGGGATCTTCTCGACGAGCAGGATCGCCTCCTGAAACAAACCCTGCCGCCGGTTGGCCCAGTGAAGGAAAGCGACCGGGAGCCGACGGCCACGCAACCGGGCGATTCCGGACCGGGGCCTTGCATCGACGTCGGGACAGTGGTTTTCGAAAAGGCGACCGTATTCCCGGACGCCAGGCTGCAAGAACTGGTGCCGGCCGACAAGTGTTTTGCGCTGGAGCAAATATTCGGGCTGGTTCGGGATACGACCAATCTCTATGTCGATGCCGGTTACGTCACCAGCCGCGCCTACCTTCCGGAGCAGGATCTTTCAACCGGAACTTTGCGCATTCAGGTGGTCGAGGGGCGCATCGAACAGGTCCAACTGCGTCAAAACGGGAAACTGCGCAAAACGGGATACGGCGTCCTCCCGTCGTTGAACGGAAAACTTCTGCAAATCCGAAGGATTGAGCAGGGACTGGATCAGATAAATTCCCTGTCATCCAAAGATGCCAAAATCAGTTTCCAACCCGGCTCTACGGCCGGAATGAGCATCGTAGTCGTCGACATTACCTCAGCAAGGCCCTGGCAGGCGACCGTTGGCGTCGACAATTCCGGTGCCGAGAGTACAGGCAAGGCCCAGTTCGAGGGCAGTTTCAGCATTGAAGATCTGTTCGGCCAGTTTGAAACCATCTCCATCTCCCACAAGCACAGCGATCCGAGTCTCGACGAGTCGCAAATCAGCGGGAACACATCGCTCTATATTACCGTGCCGCGCGGCATGTGGACCTGGCGCTGGTCGTCTTCCTACTACAATTATCTCTCGGAAGTTGAGAGCCAGGTACAGTCATTCAAGACGACCGGCACGAACTGGTCCCACAAAGGCGAAATCGAACGCCTGCTGTTCCGGGACCAGGTAAGCAAGACCTACGGGCGCGCCAGCCTGAACTTCAAGGAGGCGGAGAACTATCTGGAAGATGCCCTTCTGGAGACATCCAGCCGCGTCCTGAGCGTGGGCCGGCTTGAGTTCGCCCATACCCGCCGGTTCTTGGGTGGTTCGCTTTCCGCACGGCTCGGTATCGATCAGGGGCTCCCGCTATGGGGGGCGCCTGTAGATAATGGCGATGCGGATTCCAGCGTTCCCAAAGCCCAATTCACCAAGTTCGATGGCGAGCTTGGATTGTCGCGGGGTTGGGCGGCCGGCGGTGGCAGTCTTTTCCTGAGTTCCCGCGTGCGCGGGCAATACACCCCGGTGGCCCTTTTCGGCTCCGAACAACTCGGCATCGGAGGCGCATCGAGCGTGCGCGGCTTCGACACGGACAGCCTGTCGGCGGAAAACGGATTTTACAGCCGCAACGAAGTGTCCTTCGCACCGGACATTTTCTCACAAGAACAGTTGGAGTATCTCGGCCAGCTCAGTCTCTTCGCGGGCCTCGACGCCGGTTGGCAGTTTGAGGGGCCTAGCACTCCCGGCATCAACCGCAACCTGATGGGGGCCGCCATAGGCGCCCGGCTACAGGGAGGCTGGGTCTTCGGTGAAATATCCTATGAACGCCCGCTCCTTGCTCCCGACGATTTCAATGACGAGCCCGTGCTGCGCCTGCGCGCCGGCCTCACGCTCAGCAAATTCTAGCAAAGAAGTTGAAGACGATGCCTGCAACCGGTTTGATCAATAAATTTGTTTCCCTTTCGATTACGCTCGTGACCGCCGGCAGCTTCCTGCTGCAAACGACGTTTGCACCCTATGCGCAGGAGCTGAGCGCGGATCCTACCGCGGGTGCGCAACACACTCCGGGGATCACGGCAGCGCCCAACGGCGTGCCCATGGTCAATATCGCCAGGCCGAACGGATCAGGTCTGTCCCACAACAAGTTCAACGATTTCAATGTCGGGCAGCAGGGTCTCATTCTCAACAATTCCAAGGTGGTCGGCACGTCTCAGTTGGGTGGAGCGATTCTGGGGAACCCGAACCTTGCGTCAGGATCCACCGCCCGGATCATCCTGAACGAAGTCACCAGTGCCAATCCTTCATTGCTGGAAGGCGCGACGGAGGTCTTCGGCGGCACGGCCGACTATGTCCTGGCCAACCCCAACGGCATCACCTGCAACGGCTGCGGCTTCATCAACACGCCCCGGGCGACACTGACGACCGGAACACCGGTTCTCGATCCCACCAGCGGCGCCCTGACCGGCCTGTCCGTCAACGATGGCGCCATCTCCATTGGCGCCCTTGGGCTCGACGCACGGTCCACTGACTATTTCGATGTGATCAGCCGCAGCGTTGCGATCAACGGCGCCATTCACGGCAAGGACGTCAGAGTAATCACCGGGCGGAACGACATTGATTATGCCAATCGGGTCGTGAAGTCCGTCAAAGCGGATGATGGCAGCGACAAGCCGGAATTCAGCATCGACTCCTCCGCGCTCGGCGGCATGTACGCCAACCGGATCTCGCTGGAAGGGACAGAAGCCGGCGTTGGCGTGCGCACCCCTGAAAACATGGCGGCAGGTGCCGGCGGAATGGTGCTGACCGCCGACGGCAAACTCGTCATGCGGAAAGCCTCGTCCCAGGGCGCGATCAAGGCCCGCTCGAATTCCGCGGGCGTCGAAGTAACCGAGAACCTCCACGCTGCAACCGACCTCGGCCTGACCAGCAATGCCAGCACGACCTTCCTGAACCACGTGATCGCAGGCGCGCGCGGCAATGTGGACATCGAGGCGGGAGCCGATGCCGAACTGGCTGCGGCGCTGATCGGTGCGGGCATGAATACGGACGGAAGCTTTGCCGTAGGCGAGGGCACGCTGACTGTGACGGCCGACGACACCATCGCCGTCGCTTCCGGAACAACGGTGAATGCGGGCCAGTCGGTCTCAATGAGCGCGTCGAACCTGCTGGATGTCGAAGGCACCGTGAACGCCTATGAGACGCTTTCCCTCAATTCTGATCATTCCCTGAAAACCGCAGAGGGCGGCAAGGTCTCGACGCAGACCGGCAATGCAACGATCGCTGCCGCGGACGGACTGAACCAGGGCGAATTCCGCGCGGGACAGGACACGATACTCAGCTTCATCGACCTTCTGAACGAAGGATCAATCGGCGCGGGCCGAGACACGCTCCTGTCGGTGACCGGGAGCTTCACCAACGAAGGCTCGATCAGCGCTAACAGGAACACCCTCGTCAGCCTGGCGGGGGACGGGACGAACGACGGCATAATTGGTGCGAAGCAAGACGTTACGCTGTCATTCGCAAGCGATTTCACCAATTCGGACACAATACTGGCCGGGCGGAACCTTTTGTTCCAGGGTGCAACAGCCGAGAGCCGAGCCGGAACAATCATCAACGACAAAGGCCATATTGAGGCAATCGACGGTAACCTTTCCATCTTCGCGACCGCCTTCGTCAACCAGGGGACGGAACCCACGGTCACGACGACGACCACCAGAACCCGGACCATCACGCCCTGCAACTGGAACGGCGGTAGCATCTGCGACCAGCACGAAACGGTTACCACGGTCGTCACCGAAACGCTCGACCAGAACGGTGAAAGCGCCAAGCTGCTATCGGGCGGCAATCTGATCATCGATGCTAACACGATCGAGAACCGGTACTCGGAAGTCGCTGCTAACGGCGACGTCACGCTGACGGGTAACACCCTTGTCAACCAGGGCCGGGAAATCGTTGAAACGACCACCATTGCCAAGAAGGAGTGGCGCTACAAGAAAAAGAACGGTCGGAAAACCTTCAGGCATGTCCGGGACCGGGGCACGACGATCACCTCTGTTACGCTTGACTCGATTCCAGCCACCATTTCCGCCAACGGCAACGTACAGGGAACGTTTACCGACCGAATCGACAATGAGAGCATTCGCGAAAATGGCGGACAAGTCGGCTTGTCTTCCGGCGACGCCGTGCCTTCGACCGATGACCATGCACCGGTTTTCCAGCCCCCTTCGTCTTCTCTGACGATCGTCAATCCGGCCCCGGAAGCCAAATTCCTTTTTGAGACCCGGGCGGAATTCGTTGATCTCAGCCGCTTTTATAATTCTGATCTGTTCCTGGCGCAGCTTCCAGGTTTTGCGCCGGAAATCACGCAGAAGCGTCTCGGCGATGCCTATATCGAAAACAGCTATATCCGCGACCAACTGTTGAAGAAAGCGGGTCGGCGCACACTCGCAGGCACCTCGACTGACTACGACAGCGTGAAACAGCTTTACGAGAATGCAGTTACCGCTCAGCAGGACCTGGAACTGGTTCCGGGTGTTGCCCTTTCTGCTGACCAGATTGCCGCTCTGACCACCGACATTGTCTGGCTGGAGGAAATCACGGTCAATGGCCAGAAGGTTCTCGCGCCGCGCCTCTATCTGGCTCCCGGCAACCGTTCCACAATCCAGCTTGCCGGGTCTCGGATTACGGGCGGTTCCATCAAGCTGCAATCCAATGAGATCAACAACGAAGGCGCGCTGACGGCGGTCGCTTCGCTCGAGGTCGAAGCAGAAACCAACCTGACCAACCGGGGAGGATCGATTACCGCAACGGATGTCACGCTGAGCGCCGATGAGACCGTGGCAAACCTCTCGGGCACCATTAGCGGTGAAACGGTTGACATCTCGGCTGCAAACATCCGGAACGAAACGCTGGTCCGCTCGGGAGACTATGTGGGCGGCACCACGCAATCCAATCAACAGCGCGCCAGCATCGCGGCATCCGGTTCTCTCGCGCTGAACGCGGAGGAAGATATTGTCAGCGTCGGCGGGAATATCGCCTCCGACGGGGACGCGTCCCTTCAGGCCGGAGGTGACGTCCGCCTGGAAACGTTGAAGACGGAAACCGCCTTCAACATGGATATCGACGGCAGCACCAACAGAATGAATGAGACGAAACACCAGTCGTCGAACCTTTCTGTTGGCGGAAACCTCGTCATCGACGCGGGCAGGGACCTCACGATCAGCGGATCGAATGTTTCCGCGGGCGGCGCGGTCGACCTGAATGCCGGCCGCGATGTCACCATAGAGTCTGTCCAGAACCGCAAGCGCGAGGAAGTCAAACACCAATCCTCCGGAGACCTGCGACACCAGATCTGGGACAACTCCTCAGTGATCGATTCCAACTTGGACGTCGGAGGGAACCTGACCATTACCGCCGGAGGTGGCGTCGGTGTGAAGGCCAGCAACGTGATCGCGGGAGACGATCTCACGGTCACGGCCGGGGAGGGGTTGCAGGTGAGGGGCGACACCGCTCAGCACTATAATTTCTACGATTCCCGCTCCAGCGGCTTCATGCGCAAGTCTTCTACTCTTACGGAGGAAGCCTCGACCAGCCATACCGCGTCACTGCTCATGTCCGGCGGCGACCTGACATTGAAGTCGGGCGCGGACCTGAGTGTGAAAGGTTCGACCGTCGTCGGCGGCAACGACGCAACGCTTGAAGGGCAAAACGTCACTCTGGAAGCGGATCAGACCTCCTCTTCCTTCAGTCATGAGCAGAAGAAGTCCGGCTTCTTTGCCGAGAGCACGCCAGGCGGCCTCGGCTTTGCCGCCGGCTACCGGAAAACCGAAGACGGCTATCAGGGCAGCAGCACGACGAACGTCACCTCGGCCGTGAGTGCCGGCAACGACCTGACGATCAGGGCAGGCGAAGATATCACATCCGAAGCGGCGATCCTGTCGGCCGGAAACAACATCACTCTCGAAGCCGGCGGAGATGTTGCTCTTGAAAGTGTCGCGGATCTTGCCGCCAGCAGCGAGAAGCACAAGCTCGACCAGATCGCCGTCACCGTGTCGGCCTTCGAGAATATTTCCGCGCCAGTAAAAACCTTGATCGATACGCCGAGGGCAGTCACGTCCGGGACCGGCAGTGGATTGAACAAGGCCATCAGCGCAGGTTCCGGGGCTCTTCGCGCGGTCGATGCCATCAACAGCCTCGACGCCATGCGCACCGGCGGCACGATTGCAGGTGTGAAGATCGGCGTCGGTGTCACCAGCGAACGAAGCGAGGCTTCGCAATCCAGCAGCCAGGCCGTCGGTTCGTCCGTTTCGGCCGGCAATGACCTGACCATTGATGCGGGCCGCGATATCACGGCGGAAGGCGCTCGGATCGACGCCGGTAATGACATCACTCTGGAAGCCGGGCGCGACATCACTCTGGAGTCGGCCCAAAACACGCTTGAAGCCAAGGGCAGCAACTCCTCGTTCTCTGCCGGGATTGGCGTGACGCTTGGCGTCGGTGGGGCGAAAGACGGGTTGGCACCCAGCCTCAGTGTCGGCCTGGACGTCTCCGGCCAGAAGGGCAGCTACGCCCTTTCCGAAACCAACCAGTTCAATACCACCGTCACCGCCGGGGGTAATCTGGACATCGATGCCGGCCGCGACCTGACGCTTTCCGGCGCACGGGCGGAGGCGGAGACCGCCGATGTCAACGTCGGCCGGAACCTGACCGTGGAAAGCCGGCTGGACACGGCTGAAGGCTCCAACAAAAGTGCCGGCTTCAATGCGGGCGTATCCGTCGGGTTCAGCACGAACGGTCCACCGACAGTGTCTGCATTCGGTGGGGTCAACGGCTCGAAAGGATCGCAAAGCAAAGCGTGGGTAAACGAAGCCTCCGGCATCGTCACCGAGGGCGCACTCGATGTCGATGTGGGCGAGAAGACGTCTGTCACCGGCGGCGTGATCGCGTCACGCTCCGGTGAACTGACCCTCGACACGGATACACTCGAAACCCGCGACATCGCCCTTCACGACCGCTCCACCCAGGTTTCCGGTGGCGTGAATGTCTCCCTCGGCACCTCCCTTGGCCAAGGCTCTCAGAGCGGTGCGATCAATCCCGGCAACACGAACCAGGACGGCGGCTTCACCCCGGGCGTCTCCATCGAGGGCGCCTATTCCAATTCCGAAAAAGAAGGCATCGCCCGAGCCACCACCGGCGAGGGAAACATCACGGTGCATGATGGCGACGGCGACGGCGTCAAGGCCGCGGACCTCGAAGCACAGGCGGACGAAGCGGAGGCCGCCGGCGACCTGGAAACCGCCGAAGCCCTGCGGGCCGAGGCGGATGCGGAGGCTGCTGAGGACAATTCTGCCACGGAAACCCAACTTGCCAACGTCAACCGGGACCCGGATGCGGTGATCGAGGTGACGTCGGAGAAAGAGGAGGGGTTTGAGTTCTATGTGAGCGATACCAGCGTCAGAAAGGCGGTCGAAGCGATCGAGGTTGCGGGGAAAACGCTGAACGACATCGCAGATGCTGTTGTTGATGCGCTGGCGGCAGAAGAGAGGCTGCCACCGGAAGACGCCGAAAAACTCAAAGAGGTTGTGCGGGAGGCCCAAAATGATCCTGAAGTGAAAGAGCAACTGGCAAGTTGCGGACAGAAGCAGGGCTGGAGCCTGTTCGATTGGATCATTTCGCCCGCCCACGCACAGCCGATCTGCACGATTAGTTTGGCCAACGGCCAAACCATCTCCCTCACACCGGATCAGGCGGATGCCAGCCTCGATATTGCAAACTGGATCGGCAGCAACGTCGCGGCAAAAGCGCTAACGAGAGCCCTTGGGCCGATTGGAGCGTTGCTCGGGTCCACCGGACCTGCCGGAGATGTCGCCGAATACATACACACCGACAGCGATGGCACCCGCTACGACATCAAGATCGATGGTCCGGCGGGAACGGTTGCCGTATCCATTGAGGGCAATCAAACAGCTACATCACTGGAGTTCACCTTAGATCACGAAACCGGAAACTATGTCTTGACCGGTGGAGCGATGAACGGCCAGTCCCTCAGTCAGGACGCCCTGAAGCGTACTTGGCAGATACTGGCCAGCCGGGGGATCGGTGACAATGGTGGTCCACGTGTGACCGATGAGGATCTGGGGCGCAATAACGATTATGACAATAACAACGGCGGTGGTGGACCGAGACTCGTCGGACCAATAGGCTGGGATAGTGGCGATAGGTCAAACGAGGCTCCAAATACGGGGCCGCGCCTGACAGTCCGAGATCACTATGACCATCACAATGAGATGCGCACCGATGTAATCAACCAGTTGGAGGGGCAAGGCTATACGGTTTCACGGCGCGAGGCATCGTTTGGTAGTTCCTGCGGCTCAGGTCGCTGTCGGCCCGATATCATCTACGAAGCGCCGGATGGGACAAAGGGAATCATCGAGATTAAAACCGGCAATGCAGATCTGACGATCAGGCAGAGTGAGATCTATCCGCAGATCAAGGATGGGAACGCGATTCCGAGGGGGAGGTGGCAGCTCGGTTCGGATTGAAACCGGACGTGCCACTGAAAGAGCAAGGTTACCCAAACGGCATTCCAATCGAAATCAGAACGCTTCCGGGGGCAGGCCAATGAAGACTAAAGAGGTTACGCAATTATTGAAGACCTTGGGCTGGCACACCTATACGGACGAGGTGGGGGATAAGTTTTCACTATTCCACCTGCCAGACCGGGTGGTTGATCTTGGCTACGGAATACGAAAGTATGGCAGGGAGCAGCAGCTTGAAGCTGATGTTACAGCGTCTACGGAGGCTTTTTCATGTGGCTGCAAAGCTATAGATCCTGGACATCGGCGATACGCGCCGCTCGTGCGACGTAGACGAGGACTGTGCTATCAGGTTCCGGCCATAACAGAAGAGCACGTCCGGCGGGCATCGGATGAGTCGATAGCGTGGGCGCAGGCGCAGGATTTGGACAAGGCGTTGCGTGACCATGCGGCGTTGCCGACGAATGCACCCGGCGCTCGGCCCATCTGGCATCTCGCAGCTTTGGCGCTGCTTGGCGATGTGGCTAAACTGAAGTTTTATCAGGCCAGTTTCGAAGCCGGAGATCGGCTTGGCTTCGTGAACTATGTCACCAAGGACTACATCGACCGGACTGTGTCTTTCGCCGAGAGGTTGGCTGCGAGGGGCTGATCTGAGTTATTCTCTCACATCTTTCTCTGGTATCTGATGTTCTGGCATTAAGATGGCCGGAAGGGACGTCCATTTGCGTCCTGAACAATGGATTGCGCGTGCTTGCTTGCACCGGATGGGGCCATCATCGTCTCGGTTTTGCTGAGTGGCGTCGGTGACATTCGCAGTATCGAGGTTCTGCTTTGAGAAGGAGACGGAGCCTGCGTCTGCAAGGATCGCCGTCAGGGCCAGTTGTGCTGGCGGATGGTTCAACAATATCGGTCGGCATTCAAGCTTATGACGAATGCAAGAGCGCTATTTTTGCTTATCTGAACAACCTTGGTCGCGAAGAGCGCACTGACCCTGAAGAAGGAAGCTACCCGCCCGCCGGCCATGAACAGCCTTCAACAGCAAGGCAGATTCGATGCTTTCCTCAAGGAATTCAATGCGGAACGGCCTCACGAAGGATTGGCGATGACGACGCCGGCCGAGATCTACACGGCCTCACCAAGACAGTACCAGGGCCTGCCGGAGCTGGATTATCCGTTCCACGACAGGGATGTCCTGGTCGCCGCATGCGGCCGGATCTGCATGTATCGAAAGAAGATCAACATCTCTACCGTACTAGCCGGTCAGCGCCTCGGTATAACCGAAGTGGACGACGGCATTTGGCTGATCAGCTTCATGAGCTATGATCTGGGATACATCGACCTGGAGCAGAGAACGCTACAGACAATCGACAACCCGTTCGGCACGAGGTTGTAACCCATGTCTCCGGTACAAACTGTTACCTATGTCTTCGGGCTGGACATTGGAAAATATGGTGCCGGCAGCAGGATTCGAACCCGCGACCCCGAGATTACAAATCACGTGCTCTACCAGCTGAGCTATACCGGCGCAGGAAATGGCTTCTATCAGATTGGGCGCGCTTGTCCATGCTTCAAGGGAAAAATTTCAAATCCGGCTGCTATTAATTTTGCAAGTCCTTACAGCACTTGCCGAAATTGCCTGGTCGCTGTGGATAATCCTGCCGTGCGGGCCACACCGGTTGCGTATCAAAGGCCCATCTTCATGCGGGCGACATAAAGGGACAGCACCGCCGCGTTGGAGACATTGAGAGAGCGGAGCTTGCCTGGCATGTCGAGCCGGGCGAGCTGGCCGCAGGCCTCGCGCACGCCCTGGCGTACGCCCTTGCCCTCCGAGCCGAGCACCAGAACGGTCTTGTCGGTAAAGACGGTGTCTTCCAGGCGGGCCGGGCCGTCACTGTCGAGCGCGATACAGCCGAAGCCTTCTTCCCCCATTTCGGTGATGAAGCGGGCCATGTTCTTCACCCGGACATGTTTGATCATGTCGAGGGCGCCGGAGGCGGATTTGGCGAGCACGGAGCCTTCTTCCGGCGCATGGCGTTCGGTGGTGACCACCGCGTCGGCTTCCAGCGCAACGGCGGAGCGCAGGATGGCGCCGACATTGTGCGGGTCGGTCACCTGGTCGAGGGCCAGCACGAGCCGGGCGCCCGTCAATTGTTCCACGCCGTAGGCGGGCAGGGGATCGGCCTCCAGAATCATGCCCTGGTGGACGGCGTCCTTCGTGACCATGCGGTCGAGCGCCCTCGGCATCGCCATCTCGACCGGCACATCGATCACAACACCGCGCTCCTCCAGTCGGCGCAGCGCGTTGTCGGTGGCAAAGAGCTTCAGCCGCTTGCGGTCCTTGTTGGCAAAGGCCGCTTCCACGGTGTGCAGACCATAAAGAAGGACCGGGCCTTCCGGCGGCAGGCCGGGTCGGCGCGGCGCAGGCTTGCCGCCGCCCTTCTTGTGAAAGCCTGAACCGTGCCCGGCGCGGGGTTTGAAGCGCCCCGATTTCGTGTTTTCCGTCATGGCGCAGCTCTAGCCGGAAATGGATGGAAGGGGAAGAGGGCAGGCCGGTGCGTGCCTGTTGAAAGTGTCCGCTCAGGAGGTGCGCAGAATCATGCAGCTCACCGTGCCGTGGGCGATCAGCTTGCCGCGCGCGTCCCTGAGGTCGCCTTCGGACGTCGCAAGGCGGGAACCACGGTGGACCAGCCGGCCCTCGCAGGTGACTTCGCCGCTATCGGTCTTGAGCGGGCGGACCATGTTCACCGTGAGGGAGGTGGTCGTGTAGAATTCACCGGGCTTGAGAGCCGTGTGAACGGCGCAGCTCAGGGCTGTGTCGATCAGGGTCGAGATCCAGCCGCCGTGCACGGTGCCTTGCGGGTTGAGAAACTCCCTGGCTGGCATGCCGGTGAAGACGGACCGGCCTTCGGAGAATTCCTTCATTCTTATGTTCAGGTGCATCATGATCGGCGGGGCGGGCAGTTCGCCGGCCATCATCCTTGCAAAGATGTCCATGCCCGACAGACTGGCGACCGCAGCCATCGGCAGGGGACCGGGCGCCGGGCCGTCTTCTTTATATACGTGGGTGTCAGTCATGACTGCTGTCCTGTCGGGGAGGAGGGAGAGGCGGTTGGCGTTTTTGCGGCAGCTTCGGGCTGCGGCGAACCACTGTGTTCAAGGATATGGACGGCCTTTCGCAGTGCCGACATCTGGCTCCGGGAGGATTCGGCCGCGTCCGGGCCCAGCAGGTCGCAGAGCTCGGCCTGGGCCCGCTGCCAGGTCCTGTGGATCTCGATCACCTTTCTTTCGCCGGCAGGCGTCAGCACTGGCAGAACTGTCCGTCCGGCGGTTCTTTGCCGGGCGATGAGGCCGGCGGTCTCCAGCGGCTCCAGGTTTCGCGCCAGCGTCGAGCGGTCGATGCCGAGGAAGCGGGCGATCTGCGAGGCTGAAGTCGCGGACCCTTCCGCGATCGCGGCCAGCAGCTGGCACTGGGTGAGCTCCAGTCCGAGCGGGGCCATGTGCCGGTTGTAATGCCGGGTGAGCAGGTTTGCCGTTCGCCGGGCGGCATGGCCCAGGCAGGTGCGGCCCATGTGGACGAAGTCGATATCGTTGAATGCTGAAGTCATTTGTTGTAGATACAACAACGATGTCGAACGCGCAAGCGGCGGTTTGACCCGGACGCGAAAGGCGGCACGGGAAAGGGCGGAGTTGCGTCGAATTCGGTGCCGGCGCCATGCCGGCGCTGCTGGCGAGATTGTCCACAGGTCAGGGCTGCTGGAGCGCAGCCACATGGCAAAATCGCGGGAAATCCGGGGGCTTCTTTTTGAGCCATGCGCTTTCAGGGCGCCGCCGGCACAGGCGATCTGAAGCGTTCGAAGTGGCCGTTTCGGACGTCTCACTGATTTTGTTCATTTCTTTGCAAAATCAGCGTTGACAGGGCAGGTCCGCATCTGCATAACACGCGCCACGGGATTGCTCGCCCCTTCCGGGCGGGCTCTTCGGTTAAGCCATCCTGATCGCTTCGGCGTGAAGCAGGACGAGATGGAGGAGTGCCCGAGTGGCTAAAGGGGACGGACTGTAAATCCGTTGGCTATGCCTACGTTGGTTCGAATCCAACCTCCTCCACCATCCTGGTTCTCTCGTTGTGCGGGTGTAGCTCAATGGTAGAGCAGCAGCCTTCCAAGCTGACGACGAGGGTTCGATTCCCTTCACCCGCTCCATCATGGGTGCCTGATCGGAGTGTCCGGAACGGAAGGCTCTTTCGCCCGGAAATCCTGACAAGAAGTTCTACGGGAAGCATTTCGTCGCTCGAGGATCTGTCCAAGGCGCCGGGGCGCGTCCCGCTCGAGCCCTGTATCGACCGAACAGAGTATTGGACAGAGAGCGACGCCGATGGCGAAGGAAAAATTTGAGCGCACGAAGCCGCACGTTAACATTGGCACGATTGGCCACGTTGACCATGGCAAGACGACGCTGACTGCAGCAATCACCATGACACTTGCCGAAACCGGCGGTGCGACGGCGAGAGCTTACGACGAGATCGACGGTGCGCCTGAAGAAAAGGCCCGCGGCATCACCATCTCCACGGCACACGTTGAGTATGAGACGGAAAACCGTCACTACGCTCACGTCGACTGCCCTGGCCACGCCGACTATGTGAAGAACATGATCACCGGCGCGGCGCAGATGGACGGCGGCATCCTGGTGGTTTCGGCGGCTGACGGCCCGATGCCGCAGACCCGCGAGCACATCCTCCTGGCGCGCCAGGTCGGCGTTCCGGCGCTGGTGGTGTTCATGAACAAGGTCGACCAGGTCGACGACGAAGAGCTGCTCGAGCTCGTCGAAATGGAAGTCCGCGAACTTCTGTCCTCCTACGAGTTCCCGGGCGACGACATTCCGATCGTCAAGGGTTCGGCCCTGGCGGCCGTGGAAAATCGCGATCCGGCCATCGGCCGCGATGCGATCCGTGAGCTGATGGCTCAGGTCGATGCGTATATCCCGACCCCGGAGCGTCCGAAGGACATGCCGTTCCTGATGCCGATCGAAGACGTGTTCTCGATCTCCGGCCGCGGCACGGTTGTGACCGGGCGTGTGGAGCGTGGCATCGTCAAGGTGGGCGAGGAAGTCGAGATCGTCGGCATCAAGGACACCCGCAAGACGACGGTTACCGGCGTTGAAATGTTCCGCAAGCTGCTGGACAGCGGCGAAGCGGGCGACAACATCGGTGCGCTGATCCGCGGTATCGGCCGTGACGACGTTGAGCGCGGCCAGGTTCTTTGCAAGCCGGGTTCGGTTACCCCGCACACGAAGTTCAAGGCCGAGGCCTACATCCTGACGAAGGAAGAAGGCGGCCGTCATACCCCGTTCTTCACCAACTACCGGCCGCAGTTCTACTTCCGCACGACGGACGTGACCGGTGTGGTGACGCTGCCGGAAGGCACGGAAATGGTGATGCCGGGCGACAACGTCTCGGTTGACGTCGAACTGATCGTGCCGATCGCCATGGAAGAAGGCCTGCGCTTCGCTATCCGCGAAGGCGGCCGCACCGTCGGCGCCGGCGTCGTCGCATCCATCATCGAATAAGATGAAACAGGAGTGCCGGGACTTGTTCCCGGCACTCCTGCCTCTTAAGTGTTGCGGTAAGCCGGCTCAAGAGGTATCAGGAGCGGGGTCGCGAGAGCGATCATCTTGAAGGGGTATAGCTCAGCTGGTAGAGCGACGGTCTCCAAAACCGTAGGTCGCGGGTTCGAACCCTGCTGCCCCTGCCAATTTGCTCTTGATTAATCCGCCTCGAGGGCTTAAAGAGTTTCCTCGAGTGAGGCGCGCGGAGTCTTTTCGCGCGCCCACTCGTATTTCACAGACCGGAATCGGAATGGCGAAGACCAATCCCTTTAAATTCATCCAGGAAGTGCGCTCCGAGACGTCCAAGGTGACGTGGCCGACGCGCCGCGAGACGGCTGTGACCACCGTGATGGTGTTCGTCATGGTGTTGATCGCCTCGATCTTTTTCCTTCTGGCAGATCAGCTGATGAGCCTGGGGATCGGATATCTCCTGGGCATCGGCGGCTAATTTCAAGTCCACCTGTTGGGTCTGCAGACAAAGAACAAGAAACGGAACTGAGAACTATGGCCAAGCGCTGGTACATTGTGCACGCCTATTCCAATTTCGAGAAGAAGGTCGCCGAGTCCATCCGCGAAAAGGCCGAGCAGAAAGGTTTATCCGATCTGTTTGAGGAAATTCTCGTTCCGATGGAAAAGGTCGTCGAAGTGCGCCGCGGCCGCAAGGTTGACGCTGAGCGCAAGTTCTTCCCGGGCTATGTCCTGGTGAAGATGGAGATGACCAACGAGGCGTTTCACCTGATCAGGGACACGCCGAAGGTAACCGGCTTCCTGGGCGCGGATCAGAAGCCGATGCCGATTCCGGAAGCGGAGGCCATGCGTATCCTGAACCAGGTTCAGGAAGGCGTGGACCGGCCGAAACCTTCGGTCACCTTCGAGGTCGGCGAGCAGGTGCGCGTGTCCGACGGGCCGTTCGCGTCCTTCTCCGGCCTGGTCGAGGAAGTTGACGACGAGCGTGCGCGCCTCAAGGTGGCGGTGTCCATCTTCGGACGTGCGACGCCGGTTGAACTGGAATTCGGTCAGGTCGACAAACTCTGACCGTTTGCCGCCCGGCGGGGCGGCGTGAGTGCCTGGTGGAAAGCCTCGTCGCTTTTGCCGGGATGAAGTGGGTGGAAGGTCCGGATGCTCATCGCCGGGCGCCTGACAGGGACCGCACCACCAACTCCCATGCAGCTGGATTGCCGTTCAGCTGTGAATGACTGGAGAAAGACATGGCGAAAAAAATCGTTGGCTTCCTGAAGCTTCAGGTGCCTGCAGGTTCCGCTACACCGTCGCCGCCCATCGGGCCGGCGCTCGGTCAGCGTGGTCTGAACATCATGGAATTCTGCAAGGCGTTCAACGCCCAGACCCAGGATGTTGAAAAGGGTGCTCCGTGCCCGACCGTGATTACATACTACTCCGACAAGTCCTTCACTTTCGAAGTGAAAACGGCTCCCGTCAGCTTCTTCCTGAAGAAAGCTGCGAAGGTGCAGAAGGGCGCTCCGACCCCGGGCCGCGGCACGGTCGGTTCCGTGTCCAGGGCGCAGGTGAAGGAAATCGCCGAAGCCAAGATGAAGGACCTGAACGCCACCAACGTCGAAGCTGCGATGCTGATGGTCGAAGGCTCCGCCCGTTCCATGGGCCTCGAGGTAACGGAGTAAGATCATGGCAAAGGTTGGAAAACGTATCCGCGCAGCGCGCGAAGGTATCGATCGCAACAAGGTGTATCCGCTGACCGAGGCGATCAGCCTGGTAAAAGAGCGTGCCAAGACCAAGTTCGACGAAACCGTTGAAATTGCGATCAATCTCGGCGTTGACCCGCGCCATGCGGACCAGATGGTCCGTGGCGTCTGCGTTCTGCCGAACGGCACCGGCAAGTCGGTCCGTGTTGCGGTGTTCGCCCGTGGCGACAAGGCCGAGGAAGCAAAGGCAGCCGGCGCCGATATCGTCGGTGCGGAAGAGCTCGTCGAGGAAGTGCAGAGCGGCAAGATCGACTTCGATCGCTGCATTGCAACGCCGGACATGATGCCGCTGGTCGGCCGTCTCGGCAAGGTGCTCGGCCCGCGCGGCCTGATGCCGAACCCGAAGGTCGGCACCGTGACCCCGGACGTCAAGTCCGCTGTTCGCGATGCCAAGGGCGGTGCTGTGCAGTTCCGCGTCGAAAAGGCCGGGATCGTCCATGCCGGCGTCGGCAAGGTGTCCTTTACTGAAGAGGCCATCACTCAGAACGTCAAGGCTCTGATCGATGCCATTCAGAAGGCCAAGCCTGCCGGTGCGAAGGGCTCCTACCTGAGGCGCATTGCCGTGTCCTCGACGATGGGCCCGGGCGTGAAGGTCGATCTGGCCACCGTGGCCGGCGAATAATCCGGGTTCTCCGGATTGATACAGAGATTTCGGCCGAAAGGCTGAAAAGACCCGGCGGTTCGCTGCCGGGTTGCCCTGTCCGAGACTGCAGGTGCCGGGTAACCGGTTTAAGCCCCTGAGGGCCTGCATAGATGGGTGAGAACCGAATTTCTCCGCTCCGTGAGCGGAACACCAGGTTCGAACCAGACCTTGCCGCGCGCTTCCGGCGCACAGGCAAGGGGACAGGACCCTGAGCGTCGTCCGACAGGACGGTTCCGGGTTCGGAGCCATCCGTCAGGCGGCAAAGGTAAACCGGCGGCGGCAACGCCGTCAAATGGAGAAGGCAAGTGGAAAGAGCGGAAAAGCACGAGTTCGTGACGTCTTTCAACGCCGAGCTGGGTAATGCCGGTGTTGTCGTTGTCGCGCACTATGCAGGTCTTTCGGTTGCTCAGATGACCGCATTGCGGGCATCCGTGCGCGAAGCCGGCGGCACTGTGAAAGTCGCAAAAAACCGCCTTGTGAAACTCGCCCTTCAAGGCACCGACCTTGAGCACATCTCCGACCTGTTTCAGGGCCCGACCGTCATCGTCTACTCCGACGATCCGGTAGCCGCTCCGAAAGCAGCCGTCGATTTCGCCAAGGCAAACGAGAAGTTTGCAATCCTTGGCGGTGCTCTGGGCACGACCAACCTCAATCCGGAAGGGGTCAAATCTCTGGCAACCATGCCGTCGCTCGATGAGCTGCGCGCGAGACTGGTTGGCATGATTCAGACCCCGGCGACCCGGATTGCTCAGGTTGTCAACGCACCGGCCGGGCAGCTTGCCCGCGTCTTCGGCGCGTACGCCAAGAAGGATGAGGCCGCATAGGCTCCCAAACACACTGTCTGACGCAACCAGAATTGGTTCGAACCTAAGGTACTTACAAAATGGCTGATCTTGAAAAGCTCGTTGATGAACTGTCTGCACTGACCGTTATGGAAGCTGCTGAACTCAGCAAGCTTCTGGAAGAAAAGTGGGGCGTCTCCGCCGCTGCTCCGGTTGCTGTTGCTGCTGCTGGCGGTGCTGCTGCTGATGCGGGTGCTGCTGCTGAAGAGAAAACCGAATTTGACGTGGTCCTGGCTTCTGCCGGCGACAAGAAAATCAACGTCATCAAGGAAGTCCGCGCAATCACCGGTCTTGGCCTGAAGGAAGCTAAGGAGCTCGTCGAAAGCGCTCCGAAGGCGGTCAAGGAAGGCGTTAGCAAAGACGAAGCAGAAGAGCTGAAGAAGAAGCTCGAAGAAGCTGGTGCTTCCGTCGAGCTGAAGTAAGAAGGCTTTTGCCTTTCAGGCGGTCCCGGTTCGTCCGGGACCGTTACTTGCCCCGGCGGGACTTCCCGTTTCCGGGGCGAACGTACCACTGGGGCAACCTTGATCCGCGTGAACGCGGGCAGGCATGCACCAGACCCCTAACCGGTCTGCTTTCAAGTGGTGGCACTTCAAAGCGGATTGATCCAGGGGGACGGTTTTCCGAAGCGCCCGGGCGCTGGCCCGATTGGAAAAGGGGCGTTTCGGGAAGCCGTTACCCGGCTGCTACGAGGAGCGACAATGACCCAAACGTTCAACGGTCGCAAAAAGGTCCGTAAATATTTCGGAACCATCCGCGATGTCGCGGCTATGCCCAATCTCATCGAAGTTCAAAAAGCATCCTACGACCAGTTCCTGCAGGTCGACGAGATGCCGGGCGGTGGCCGCAAAAGTGAAGGCCTGGAAGCGGTCTTCCAGTCAGTATTTCCGATTTCCGATTTTGCGGGTACTTCGCTTCTGGAATTTGTTTCCTACGAATTTGAAGCTCCCAAATACGACGTCGACGAGTGCCGTCAGCGCGACATGACCTACGCCGCTCCGCTGAAGGTCACCCTGCGGCTCATCGTGTTCGACGTCGACGAAGACACCGGCGCCAAGTCCGTAAAGGACATCAAGGAGCAGGATGTCTACATGGGCGACATGCCGTTCATGACCGACAACGGCACCTTTATCGTCAACGGCACCGAGCGCGTGATCGTCTCCCAGATGCACCGCTCCCCGGGGGTCTTCTTCGACCACGACAAGGGCAAGACCCATTCTTCCGGCAAGCTGCTGTTTGCCGCCCGGGTGATCCCGTATCGCGGTTCCTGGCTCGACATCGAGTTCGATGCCAAGGACGTCGTTCATGCGCGTATCGACCGCCGCCGCAAGATTCCTGTGACGTCGCTCCTGATGGCGCTCGGCCTCGACGGCGAGGAGATCCTCAACACCTTCTACAATCGGGTCGAGTATACCCGTCAGAAGGACGGTTCCTGGCGCATGCCGTTTGACGGCAATCGCCTCAAGGGCACCAAGGCGTCCTATGACCTGATCGACGCCGACAGCGGCGAAGTGGTGATCGAAGGCGGCCGCAAGATCACCGCCCGCACGATCAAGCAGCTCGACGAAAAGGGCGTCAAGGCGCTGAAGGTCACCGACGAGGACCTCTTCGGCCAGTATCTTGCCGAAGACATCGTCGACGCCAAGACGGGTGAGATCTACTGCGAAGCCGGGGACGAGCTCAACGGCAAGTTGCTGGAAGAGCTGGTCGAGCGCGGCTATCACGACCTGTCGATTCTCGACATCGACCACATCAACACCGGCGCTTATATCCGCAACACGCTTGCGGTCGACAAGAACGAGTCCCGCGAGGACGCGCTGTTCGACATCTACCGCGTGATGCGCCCGGGCGAGCCGCCCACGATCGACACCGCCGAGGCGATGTTCCAGTCGCTGTTCTTCGATCCGGAGCGGTACGACCTTTCCGCCGTTGGCCGCGTGAAGATGAACATGCGCCTCGACGTGGAATGCGAAGACACGGTCCGCACGCTGCGCAAGGACGACATCCTGGAGGTTATCCGGGTGCTCGTGGAACTGCGCGACGGCAAGGGGGAAATCGACGATATCGACAACCTCGGCAACCGCCGTGTCCGCTCGGTCGGCGAACTGATGGAAAACCAGTACCGCGTCGGCCTGCTGCGCATGGAACGCGCGATCAAGGAGCGCATGAGCTCCGTCGAGATCGACACGGTCATGCCGCAGGACCTGATCAATGCGAAGCCGGCTGCCGCTGCCGTGCGTGAATTCTTCGGCTCCTCGCAGCTGTCGCAGTTCATGGACCAGACCAACCCGCTGTCGGAAGTCACTCACAAGCGCCGCCTGTCGGCGCTTGGCCCGGGCGGCCTGACCCGCGAGCGTGCGGGCTTCGAGGTTCGCGACGTTCACCCGACGCATTACGGCCGTATCTGCCCGATCGAGACCCCGGAAGGCCCGAACATCGGTCTGATCAACTCGCTGGCAACCTTCGCACGCGTGAACAAGTACGGCTTCATCGAAAGCCCGTACCGGAAAGTGAAGGGCGGCGCCGTGACCCGCGAGGTCGTCTATCTGTCCGCGATGGAGGAAGCCAAGCACTATGTGGCGCAGTCCAATGCCGTCTATGACGAGGAAGGCCGCTTCACGGAAGAGCTGATCACCTGCCGTCACGCCGGTGAAAACATGATGGTCCCGTCCGACAAGGTCGACCTCATGGACGTGTCGCCCAAGCAGCTCGTTTCGGTTGCGGCCGCGCTCATTCCGTTCCTTGAGAACGATGACGCCAACCGCGCTCTCATGGGCTCGAACATGCAGCGTCAGGCCGTGCCGCTGGTGCGCGCCGAAGCGCCGTTCGTCGGCACCGGCATGGAGCCGATCGTGGCCCGCGATTCCGGTGCTGCCATCGGCGCACGCCGTGCAGGCGTCGTCGACCAGGTGGACGCGACGCGTATCGTCATCCGTGCAACGGAAGAGATCGATCCGGGCAAGTCCGGCGTCGACATCTATCGTCTGCAGAAGTATCAGCGCTCCAACCAGAACACCTGCATCAACCAGCGGCCGCTGGTGCGTGTGGGCGACAAGGTTCACAAGGGCGACATCATCGCGGACGGTCCGTCGACCGACCTCGGCGATCTGGCTCTCGGCCGGAACGTGCTCGTCGCGTTCATGCCGTGGAACGGCTACAACTTCGAGGATCCGATCCTTCTGTCCGAGCGCATCGTCTCCGACGACGTGTTCACCTCCATCCACCTGGAAGAGTTCGAGGTGATGGCGCGTGATACCAAGCTTGGTCCAGAAGAAATCACCCGCGATATTCCGAACGTTTCGGAAGAAGCGCTGAAGAACCTCGATGAAGCAGGTATCGTCTATATCGGTGCCGAGCTGCAGCCGGGCGACATCCTGGTCGGAAAGATCACGCCGAAGGGCGAAAGCCCGATGACGCCGGAAGAAAAACTTCTGCGCGCCATTTTCGGCGAGAAGGCCTCCGACGTCCGCGACACCTCCCTGCGCCTGCCGCCGGGCGTCTCGGGCACCGTCGTCGAAGTGCGCGTCTTCAACCGCCACGGCGTTGAAAAAGACGAGCGCGCGATGGCGATCGAGCGCGAGGAAATCGAACGCCTCGCAAAGGACCGTGACGACGAACAGGCCATCCTCGACCGCAACGTCTATGGCCGTCTGGCCGAGATGCTGATCGACAAGACCGCCGTTGCCGGCCCGAAGGGCTTCAAGAAGGACACCGTGCTGACCGGGGACGTTCTCAACGACTTCCCGCGCTCGCAGTGGTGGCAGTTCGCCACCGACGACGAGAAGTTCATGTCCGAAATCGAAGCCCTGCGCGGCCAGTATGACGACAGCCGCAAGCGGCTCGAGCAGCGGTTCATCGACAAGGTGGAGAAACTGCAGCGCGGTGACGAACTTCCGCCGGGCGTCATGAAGATGGTCAAGGTCTTCGTCGCTGTGAAGCGCAAGATCCAGCCGGGCGACAAAATGGCCGGCCGCCACGGGAACAAGGGTGTGGTCTCGAAGATTAACCCCTGCGAGGACATGCCGTTCCTGGAAGACGGCACGCATGTCGATATCGTGCTGAACCCGCTCGGCGTGCCCTCGCGCATGAACGTCGGTCAGATCCTGGAAACCCACCTCGGCTGGGCTTGCCGCGGCATGGGCAACCGGATCGGCGAACTGTATGAAGAATACAGGAAGTCCGGCGAAATCGAGCAGTTGCGCGGCAAGATCGTCGAGATCTATGGTGACAACATGAAGGGCGATAATGTCGCGGAGTACGATGACGAGAGCATCGAGCGCCTCGCGGACCAGCTGAAGAAGGGCGTTTCCATTGCAACGCCGGTCTTCGACGGGGCCCGTGAACCGGACGTTGTCGAGGCACTGGAAAGCGCCGGATACGATACGAGCGGCCAGTCCGTTCTATATGACGGTCGGACCGGTGAGGAATTCGATCGCAAGGTGACCGTGGGCTACATCTACATGCTGAAGCTCCATCACCTGGTCGATGACAAAATCCACGCCCGTTCGATCGGTCCGTACTCGCTTGTCACCCAGCAGCCGCTCGGTGGTAAGGCGCAGTTCGGCGGCCAGCGCTTCGGGGAAATGGAGGTCTGGGCTCTTGAAGCTTACGGTGCAGCCTACACGCTGCAGGAAATGCTCACAGTCAAGTCGGACGACGTGGCCGGCCGTACGAAGGTCTACGAGGCCATTGTCCGCGGCGACGACACGTTCGAAGCGGGCATTCCGGAAAGCTTCAACGTGCTTGTGAAGGAAATGCGGTCCTTGGGGCTGAACGTTGAGCTTCAACGTTCCGATGCACCCTTGCTTACCGATGAAGAAACCGCGGACGCCGCCGAGTAACACCGGTAACGGACCCCAAATGACTTGGAATGCCGGTAACGGGGAGGGGCACTAAAGCCCGCTCCCCAACCGCGCATGAAGGAGATGGATCATGAATCACGAGGTCATGAACCTGTTCAATCAACAGGCTCCCGCCCAGACCTTCGACCAGATCCGGATATCGCTTGCGAGTCCGGAAAAGATCTTGTCTTGGTCCTTCGGTGAAATCAAAAAACCGGAGACCATCAACTACCGTACGTTCAAGCCTGAACGGGACGGTCTGTTCTGCGCACGTATCTTTGGCCCGATCAAGGACTACGAATGTCTTTGCGGCAAATACAAGCGCATGAAATACAAGGGTGTCATCTGTGAAAAGTGTGGCGTTGAAGTCACCTTGTCGCGGGTGCGCCGTGAACGCATGGGCCATATCGAGCTGGCAGCTCCGGTTGCGCACATCTGGTTCCTGAAGTCCCTGCCGAGCCGCATCGGTCTGCTGCTCGACATGACGCTGAAGGATCTGGAGCGCGTGCTCTATTTCGAGAACTACGTGGTTCTCGAGCCGGGCCTGACGCCGCTCAAGCAGCACCAGCTTCTGTCTGAAGAAGACTTCATCGCCGCTCAGGACGAGTATGGCGAGGATGCCTTCACGGCAATGATCGGCGCCGAGGCGATCCGCGAGATCCTGATGAGCATGGATCTTGAGCGCGAGAGCGAAAAGCTGCGCCAGGAAATCGCCGAAGCAACCACCGAGCTGAAGCCGAAGAAACTGGCCAAGCGGCTGAAGGTCATCGAAGCCTTCATGGAATCGGGCAACCGTCCGGAATGGATGATCATGACCGTCGTTCCGGTCATCCCGCCGGATCTGCGTCCGCTGGTTCCGCTTGACGGCGGCCGGTTCGCGACGTCGGATCTGAACGATCTCTACCGCCGCGTCATCAACCGGAACAACCGTCTGCGCCGGCTGATGGAACTGCGTGCTCCGGACATCATCATCCGGAACGAAAAGCGCATGCTGCAGGAGTCCGTTGACGCCCTGTTCGACAACGGCCGCCGCGGCCGGGTCATCACCGGTGCCAACAAGCGTCCGCTGAAGTCGCTGTCCGACATGCTGAAGGGCAAGCAGGGCCGCTTCCGTCAGAACCTGCTCGGCAAGCGCGTCGACTATTCCGGCCGTTCGGTGATCACCGTGGGTCCAGAACTGAAGCTGCATCAATGCGGTCTGCCGAAGAAGATGGCGCTTGAGCTGTTCAAGCCGTTCATCTATTCGCGCCTCGACGCCAAGGGCTTCTCCTCGACCGTCAAGCAGGCCAAGAAGCTGGTGGAAAAGGAACGCCCGGAAGTCTGGGATATCCTTGACGAGGTGATCCGCGAGCACCCGGTTCTGCTGAACCGCGCGCCGACGCTTCACCGCCTAGGTATCCAGGCGTTCGAACCGACGCTGATCGAAGGCAAGGCGATCCAGCTGCACCCGCTCGTCTGTTCGGCGTTCAACGCCGACTTCGACGGTGACCAGATGGCCGTTCACGTGCCGCTGTCGCTGGAAGCCCAGCTGGAAGCGCGTACGCTGATGATGTCCACCAACAACATTCTGCACCCGGCCAACGGTGGCCCGATCATCGTGCCGTCGCAGGATATTGTTCTGGGTCTCTACTACCTGTCCATCATGGCAGAGGGCGAGCCGGGAGACGGCATGGCCTTCGGCAATGTCGGCGAGATCCACCATGCGCTGGCCAACAAGGTCATCACGCTGCACACGAAGATCAAGGGCCGGTACAAGTCCATCGATGCGGACGGCAATCCGACGTCCGAGATCAACGAGACCACACCGGGCCGGATGCTGATCGCGGAACTTCTGCCCAAGCATCACGAGGTGCCGTTCGAGGTCTGCAACAAGCTGATGACCAAGAAGGAAATCTCCAAGATGATCGACACGGTCTACCGTGCCTGCGGTCAGAAGGAGACGGTCATCTTCTGTGACCGGATCATGCAGCTTGGCTTCAAGAATGCCTGTAACGCCGGCATTTCCTTCGGTATGGACGACATGGTCATCCCGGAAACCAAGCAGAACCTGGTCGCCGAGACGTCCGCGCTCGCAACCGAATACGAGCAGCAGTACAATGACGGTCTGATCACCCAGGGCGAGAAGTACAACAAGGTTGTCGACGCCTGGGCGAAATGTACCGACAAGATCGCCGACGAGATGATGGCCCGCATCAAGGCGGTCCAGATCGATGAGGAAACCGGACGCCAGAAGCCGATGAACTCGGTCTACATGATGTCCCACTCCGGTGCGCGTGGTTCGCCCCAGCAGATGAAGCAGCTGGCCGGCATGCGTGGCCTGATGGCCAAGCCGGACGGCTCGATCATCGAGAACCCGATCATCTCGAACTTCAAGGAAGGCCTGTCGGTTCTGGAGTACTTCAACTCCACCCACGGTGCCCGTAAGGGTCTGGCCGACACTGCCTTGAAGACCGCGAACTCCGGTTACCTGACCCGCCGTCTCGTGGACGTTGCGCAGGATTCCATCATCCTTGAACCGGATTGTGGTTCCGTGCGCGGCATTACCGTGGCGCCTATCGTCGATGCGGGTAACATCATTGCCACGCTCGGCATGCGCGTTCTCGGCCGTACGACCGCGGAAGACGTATTCGACAACCTGAGCGGCGAGCTGCTTGTCCCGAAAGGCAAGCTGATCGACGAGAAGGACGTTGAAGCCATCGAAGCGGCGAAGGTTCAGCAGGTGAAGATCCGCTCGGTTCTGACCTGTGAAACCGAGACGGGCGTGTGTGCGACCTGCTACGGCCGCGACCTTGCACGCGGTACGCCGGTGAACCTTGGTGAGGCTGTCGGCGTCATCGCCGCGCAGTCCATCGGTGAGCCGGGCACGCAGCTGACCATGCGTACCTTCCATATCGGTGGTACGGCCCAGGTTGTCGACAGTTCGTTCATCGAATCCAATGTCGACGGCACGATCAAGATCCGGAACCGCTCGGTACAGCGCGATTCCGAAGGCAACCTGATTGCCATGGTCCGCAACATGTCCATCGTTGTCATCGACAGCGACGGCAACGAGCGCGCCGTGCATCGCGTCGCCTACGGCTCCAAGCTGCATGTCGACGAAGGCGATTCCGTCAAGCGGGGTCAGCGGATTGCCGAATGGGATCCGTATACCCGTCCGATGCTCGCGGAAGTCGACGGTATCGTGGACTTCGAAGACCTGGTCGACGGCGCGTCCGTTCAGGAAACGGCCGACGAGGCGACCGGTATTACCAAGCGTGTCGTCATCGACTGGCGTTCGTCCCAGCGTGGTGCCGATCTGAAGCCGGCCATCGTCGTCAAGGACGAGAAGGGGACGATCAAGAAGTCGGCCCGCGGTTCGGATGCCCGCATCCTGCTTTCGGTGGATGCGATCCTGTCCGTTCAGCCGGGCGCATCGGTCAAGGCCGGTGACGTTCTGTCCCGTATCCCGCTGGAAAGCGCCAAGACGAAGGACATTACCGGTGGTCTGCCGCGTGTTGCGGAACTGTTCGAAGCCCGCCGTCCGAAGGATCATGCGATCATCGCCGAAATCGATGGTACGATCCGCTTCGGCCGCGACTACAAGAACAAGCGCCGCATCATCATCGAGCCGGCAGAGGAGGGTGTCGAGCCCGTCGAATACCTCATCCCGAAGGGCAAGCACTTCCACCTGCAGGAAGGCGATGCCATCGAGAAGGGGGAATACATCCTCGACGGCAACCCGGCACCGCATGACATTCTGGCCGTCAAAGGCGTGGAGGCCCTGGCTGCCTACCTCGTCAACGAGATCCAGGAAGTCTACCGTCTGCAGGGTGTGACGATCAACGACAAGCACATCGAGGTGATCGTTCGCCAGATGCTGCAGAAGATCGAGATCACCGATACGGGCGACACCGAGTTCTTCTCCGGCGAGCAGGTCGACAAGATCGACTTCGAAGAAGCCAACCGCAAGGCGGTCGACGCTGCGCGCGATCCGGCGAAGGGCGTTCCGGTTCTTCTCGGGATCACCAAGGCGTCGCTGCAGACCCGATCCTTCTTCTCGGCCGCCTCCTTCCAGGAGACGACCCGCGTTCTTACGGACGCTGCCGTCAATGGCAAGATCGACCCGCTGGTCGGTCTGAAGGAGAACGTCATTGTGGGCCGGCTGATCCCGGCCGGCACCGGCGGGGTCATGAAGCGCATCCGCCAGATTGCAGTCCATCGCGACGACCTAATCCAGGAAGCGCAGCGGCAGCAGTCTTCGGAAAGCGCGGCGGAAGGCCTGCTGGAAGACATGACCGGGGCCGAATAACCGGCCTCACGAAGACAAATCGAAAGGCCGCCCCCGGGCGGCCTTTCTTTTAACCTGAGCCAGGGTGAGACCAGTGATGAATGATAACGAACCTGAACTTGATCCGGTGGTGTACATCGTGATCGGCCGCGTTTGGGAAAACGAAGAGGCCGCCCCGCAAGACGCGATCACGATCCAGGCGCTGCTGACGGCAGCCGATGATGACGACGCTGTCCGCAAGACGCTCGAGTCGCTGTCGGCCCAGGGATACGCGGAGGCCGAGCTCGACCAGATCGGCATCATGGACGGCGAACCGGACGACGCGATTTACGAGGAAGCCTATCAGGACGCCCTTGAAGGCAATGTCGCCATCGTGACCTTCACGGGCTGAAGGCGTTCCTGCACAGCGGGACGGGCCCGGCAGAGCCTGCAGGGTAGGTTTGCCCATGCAGGAGCGGCGGCGACCGTACTCGCGCTCAAAGGAATCGCCTGCGGCTCCAGCGAGTCGCAACGCTTCCGCCGGGCGCGGATACCCGCCAACCCGGCCCGACGGGACCTGCGCGATCGGCTCACGATCAAAATCCGCGGTGGGCCGCCGTGCCGGCCGCGAAAGAAAATTACAAAACCACCGTCCTATTGTTGCGGTGACGCGCGCTAAGGGGCGGAAATCGTGTCGGAAATTGAGAGTGCAGTTCGGCAGCCGGCGGAATTGCTGTTTTTTCGACAAAGCACTTGACGCAATGGGTGCATGTGAGTAGTTTCCGCGCATCCCAAGGGCAGGCGGTAAGAGTGAACCGTCCAGCGCATCCAAAGCGTAGGACCCAATCCTCTTAAACGCTGCCGGGTTATATAGGCGAATACGCGTCGATTGCATGACCGCGAGGCAACTCGTGGTCCTCTGGTTTTTCGCAGCGCCGGCCGCTCCTGAGAGCGTGCGGGCGCGATTCTGCATGTCTATACGACGTGTCGAATCTGCGGGGACTGCAGTTGCATACGAATTTTTGGATGGACAAGGTAAAGGGCAAAGAATGCCGACCATCAACCAGTTGATCCGCAAGCCGCGGAAAGATCCGCCGAAGCGGAACAAGGTGCCGGCCATGGAGGCCTGCCCCCAGAAGCGTGGTGTTTGCACCCGCGTTTACACGACGACGCCGAAGAAGCCGAACTCGGCTCTGCGTAAGGTGGCCAAGATCCGCCTGACCAACGGCTTTGAAGTCATCGGTTACATCCCGGGTGAAGGCCACAACCTTCAGGAACACTCGGTGGTGATGATCCGTGGCGGCCGCGTGAAGGACTTGCCGGGTGTGCGCTACCACATCATTCGTGGTGTGCTCGATACCCAGGGCGTCAAGGATCGCAAGCAGCGCCGTTCGAAATACGGCGCGAAGCGGCCGAAGTAAGGAGCACATCAGATGTCCCGTCGTCACCGCGCTGAAAAACGCGAAATCAACCCGGATCCGAAATTCGGGGATACCGTCGTCACCAAGTTCATGAACTCGATCATGTACGACGGCAAGAAATCTGTTGCAGAACGCATCGTCTACGGTGCTTTCGACGTCGTTGAAAACAAGACCCGCGAGAACCCGATCGAAGTGTTCCACGCGGCTCTTGAGAACGTCATGCCGCAAGTGGAAGTGCGCTCCCGCCGCGTTGGTGGTGCGACCTACCAGGTGCCGGTCGAGGTTCGTGTCGACCGTCGTCAGGCGCTGGCAATCCGCTGGCTGATCGCTGCTGCACGCAACCGCAACGAAACCACGATGGTTGGTCGTCTTTCCGGCGAGCTGCTCGACGCGGCAAACAACCGTGGCACCGCAGTGAAGAAGCGCGAAGACACGCATCGGATGGCCGATGCCAACCGCGCGTTCTCGCACTATCGCTGGTAATCAGGACTTCGAAGGGCTGACGCTATGGCGCGCACGCATAATATCGAGGACTACCGCAACTTCGGCATCATGGCTCACATTGATGCCGGCAAGACGACTACGACCGAGCGGATCCTCTACTACACTGGCAAGAGCCACAAGATTGGCGAAGTCCATGACGGCGCGGCCACCATGGACTGGATGGAGCAGGAGCAGGAGCGTGGCATCACGATCACCTCTGCTGCGACCACCGCTTTCTGGAAAGAAAAGCGTCTGAACATCATCGACACCCCGGGTCACGTCGACTTCACCATTGAAGTCGAGCGCTCGCTGCGTGTTCTTGACGGCGCTGTCGCCCTTCTGGACGCAAACGCAGGCGTTGAGCCGCAGACCGAGACTGTCTGGCGCCAGGCCGACAAGTATCACGTCCCGCGGATGATCTTCGTCAACAAGATGGACAAGCTCGGCGCCGATTTCGACCGCTGCGTGAAGATGATCAAGGAGCGCCTCGGCGCGACCCCGCTGGTCATGCAGATCCCGGTCGGAGCTGAAAACGACTTTGCCGGCTGTGTCGACCTTCTGAAAATGAAGGCGCTCATCTGGGAGGCTGAAAACCTCGGTGCTGCCTGGGATGAAGTCGAGATTCCGGCCGACCTTCAGGACCGTGCGCAGGAAATGCGCGACCTGCTGGTGGAAACGGCCGTCGAAGTCGACGAAGCGGCAATGGAAGCTTACCTGGAAGGCGAAGAGCCGTCCGTGGAAAAGCTGAAGGAACTGGTCCGCAAGGGCACGATCAACAACGACTTCGTTCCGGTCTTCTGCGGTTCGGCATTCAAGAACAAGGGTGTTCAGCCGTTGCTGGACGGCGTTGTCGACTACCTGCCGAGCCCGATCGAAGTTCGGGCGATCAAGGGTATCGATCCGAAGACCGAAGGTGAAGTCCTTCGCAAGTCGTCCGACGATGAGCCGCTCAGCCTCCTGGCGTTCAAGATCGCAAACGACCCGTTCGTCGGTTCGCTGACTTTCTGCCGCATCTATTCCGGTGTTCTGAACAAGGGCGTGTCCCTGCTCAACACCGTGAAGGAAAAGCGTGAGCGCGTCGGCCGCATGATGCAGATGCACTCCAACTCGCGCGAAGACATCGATGTCGCCTATGCCGGTGATATCGTCGCCATCGCAGGCCTGAAGGACACCACGACCGGCGACACCCTTTGTGATCCGCTGAAGCCGGTGATCCTGGAGCGCATGGAGTTCCCCGCGCCGGTTATCGAGATCGCGGTCGAGCCGAAGACCAAGAGTGACCAGGAAAAAATGGGCCTTGCCCTGAACCGCCTGGCTGCCGAAGATCCGTCGTTCCGCGTGAAAACCGACGAAGAATCCGGTCAGACCATCATCGCCGGCATGGGCGAGCTGCACCTGGACATCATCGTCGACCGCATGAAGCGCGAGTTCAAAGTCGAGGCAAACATCGGTGCTCCGCAGGTTGCCTACCGCGAAACCATCACCAAGGTTGCTGAAGTGGACTATACCCACAAGAAGCAGTCCGGTGGTTCCGGCCAGTTCGCTCGCATCAAGCTCATCATCGAGCCGGCAGAGCCGAACCAGGGCTATGTCTTCGAAAGCAAGATCGTCGGCGGTTCCGTTCCGAAGGAATACATTCCGGGCGTTACCAAAGGTATCGAGAGCGTCATGTCGTCCGGCCCGATCGCCGGCTTCCCGATGCTCGACATCAAGGCAACCCTGGTCGACGGTGCCTATCACGATGTTGACTCGTCCGTTCTGGCCTTCGAAATCGCCGGCCGTGCCGGTTTCCGCGAAGGCATCCAGAAGGCAGGTCCGAAACTGCTCGAGCCGATCATGAAGGTCGAGGTCGTCACCCCGGAAGACTACATGGGTGATGTGATCGGCGACCTGAACTCCCGTCGTGGCCAGATCGCAGGTACGGAAAACCGGGGTGTCGTCACTGTCATCACCGCAATGGTTCCGCTGGCCAACATGTTTGGCTATGTGAACAACCTGCGTTCCATGTCTCAGGGCCGCGCCCAGTACTCGATGGTGTTCGATCACTACGAGCAAGTGCCGCAGGCTGTCGCCGAAGAGGTTCAGGCGAAATACGCCTGATCCCAGCTTCTTAACGTCAAAAGAAATAGAGAAACGGAGTAATCCGATGGCGAAAGAAAAATTTGAGCGCACGAAGCCGCACGTTAACATTGGCACGATTGGCCACGTTGACCATGGCAAGACGACGCTGACTGCAGCAATCACCATGACACTTGCCGAGACCGGCGGTGCGACGGCGAGAGCTTACGACGAGATCGACGGTGCGCCTGAAGAAAAGGCCCGCGGCATCACCATCTCCACGGCACACGTTGAGTACGAGACGGAAAACCGTCACTACGCTCACGTCGACTGCCCTGGCCACGCCGACTATGTGAAGAACATGATCACCGGCGCGGCGCAGATGGACGGCGGCATCCTGGTGGTTTCGGCGGCTGACGGCCCGATGCCGCAGACCCGCGAGCACATCCTCCTGGCGCGCCAGGTCGGCGTTCCGGCGCTGGTGGTGTTCATGAACAAGGTCGACCAGGTCGACGACGAAGAGCTGCTCGAGCTCGTCGAAATGGAAGTCCGCGAACTTCTGTCCTCCTACGAGTTCCCGGGCGACGACATTCCGATCGTCAAGGGTTCGGCCCTGGCGGCCGTGGAAAACCGCGATCCGGCCATCGGCCGCGATGCGATCCGTGAGTTGATGGCTCAGGTCGACGCGTATATCCCGACCCCGGAACGTCCGAAGGACATGCCGTTCCTGATGCCGATCGAAGACGTGTTCTCGATCTCCGGCCGCGGCACGGTTGTGACCGGGCGTGTGGAGCGTGGCATCGTCAAGGTGGGCGAGGAAGTCGAGATCGTCGGCATCAAGGACACCCGCAAGACGACGGTTACCGGCGTTGAAATGTTCCGCAAGCTGCTGGACAGCGGCGAAGCGGGCGACAACATCGGTGCGCTGATCCGCGGTATCGGCCGTGACGACGTTGAGCGCGGCCAGGTTCTTTGCAAGCCGGGTTCGGTTACCCCGCACACGAAGTTCAAGGCCGAGGCCTACATCCTGACGAAGGAAGAAGGCGGCCGTCATACCCCGTTCTTCACCAACTACCGCCCGCAGTTCTACTTCCGCACGACGGACGTGACCGGTGTGGTGACGCTGCCGGAAGGCACGGAAATGGTGATGCCGGGCGACAACGTCTCGGTTGACGTCGAACTGATCGTGCCGATCGCCATGGAAGAAGGCCTGCGCTTCGCTATCCGCGAAGGCGGCCGCACCGTCGGCGCCGGCGTCGTCGCATCCATCATCGAATAATCGACAGCCGGGCCTGCCGGTGTACCGAATTACTACGCGGGCAGGCCTGCAGTCTTATTGGGAACAATAACAATGAACGGTCAGAACATCCGGATCCGCCTGAAGGCGTTCGACCACCGTATTCTGGACGCCTCCACCAAGGAGATCGTCAATACGGCCAAGCGGACCGGTGCTCAGGTACGGGGTCCCGTACCGCTGCCGACGCGGATCGAGAAGTACACAGTGCTTCGCGGACCGCATATCGATAAGAAAAGCCGCGATCAGTTCGAGATGCGTACGCATAAGCGCCTTCTCGATATCGTTGATCCGACGCCCCAGACGGTCGACGCGCTGATGAAGCTCGATCTGGCCGCTGGTGTCGACGTCGAAATCAAGCTGTAAGCCGGGTCGAAGGGGACACATCCATGCGTTCTGGAGTGATCGCTCAGAAAGTGGGCATGACCCGCATCTACAACGATGCGGGCGAGCATGTTCCGGTCACTGTGCTGCGGCTGGAAAATTGCCAGGTAGTAGCTCAGCGGACTGATGAAAAGAATGGTTACACCGCGCTGCAGCTCGGCGCGGGTGGCCGCAAAGTCAAAAACACGCCGAAGGCGATGCGCGGCCACTTTGCCGTTGCACAGGTCGAGCCGAAGCGGACCGTGGTCGAGTTCCGCGTTTCCGCGGACAACCTGATCGACATCGGTGCGGAACTGACCGCTGACCACTATGTCGAAGGTCAGTTTGTCGACGTGACGGGGACTTCGATCGGTAAGGGTTTTGCCGGTGCGATGAAGCGCCACAACTTTGGTGGCGGCCGTGCCTCGCACGGTAACTCCGTCTCGCACCGTTCGCACGGTTCCACCGGTCAGTGTCAGGACCCGGGCCGCGTGTTCAAGGGCAAGAAAATGGCCGGTCACATGGGCGATGCCCGGGTGACCACGCAGAACCTGAAGGTTGTGCGCACTGATGTTGAGCGTGGCCTGATCATGGTCGAGGGCTCTGTTCCGGGCGCCAAGGGCGGCTGGATCCTGGTTCGCGACGCGATCAAAAAGGCGCTGCCGGAAAACGTTCCGGTTCCGGGTGCTTTCAAGGCATCCGAAGCGACTGCGGCCGCCGGGAAGGAGAGTGAGTGATGGAACTCCAGGTCAAGACCCTCGAAGGTGGGGCGGCCGGTTCGATCACGGTGTCTGACGAGATCTTCGGTCTCGAGCCGCGCACCGATTTGATCCACCGCGTGGTGCGTTGGCAGCTGGCGAAACGCCAGGCCGGCACCCACAAAACACTGGGCCGTTCGGAAGTTACTGGTTCGACGAAGAAATTCGTTCGCCAGAAAGGTTCCGGCGGTGCACGTCACGGCAACAAGAAGGCCCCGCAGTTCCGCGGTGGGGGCAGGGCATTCGGTCCGGTCGTTCGCGACCACAGCCATGAGCTGCCGAAGAAGGTCCGCGCCCTCGGCCTGAAGCACGCTCTGTCGGCGAAAGCCCGGGCAGACAGCATCGTTGTCGTGGAAGACGCAAAGGCCGCCGAATCCAAGACCAAGGCACTGAAGGCTCAGCTTGCAAAGCTCGGCCTGACCAACGCCCTGGTGATTGACGGCGCCGAAGTCGACAACAACTTTGCACTGGCATCGCGCAACATTCCGCATCTGGATGTGCTGCCGGTTCAGGGCATCAACGTTTACGACATTCTGCGGGCCAACACGCTTGTGTTGACCAAGGCCGCGGTGTCCGCACTCGAGGAGCGCTTCAAATGAGCAATCTTCCTCACTACGACAAAATAGTCGGCCCGGTGATCACCGAAAAGTCGACGATGGCTTCTGAAGAGAACAAGGTTGTCTTCAAGGTTGCCAACGACGCAACCAAGCCGGAAATCAAGGCCGCGGTCGAAGCGCTGTTCGGTGTCAAAGTCACGGCAGTGAACACTCTTGTCCGCAAGGGCAAGGTGAAGCGCTTCCGCGGACGTCTTGGCCGTCAGTCTGACTTCAAGAAGGCCGTCGTAACGCTGCAGGAAGGTCACGGCATCGACGTGACCACCGGGCTCTAAGGACGGGGACTTAAGAAAAATGGCACTTAAGACATTCAACCCGACGTCCCCAGGCCGCCGTCAGCTGGTACAGGTTGACCGCTCGGGTCTGTGGAAGGGCAAGCCGGTCAAGACGCTGACCGAAGGTCTGTCCAAGAGCGGCGGGCGTAACAACGCCGGTCGCCTGACGGCACCGAACCGTGGTGGCGGTCACAAGCGGACTTACCGCCTTGTGGACTTCAAGCGCCGCAAGTGGGACGTGCCGGCGACGGTAGAGCGCCTCGAATACGATCCGAACCGGACCGCATTCATCGCTCTCATCCGTTATGAAGACGGCGAACTGAGTTACATCCTGGCGCCGCAGCGCCTGGCTGTCGGCGACACTGTCGTTGCCGGTGAAAACGTCGACGTGAAGCCTGGCAATGCCGCGCCGCTGGCGCGCATTCCGGTCGGAACGATCGTACACAATATCGAGCTGAAGCCGGGCAAGGGCGCCCAGGTCGCCCGCTCTGCCGGCGCCTTCGTTCAGATCGTCGGCCGCGACCAGGGTTACACCACGCTGCGCCTGATGTCTGGCGAGCAGCGCCGTGTACTCGGCTCCTGCATGGCAACCGTTGGCGCCGTGTCCAATCCGGACCACGCGAACGTGAACCTCGGTAAAGCAGGCCGCTCTCGCTGGCTTGGCATTCGCCCGCATACCCGCGGTGTTGCCATGAACCCGATCGACCACCCGCATGGTGGTGGTGAAGGCCGGACCTCAGGCGGTCGTCATCCGGTTACCCCTTGGGGTAAACCGACCAAAGGTAAACGCACGCGGCGTAATAAGCAGACCGATAAGTATATCGTCCGCAGCCGCCACGCGCGCAAGAAGTAAAGGGCAAGGATCGTGGCACGTTCGATCTGGAAAGGTCCGTTTGTCGACGGGTATCTGCTGAAGAAAGCGGACAAGGTCCGTGAGTCCGGCCGGAACGAGGTCATCAAGACCTGGAGCCGCCGCTCAACGGTTCTCCCGCAGTTCGTAGGTTTGACCTTCGGCGTCTACAACGGTCAAAAGCACGTTCCGGTGCTGGTGTCTGAAGAGATGATCGGTCACAAGTTTGGCGAGTTCTCGCCGAGCCGGACCTATTACGGACACGGCGCCGACAAGAAGGCGAAGAGGAAGTAGCGATGGGCAAGCCGAAGCGTGAGCGGACGCTCGCTGACAATGAGGCCCGGGCAATGACCCGTATGCTGCGCGTTTCGCCGCGCAAGCTGAACCTCGTTGCGGCTGCGATCCGTGGTAAAAAAGTCGGTTCCGCGATCGCGGACCTGACATTCTCCCGCAAGCGCATCGCGCAGGACGTCAAGAAGACGTTGATGTCCGCCATTGCCAACGCGGAAAACAACCATGACCTGGACATTGACAACCTGATGGTTGCCGAAGCTCATGTTGGCAAAGCCTTTGTCATCAAGCGGTTCCAGGCCCGTGCACGTGGCCGCGTCGGACGGATCGAGAAGCCGTTCTCGAACCTGACCATCGTCGTGCGCGAAGTTGAGGAGACTGCCTGATGGGACACAAAGTCAACCCGATCGGCATGCGCCTCGGGATCAACCGCACCTGGGACTCCCGCTGGTTCGCGAACAAGAACGAGTACGGCGATCTTCTTCACGAAGACTTCCGCATCCGTGAGTTCCTGATGAAGGAACTGAAGCAGGCTGCGGTCTCCAAGGTGGTTATCGAGCGCCCACACAAGAAGTGCCGCGTGTCCATTCACTCCGGTCGTCCGGGTGTGGTCATCGGCAAGAAGGGCGCCGACATCGAACGTCTTCGCAAGAAGATCGCCGAAATCACCAAGTCGGAAGTGCACATCAACATCATCGAAGTGCGCAAGCCGGAAATCGATGCGACGCTGGTCGCCGCCTCGATCGCTCAGCAGCTGGAACGCCGTGTTGCCTTCCGCCGCGCCATGAAGCGGGCCGTTCAGTCCGCCATGCGTCTCGGCGCCCAGGGCATCCGGATCAACTGCGGCGGCCGTCTCGGTGGCGCGGAAATCGCGCGTATCGAATGGTACCGTGAAGGCCGCGTGCCGCTCCACACCCTGCGTGCCGATATCGACTACGGTATCGCGTCCGCTCACACGGCTTACGGCGTGTGCGGTGTGAAGGTCTGGATCTTCAAGGGTGAAATTCTGGAGCATGATCCCATGGCGTCCGAACGCCGTGCGACCTCCGCTTCCGAAGGTAACCAGGGTGATCGCGGCGGACGCCGGGATCGGGGCCGCGAGCGCGCAGCTTAAGTCAAGCTGCCTGCCGCTCGTAAGATAAGAAAGACGAGAGAAGAACGATGCTGCAACCGAAGCGCACAAAGTTCCGCAAGCAGCACAAAGGCCGCATCCACGGCTTGTCGAAGGGAGGCACCGACCTCAACTTCGGCGCATTCGGTCTGAAGGCGATTGAGCCGGAACGTGTAACTGCACGTCAGATCGAAGCGGCCCGTCGTGCTATGACCCGTCACATGAAGCGTGCGGGTCGTGTTTGGATCCGTATCTTCCCGGACGTTCCGGTTTCTTCGAAGCCTGCCGAAGTCCGCATGGGTAAGGGTAAGGGATCGCCGGATTACTGGGCTTGCCGCGTCAAGCCGGGCCGGATCATGTTTGAAATCGACGGTGTGCCGGAAGACGTGGCTCGCGAAGCCATGCGTCTTGCTGCTGCCAAGCTGCCGATCAAGTGCCGGTTCGTTCAGCGTATCGGCGAGTAGGCAGGCGAGGAGTTTAGAGCCATGAAGGCTACCGATGTACGGGCAAAGACCCTCGACGAGCTCCGCAGTGAGCTTGAGGGCCTGAAGAAAGAGCAGTTCAACCTGCGCTTCCAGAAGGCAACGGGTCAGCTTGAAAACACAGCGCGTGTCCGGCAGATCCGCCGCGATATCGCGCGTATTCAGACGATCATGCGCGAAAAGCGCGTGTCGGCGAACGCGTAAGGAGACGGCTATGCCGAAGCGTATCCTGCAGGGCACCGTTGTTAGCGACGCCAATGACAAAACGGTGACGGTTAATGTGGAGCGTCGCTTCACGCACCCGCTGCTGAAGAAGACTGTGCGCCGGACCAAGAAGTACCGTGCACACGACGAGACCAACCAGTACAAGGTTGGCGACATTGTTCTGATCGAAGAATGCGCGCCGATCTCCAAAAATAAACGTTGGACCGTGGTCGCTCAGTGACCACGCTCCATTCAGTGAGCATCAGGCGCCCGTGGTACGAGCGCCGATAGAAGAACAAGGCAGCCAGTCATGATTCAGATGCAAACAAACCTCGACGTCGCCGATAATTCCGGCGCCCGTCGTGTCATGTGCATCAAAGTGCTCGGCGGCTCCAAGCGCAAATACGCCCAGGTCGGTGACATCATTGTTGTTTCCGTCAAAGAGGCTATTCCGCGGGGCCGCGTGAAAAAGGGCGACGTGATGAAGGCTGTCGTCGTGCGCACGGCAAAGGATATCCGCCGTCCCGATGGCAGCGTGATCCGGTTCGACCGCAATGCGGCCGTGCTGGTCAACAACAACAAGGAGCCGATCGGCACCCGTATCTTTGGTCCGGTGCCGCGTGAACTCCGAGCCAAGAACCATATGAAAATCATCTCGCTCGCGCCGGAGGTGCTCTGATGGCTGCGAAAATCAAAAAAGGCGACACGGTGGTTGTGCTGACCGGCCGTGACAAGGGTAAGTCCGGCGAAGTCATCAAGATCGTGACCGCCGACAACAAGGCCCTGGTCCGCGGTGTCAACATGGTTCGCCGTCACCAGAAGCAGACCCAGACGCAGACAGCCGGCATCGTGGCCAAGGAAGCCCCGATCCATCTGTCCAACATCGCACTGGCCGATCCGGCGGACGGCAAGGCGACGCGTGTCGGCTTCAAGGTGAAGGACGATGGCACCAAGGTCCGTGTGGCCAAGCGTTCGGGAGACCTGATCGATGGCTGAGACCACTTACGTGCCGCGTCTGAAGACGCATTATGATGAAGTCGTGCGCAAGCAGCTTCAGGAGAAGTTCGAGTACAAGAACGTCATGCAGGTTCCGCGGCTGGAAAAGGTCGTGTTGAACATCGGCATCGGCGAAGCGGTTGCCGATTCCAAGAAGGCCCGCATCGCTGCAGACGACCTGGCTCTCATCGCCGGCCAGAGGCCGGTGATCACCACGGCGAAGAAATCCATCGCGACCTTCAAGGTTCGCGAAGGCATGCCGCTTGGTGCCAAGGTGACCCTGCGCCGCCAGCAGATGTTCGAGTTCCTGGACCGTCTGGTCAACATCGCGCTGCCGCGCGTGCGTGACTTCCGTGGTCTGAATCCGAAGAGCTTCGACGGTCGCGGCAACTACGCCATGGGCATCAAGGAACACATCGTGTTCCCGGAAATCGAGTACGACAAGGTCGACCAGATCTGGGGCATGGACGTGATCATTTGCACAACGGCGCCGAGTGATGACGAAGCGCGCGAGCTTCTGCGCGCGTTCAACTTCCCGTTCACGAAGTAACGGGCAAGGAAGGGACCGACGATGGCGAAGAAAAGCGCAGTCGAAAAAAACAAGCACCGCGAGCGGCTTGTCAAGAAATACGCTGAAAAGCGCGCCGCTCTGAAGGCAATGGCAAAAGACGAAAGTCTGTCGCTTGAAGAGCGTTTCAATGCCCGCCTGAAGCTGGCGAAACTGCCGCGGAATTCCGCGCCGAACCGCATTCGCAACCGCTGCGAAGTGTCCGGCCGTCCGCGCGGTTACTACCGCAAGCTGAAGATGTCGCGTATTGCGCTTCGTGAACTGGGTTCCCTGGGCAAGATCCCAGGCCTGGTCAAGTCGAGCTGGTAAGGAGAAACTCCGATGGCAATTTCTGATCCGTTGGGGGATATGCTGACCCGGATTCGCAACGCGCAAATGCGTCGCAAGAACAAGGTCAGCTCACCAAACTCCAAATTGCGTGCACATGTACTTGATGTGCTGGCAAAAGAGGGGTACATCCGTGGCTACACCACGGTGGAATACGAGGGCGGCAAGTCCGAGTTGGAAATCGAACTGAAGTATTTCGACGGTGAACCGGTTATCCGCACGATTGAGCGGGTTTCAAAGCCGGGCCGCCGCGTTTACTCGTCGGTGAGAAACATCCCGCATGTCTCCAATGGCCTGGGCGTGTCGATCATTTCGACCCCGCGCGGCGTCATGAGCGACCATCAGGCGCGGGAAGAGAACGTAGGTGGTGAGGTTCTTTGCCGCGTCTTCTGATGCAGCTCCCTTACTTTAGATAAACGACAAGGTTGGTCAAATGTCTCGTATTGGCAAAAAGCCAGTCCCCGTGCCAAGCGGGGTAACGGCATCGATCGACGGTCAGAAGGTTACGGTCAAGGGCCCGAAAGGCGAAAAGTCTTTCGTGCTCAACGACTTGGTTCTGGCCGAAATGACGGACGATGGAATCAAGATCGATCCGCGCAACAACACCAAGCCGGCCCGCTCCATGTGGGGCATGAGCCGGTCGATGGTGTCGAACCTGATCACCGGCGTGACCGAGGGCTTCAAGAAAGACCTCGCCATCACCGGCGTCGGGTACCGCGCGCAGGTCCAGGGTAAGAATCTTCAGCTGGCACTGGGTTTCTCGCACGATGTTGTCTATCCGATCCCGGAAGGCATCGACATCGTGTGCCCGAAACCGACGGAAATCAGCGTAACCGGTACCGACCGCCAGGTTGTCGGCCAGGTTGCCGCCGAAATCCGTGAATTCCGCCCGCCGGAGCCCTACAAGGGCAAAGGCGTTCGATATGCAGACGAGCAAATCGTCCGCAAAGAAGGCAAGAAGAAGTAACGGACCCAGATCATGGCGAACAGCAAACAAGCTTTCGAGCGCCGCCGCGATCGCGTGCGCCGTTCGATCCAGAAAGCCGCGAACGGCCGTCCGCGCCTTTCTATCTTCCGCTCGTCGAAGCAGATCTACGCCCAGATCATCGACGACGCGAAGGGACATACGATTGTCTCTGCTTCAACGATCGAAAAAGATCTCAAGGGCAGCCTGAAGACGGGCGCCGACGTTGCTGCGGCCGCAGCCGTTGGCAAGCTTGTCGCCGAGCGTGCAGTTGCCGCCGGTGTCAAGCAGGTCGTGTTCGACCGTGGCGGGTACATGTACCACGGGCGCGTGAGAGCGCTTGCTGATGCAGCCCGCGAAGGTGGACTTGAATTCTGACCAGCGCCCGTTGGCGCTCTTAAGAACGGAAGACGTATAATATGGCGAGACAGGATAATCGCGATCGCGACGAGCGAGACAGCGAATTCGTTGACAAGCTCGTTCACATCAACCGCGTTGCGAAAGTGGTCAAGGGTGGCCGCCGGTTCGGCTTCGCAGCACTCGTCGTGGTTGGTGACCAGAAGGGCCGTGTCGGATTTGGTCATGGCAAGGCACGCGAAGTGCCGGAAGCCATCCGCAAGGCAACGGAAGCTGCAAAGCGCACGATGATCCGCGTGCCGCTGCGTGAAGGCCGGACACTCCACCACGATGTCGAGGGCCGTCACGGGGCAGGCAAGGTGCTGCTGCGTGCAGCTCCGGCCGGTACCGGCATCATCGCAGGCGGCCCGATGCGCGCCGTCTTCGAGACGCTCGGCGTTCAGGACGTTGTGGCAAAGTCGCTGGGGACCTCAAACCCCTACAACATGGTCCGTGCAACCTTTGCTGCACTGACCAAGGAAGACAGCCCGCGTTCCGTGGCTGCCCGCCGGGGCCTCAAGGTCTCCGTGCTGCAGTCTCGGCGCCGGGACAACACCGATGAGGCGGCTCCGGCTGCCGCCGAGGCTTGACCTTGGCGGCTCCGGTCCCCAGCTGAAAGAGGGTAGGTTCCATGGCGAACACCGAAATGACTGTTACGGTCGAACAGATCGGCAGCCCGCTGCGCCGTCCGAAGGATCAGCGCGCGACGCTCATCGGTCTCGGCCTGAACAAGATGCACCGCCGTTCCACACTGAAGGACACTCCCGAAGTGCGCGGCATGATCAATAAGGTCCAGCATCTCGTTCGTGTCGTCGAAGACGACGCGTAAGGACGGGGTGAGGAGAGAAAACATGAAGCTCAATGAACTTCGTGACAACGAAGGTGCCGTCAAAGACCGCATCCGCGTTGGCCGCGGCATCGGGTCCGGCAAAGGCAAGACCGGCGGCCGCGGTGTGAAGGGTCAGAAGTCCCGGTCCGGCGTGGCGATCAAAGGCTTTGAAGGCGGCCAGATGCCGATTCACCGCCGCCTGCCGAAGCGCGGATTCACGAACATCTTTGCCAACGACTACAACACTGTATCCGTCGGCCGCGTTCAGAAGGCCATCGATGCGGGCAAGCTCAATGCTTCCGAGACGGTCACCGTCGAAGCACTGAAGGCTGCCGGCGTCGTCAAGCGGATCCGTGACGGTGTGCGCATCGTCGCCAACGGTGAACTCACCGCTGCGGTGACCTTTGAAGTTGCAGGTGCCTCCAAGGGTGCTGTTGCAGCAATCGAAAAAGCGGGCGGCAAAGTGGCCGTTCTGGGAGCTCAGGCTTAACAGCCTGGGCTTTCCCGTTTGTGGGCAAGTATCTGACCGGAGTAGGGCATGGCATCCGCCGCCGAGCAACTGGCGTCTAATCTCAATTTCTCAGCTTTCGCCAAGGCTGAAGAGCTCAAGAAGCGCATCTGGTTCACGCTGGGGGCGCTTTTGGTTTATCGACTGGGCACCTATATTCCCATGCCCGGCATCAATCCCGAGGCGTTCGCGCAGGCGTTCAACCAGGCGCAGTCCGGCATCATCGGCATGTTCAACATGTTTGCCGGCGGCGCCGTCGAGCGTATGGCGATCTTTGCCCTCGGCATCATGCCCTATATTTCCGCCTCCATTATCATGCAGCTCATGACGACCGTCGTGCCGTCGCTGGAGCAGATGAAAAAGGAAGGCGAGCAGGGCCGGAAGGTCATCAACCAGTATACGCGCTACGGAACCGTGATTCTCGCCGCGTTCCAGGCCTACGGCATTGCCATCGGTCTGGAAGGGGCGGCGAATGTCGTGACCGATCCGGGCTGGTTCTTCCGCGCTTCCACGGTCATCACGCTGGTCGGCGGAACCATGTTCCTGATGTGGCTGGGCGAACAGATCACGTCCCGCGGCATCGGCAACGGCATCTCGCTGATCATCTTCGCGGGCATCGTCGCGGGCCTTCCGGCGGCGGTGGTGCAGACCCTGGAACTCGGCCGTCAGGGCTCCCTGGCAACCTGGATCATTCTTGCGGTCATCATTCTGGCCGTCGTCGTGATCGGGTTCATCGTATTCATGGAGCGGGCGCAGCGCCGCCTGCTGATCCAATATCCGAAGCGCCAGATGGGCAACCGCATGTTCGAGGGCAACACCTCGTTCCTGCCGCTGAAGCTCAACACCGCCGGTGTCATTCCGCCGATCTTCGCCTCTTCGCTTCTGCTCGTCCCGGCAACGCTTGCCGGTTTCGGCCAGGGCTCGGGCAATGAGTGGCTGACCTACATCACTGCGGCACTCGGTCACGGGCAGCCACTGTTCATGGTTGCCTATGCCGGGATGATCATTTTCTTCTGCTTCTTCTACACGGCGATCGTCTTCAATCCGAGCGATACGGCCGACAATCTGAAGAAACATGGCGGCTTTATCCCGGGAATCCGGCCCGGCGAGCGGACGGCTCAGTATATCGACTATGTCCTGACGCGCATCACGACCGTCGGCGCGATATACATCACCATCGTTTGTCTATTACCCGAATTCCTCATATCCGCGACGGGCGTTCCGTTCTATTTCGGAGGAACCTCACTGTTGATTGTCGTGAGCGTGACAATGGATACCGTATCGCAGATCCAGGGCCATTTGCTTGCGCATCAGTATGAGGGTCTGGTGAAAAAAGCGAAACTCAGGGGGAGGCGCCGATGAGGCTTATTCTGGTAGGACCGCCAGGAGCGGGTAAGGGGACACAGGCCGCACGCCTCGTCGAGAACTACGACATCCCTCAGCTTTCAACCGGCGACATGTTGCGCGCCGCCGTTGCTGCCCGCACCCCGGTCGGCCTCAAGGCGAAGGAAGTGATGGATGCCGGTGGTCTCGTTTCCGACGAGATCGTTGTCGGCATCATCCGGGACCGGATCGCGGAAGACGACGCCAAGAAGGGCTTCATTCTGGACGGTTTCCCCCGCACGCTCGCCCAGGCGGAAGCTCTGGACGTGATGCTGAAGTCGGGAAATCTGGAGCTCGACGCCGTCATAGAACTGCGGGTCGACCAGACAAAGCTGGTAGACCGGATCATCAAGCGGGCGGAAGATGCCAAGGCCGCTGGCGAACCGGTCCGCAAGGATGACGACCCGGAAGTTTTCAAGCAGCGCCTCGAAGCTTACAACCGCGATACCGCAGTTATTGTGCCTTATTACGAGAAAGCCGGTCTACTTTCCGTGATCGACGGCATGCAGTCCATTGACGAAGTCACGGCCTCTATAGAAACCGTGCTGCAAGGACTTGACGAAAAGGTATAGAGCCGCTAAACGACCCGCTCTACCTTACAGTTGAGCCGGTTCCATGCATGTGGGACCGGCATTCTCTGTGTCGGGGTACCCCGGCATTTTCGTACACCCGCAAGGGCCGGCCTCCACCGGACGCGGGTTTTGCTCACTGCGGTTAGGCCTTGGCCCGCCGCTCAACATGGAGATACAACGTGGCACGTATTGCTGGCGTTAACATCCCGACGAATAAGCGCACCGTGATCGCTCTTCAGTATATTCACGGCATCGGCGCGAAATTCGCGCAGGAAATCATCGAAAAGAACAACATCGACCCGTCGCGCCGTGTCAACGAGCTGTCGGATGCCGAAGTGCTGTCCATCCGCGAAACCATCGACCGTGACTACATGGTGGAAGGTGACCTTCGCCGTGAGACGGCAATGAACATCAAGCGTCTTATGGACCTTGGCTGCTACCGCGGCCTTCGTCACCGCCGCGGCCTTCCGGTTCGCGGGCAGCGGACGCACACGAACGCACGTACCCGCAAGGGTCCGGCGAAACCGATCGCTGGCAAGAAGAAATAACATCGCACTGCGATTGTTGGTGGAGCTGCCGGAACTACGGCAGTGACGAGATCAAAACAAGGACAAAAGAATGGCTAAAGACACGACGCGCGTGCGTCGCCGCGAACGCAAGAACATTTCTTCTGGCGTCGCGCATGTGAACTCCACGTTCAACAACACCATGATCACGATTACCGATGCACAGGGCAATACGATCTCCTGGTCGTCCGCCGGAACGCTCGGTTTCAAGGGCTCCCGCAAGTCCACGCCGTATGCAGCCCAGGTTGCTGCGGAAGACGCTGCGAAAAAAGCTGCCGAACACGGCATGCGCACGCTGGAAGTTGAAGTTCGTGGCCCGGGTTCCGGTCGTGAATCCGCTCTTCGCGCGCTACAGGCCGCCGGTTTCCTCATCACGTCCATCCGTGACGTGACGCCGATCCCGCACAATGGCTGCCGTCCGCGCAAGCGCCGCCGCGTCTAAGGCTTCCCAGCTTTAGGTACTTGTTTCTCCAAATGGCAAAGAATGGCCTGGCCCCGAAGCGCCAGGCGGGATAGCCGAAGGGACGAAAACGTGACCATTCAAAAAAACTGGCAAGAGTTGATCAAGCCGACCAAGCTCGAGGTCAAGCCGGGCGACGATTCTCGCTACCTGGCAACGGTCGTTGCCGAGCCTCTCGAGCGTGGCTACGGTCTGACCTTGGGCAACGCGTTGCGCCGTATCCTGCTGTCCTCCCTGCAGGGGGCAGCCGTCACCGCGGTTCAGATCGACGGTGTTCTGCACGAGTTCTCGTCGATCCCGGGCGTGCGGGAAGATGTCACCGATATCGTGCTCAACATCAAGGAAATCGCCATCCGCATGGAAGGCGAAGGTCCCAAGCGCATGGTCGTGCGCAAGCAGGGCCCGGGTGTTGTGACCGCAGGTGACATTCAGACTGTCGGCGACGTCGAAGTTCTGAACCCGGAACTGGTCCTCTGCACGCTGGACGAAGGCGCTGAAATCCGCATGGAATTCACCGTCAACACCGGCAAAGGCTATGTTTCTTCCGACCGCAACCGCCCGGAAGACGCACCGATCGGGTTGATCCCGGTCGACAGCCTTTACTCTCCGGTCAAGAAGGTCTCCTACAAGGTGGAAAACACCCGTGAAGGCCAGGTTCTTGACTATGACAAGCTGACCCTGACTGTCGAAACCGATGGTTCCGTGAAGCCGGACGATGCCGTGGCCTATGCAGCGCGCATTCTGCAGGATCAGCTCTCGATCTTCGTCAACTTCGAAGAGCCGCAGCGCGAGGTTGCCGAGGACTCTGTCCCGGAACTGGCGTTCAACCCGGCGCTTCTGAAGAAGGTCGACGAACTGGAACTGTCGGTACGGTCTGCAAACTGCCTGAAGAACGACAATATCGTTTATATTGGCGATCTCATTCAGAAGACCGAAGCGGAAATGCTGCGGACGCCGAATTTCGGCCGCAAGTCGCTCAACGAAATCAAGGAAGTTCTCGCCCAGATGGGTCTGCATCTCGGCATGGAAGTCGCCAACTGGCCGCCTGAGAACATCGACGATCTCGCCAAGCGTTACGAAGACCATCAGTACTGAGGGACGTACGCGTCCCTGGAGCATCAACCAGGCAAGTGCTTTGAAGAGATTAGCAGACTGCCTGACAGAAAAAGGAGAGGGCCATGCGCCACGGTAAATCCGGCCGCAAGCTCAACCGGACCTCTAGCCACCGCAAGGCTATGTTCGCGAACATGGCAGCGTCGCTGATCAATCACGAACAGATCGTCACGACCCTGCCGAAGGCCAAGGAAATGAAGCCGATCATCGACAAGCTCATCACATTGGGCAAGCGCGGTGATCTTCATGCGCGTCGTCAGGCCATTTCGCAGATCCGCGATACGGCGATGGTCGCAAAGCTGTTCGACACGCTCGGTGAGCGTTACAAGGACCGCAGCGGCGGCTACTCGCGCGTTCTGAAAGCCGGTTTCCGTTACGGCGACAATGCTCCGATGGCTGTCATCGAGCTGGTCGACCGGGATCCGGCGGCTCGCGGCGCAGAAGACCGCGCCCGTGCCGAAGCTGCAGAAGCGGCCGAGAACGCAGCGTAAGATCTGCAAAAGCGCATTGAAGAACAGGGCGGGCCTCAGGTCCGCCCTTTTTTGCTGTCTGCGCGGCTTAGCAGTTTGCTGCGGGATCGCCTACGTAATTCTACCTGAGATTATCAATGATTTAAGGAACAGGCACTTATCTTTTCGGCGCATTCGAGGCAGAGGAATGCAAGGCTGGGGAGATTCGCAGTGTTTGGCAGAAAAAATTCGAGTTCGAAGAGGTTTTCATCTTCTCTTCGTCTTTCCTTTGTTATTCCGGCATTGATGATACTGGTTACCGTCGCCGCCTGTACGGCGGTCGGCGTGATCGGTTACATGACCGGCCGGGATGGCCTGCAGAAGGCTGCGCAGGCGGAACTCGGCATGGTGATCACCGCCCGATCCGCCTTGCTGGAATCCAGACTTCAGGCCGCTGCCGCGGAGACGGTCAACCTTGCCTCGAGCGTCGCGGATGTCATGGGCAACCTCGGCAATGCGACCATGAACATCGACAAGGAAAAGGACGAAATTCTCGACCTGTTCCATAGCGGTCAAACGGCGATGGAGCGGGCAAGCATTTCCGGCAAGGAACAGAAGACGATGTATGCCTGGCGCCATTCCGAGGCGCATCCGGCACTCTTCAATGTCTGGAAGAACGGCGGCTATGCGGATATCTACATGATCGACGCAAACGGGCTTGTTCTCTATTCGGTGACCAAGGGCGGCGAGTTTCTCTCCCGGCTGGAGGGCGGCGTTGCCGGCGACACCGGACTGGACGCGATCTACAATGCCGCCAAGGAACTGGCCGAGGGCGAGATCGTCGCAAGCGCCTTTGAAGCCTATGGTCCGGCAGGTGGCGAGAGCTCTCTGTTTCTCGCTTCTCCCGTCTATATGAGTTCCTTTGGCGAAGTGAGCATGAGCGGCGTCGTTGCGCTCCGTCTCGATCCTTCCTTCCTCAACAAGGTTGTCGCCAACCGGGAAGACCTCGGTGACACGGGCCAGGTCTACCTGATCGACCAGGACGGCCTGGTGCTCAGCGACATGCCGTTGGCTGCCGAACGGACGGCGCTTGCCGCTACTTCCGATGCGGAGCCGGCACTGGCGGCCGCGAGCGGTTCCGAAGCGGCCGGGATCGTCACCGGTGCGGATGGCGTTGCAGACCTGATGGTGGCGCGGCCATTGACCTTCCGGGGGCAGACCTGGGCGATCGTCGCTGAAAAGAGCGTCGAAGAGACCCTCTCGGCAGTCATGAACATGCGCGACCAGATGTTCATGTGGTCGCTGGCGACCATCGCGGTGGCGGCGGTGATCGCGCTCTTCTTCTCCCAATCCATCACCCGCCCGCTGTCCACGCTCGTCGGCGCATTGAATGCAATTGCATCCGGAGATCTGGGAGCGGAAATCACGGCGGCCTACCGCAAGGACGAAATCGGCGATATCGGCCGGGCGGTCCTGCAGATCCGCCAGAACGCCGCCGAAGACAACGAGCGCCGCGCCGCGGAAGAGGCGGATGCCTCCCGGCGTCAGGCCGAGCAGCGCCAGGAGATGCTGGCAAGTCTTGCCGGCGACTTCGAGGCGACGGTGGGCACTGTTGTCGACAAGGTGGCCCGGTCTGCTGCAAAGCTGCGCGAGTCCGCCGGCAAGATGCGCGATATGACCGATGTCGCCGGCGAGACGTCGGCCAATGCCGCGACGATGTCGCAAGAAACCCTGTCTGAAGTGGAATCCATCGCAGCAGCTTCCGACCAGCTCTCAAGCTCGATCCAGGAAATCTCCACGCTTATAGAACGCTCGTCCAGCGTTGCCGTTGACGCGACCAAGCGTGCCGAAACCACCAACGAAACGGTCAAGTCGCTTGCCGAAGCGGCCAACCGGATCGGTGAGGTCGTCACCCTTATCAGCGACATTGCGGACCAGACCAACCTTCTGGCGTTGAATGCCACCATCGAGGCGGCCCGCGCCGGGGAGGCCGGGAAGGGCTTTGCAGTGGTTGCCGCTGAAGTGAAGGAGCTTGCCTCGCAGACCGGCAAGGCAACCGGCGAGATCCAGCAACAGATCGACGCAATCCGCAGCGCGACGGAAGACGCCGTTGGTGCGATCAGCGACATTCAGAAGACCATCGACGAGATCACCCAGTCGGTGAGCGATGTTGCTGCTGCTGTGACCGAGCAGAGCTACGCCACGCAGGGCATTGCGGAAAACACGCAGCGGGCCGCCGGCGGCACCTCCAAGGTGACCGAAGACATCCGCAACGTCTCCGCGCTTTCCAACGATACCAACATGGCCGCGCAGAACTTCTCCGAAGAAGCTGCCGACATGGCAATGGAAGCGGAGCAACTGGACAAGGAAGTGCGCAGCTTCCTGTCTCAGGTGCGCTCCGCATAGCGCCAGCGGGCGGAATTGCGAAGAGCCGCCGGTTTTCCGGCGGCTCAGACTGCTGACAAACCCCTGGCATTGTCCAGGGGTTTTTGATTCACTGTTTAGATGTTGAAGAAGCCCGGCCCCGATCAGACAGCGCTCGAGATGGTTACACTCGAGCAGCTTGTTCCCGCCGATCACCTTTTGCGCAAGATTGACGCGGTGATCGACTTTTCGTTCGTCCATGACCGTGTCTCGGCGCTCTACTGCGCAGACAACGGCCGTCCACCGCTGGATCCGACGTTGATGTTCAAGGCGTTGTTCATCGGTTACCTGTTCGGCATCCGCTCGGAGCGCCAGTTGGTGCGCGAGATCGAGGTGAATGTCGCCTACCGCTGGTTCTTGCGGCTGAAGCTGACGGACAAGGTGTTCGACGCCTCGACACTGAGCCAGAACCGGCGGCGTCGCTACAACGACGCGTCTGTCGCCCAGGATATCTTCGACCACATTGTCGAGCAGGCGATCGCTCATGGCCTTGTAGACGGCACGGTGCTTTATACGGATTCGACACATCTGAAGGCGAATGCCAACAAAGGCAAATACGATCTGGCTCAAATCGAGAAGTCACGGGCCGATTATTGGGCGGACCTGGACCGGGCGGTTGAGGCGGAACGCAGGCTGCATGGCCAGAAGCCGCTAAAGGAGCAGGAGCGCTCTCCTGAGGTCAAGCAAACCAAGGTGAGCCGCACGGATCCGGACAGCGGCTACATGGTGCGTGAGGGCAAGCCAAAGGGCTTCTTCTATCTGGACCACCGCACGGTGGACGGTAAATTGGGGATCGTCACGGACACCTTCACCACACCGGCCAATGTCCATGACAGCATTGTTTATCTGAACCGGCTGGACCGTCAGGCACACCGCTTCAGCTTCCAGGTCAAGGCGGTTGGTCTTGATGCGGGCTATGCCACTTCAGCGATAGCCCGGGGACTGGAGGAGCGGGATATTCTGGGGGTGACCGGATACCGCCGCCCGTCTGCCCCAAAGCCCGGCATGATGCGCAAATCAAGCTTCGCTTACGAGGAGCAAACCGATGGCTACCGTTGTCCCGAAGGCCGGCTGCTGACCTATGCAACGACGGACAGGAACGGCTACAAACACTACCGCTCCGACCCTGCCATCTGCAAAAAGTGTCCGCTTCTGGCCTCCTGCACCTCCAATGCCAGGGCTGAGCGCACCATCACCCGCCATGTCTGGCAGGAGAGCAGGGAGCGAAGCGATACATATCGCCTGACACCCTGGGGCAAGGCTGTTTACAAGCGTCGAAAGGAAACCGTGGAGCGTTCGTTTGCCGATGCCAAACAGCTCCATGGCCACAGATACGCCAGGTTCCGAAGTCTGGTGCGCGTCCAGATGCAGTGCCTCCTCGCCGCCGCCGCCCAGAACATCAAGAAGATCGCGATGGCCCTCACCAAACCACCCAAACAAGTACGGGCCTGACAGGCAAAAAGCCCGACCACGCTAAATTCAAAACCCAGAAATAACGGCAAAACAAATCTCAAAAAACAAACCCGCCGAAATCGGCGGGTTTGTCAGCAGTCTGAGCCGCCGGTTTTCCGGCGGCTCTTTGCTTTTGTATTTGCCTCTTTTCCTCCCTATCTGCCATGTAACGCCAAACGATCCGAAAGATTCGAAGAAGAGGGCTTCCGGCCATGCGCCTGGCAAAAACTGGCACTACAGGATTCCTGGTCCGAGCAGCACTTGCGGGGCTGATCGTCCTCTGGTCCGCAGCGGGATTTGCGCAGACGTCGTCGAGCGACTTGCGCCTCGTTCCGCAGAGCGAAGCACAGATCAAGCTGTCCTTCGCCCCGATCGTCAAGAAGGTCGCCCCGGCGGTCGTCAACGTCTATGCCAGCCGGAAGGTCGTGCAGCGCCAGCAGATTTCGCCCTTTTTCGACGATCCCTTCTTCCGCCGGTTCTTCGGGCAACCGGGCGGCGGGTTTGGCCGTCCGCGGGAACGGGTGGAATCCTCGCTCGGCTCCGGCGTGATCATCTCCCAAGACGGAACGGTGATCACCAACCACCACGTCATCAAGGACGCCGACAAGGTGCGCGTTGCCCTGAGCGACCGGCGCGAGTTCGACGCGGACATCGTCCTGATGGATGAGCGCACGGATCTTGCCGTGCTGAAGATCAAGGCAGACGGTCCGTTCGAGCACGTGGAATTTGCCGACTCCGACAATCTGGACGTCGGCGACATCGTGCTGGCGATCGGCAACCCGTTCGGCGTCGGGCAGACAGTCACCCAGGGGATCGTGTCGGCGACGGCGCGGACCCAGGTGGGCGTGACGGACTTCCAGTTCTTCATCCAGACAGATGCCGCGATCAATCCGGGCAATTCCGGCGGCGCGCTCGTGGACATGGCCGGCAAGCTGGTCGGCATCAATACGGCGATCTTTTCCCGCTCAGGCGGCTCCAACGGCATCGGCTTTGCCATTCCCGCTCATATGGCCCGGTTCGTCGCCGATGCCGCCGATCATGGCGGCAAGGTGCAGCGGCCCTGGCTCGGGGCGACGGTGCAGATGGTCAATTCCGAGATTGCCGAGGCTCTTTCCCTGGACAGGCCGCGCGGCGTTCTTGTGACGGCGGTTTTCGAAGGCTCCCCGGCCGAACGATCCGGTCTCAAGGTCAGTGACCTCGTGATTGCGGTTGACGGCAAGGAAGTGACCGATCCGAATTCCTTCGGCTACCGGTTCGCCACGAAAATGATCGGTGAGAGCGTGGAATTCGTGGTGCTGCGCGGCGGCAAGGAGGTTACCTTGTCCGTGCCTCTCAAGCCGGCACCGGAATCGGTGCCGCGGGACACGAGGGAACTGCGGAGCTATTCGCCGTTCGAAGGAACGACGGTTATGAACCTGTCGCCCGCTGTTGCGGAAGAACTCGGCATTGAAGGGCTGTTCGAAGGCGTCGTCATCGCCGAGGTCGAGCGCGGCAGCACGGCGGACCGGGTGGGCCTGCGGCCGGGTGACATCATCCGCGGCGTCAACGAGCAGCCGATCGAGTCAACGCGCATGCTGGAGGCGATCACCAAAGCGCCACCGCGCGTCTGGCAGCTCGAAATCGAGCGGGACGGCAAGGTGTCCCAGATCATTTTGCGAGGGTAAAGGCCGGCGTGAGCGATCTTTTTGAAGCCTCGGGTTTGTCCAAAGCCGGTCCAAGGCCGCTGGCCGATCGGATGCGGCCGACCAGGCTTTCGGACGTGGTGGGGCAGGACCATCTTCTCGGGCCGGAGGGAACGCTTTCGCGCATGCTGAAGACCCGCACGCTCGGATCGCTCATCTTCTGGGGCCCGCCGGGTACGGGCAAAACCACCATCGCGCGGCTGCTTGCCAACGAGACCGATCTGGCGTTCGAGCAGACCTCGGCGATCTTCTCCGGCGTTGCCGACCTGAAAAAGGTTTTCGAGGCCGCGCGTGCGCGCCGCATGGGCGGGCGGGCGACACTGCTTTTCGTGGACGAGATCCATCGCTTCAACCGCGCCCAGCAGGACAGCTTCCTGCCCGTGATGGAAGACGGCACCATCACGCTTGTCGGCGCGACGACGGAAAATCCGTCCTTTGAGCTGAATGCGGCGCTTCTGTCGCGCTCGCATGTGATGACGTTCCATTCGCTTTCCATGGAGGCGATCGACAGGCTTCTGACCCGGGCGGAGGAAGCGGAAGGCAAGAAACTGCCGCTGGATGCGGATGCCCGAATGGTCCTGATCCGCATGGCGGACGGAGACGGCCGTTCGGCCCTGACACTGGCCGAGGACGTCTGGCGCGCTGCGGCGGATGACGAGGTGTTCGATGTGGATCGCCTGCAGGAGATCGTTCAGCGGCGCGCGCCAATCTACGACAAGAGCGCCGACGGGCACTACAATCTGATCTCCGCGCTGCACAAATCCGTGCGCGGCTCCGATCCGGACGCGGCGCTTTACTGGTTCTGCCGCATGCTGGACGGGGTGAAGATCCGATGTATCTCGCCCGCCGGCTGATCCGCATGGCGGTCGAGGATATCGGCCTTGCCGACCCCAACGCCCTCGTGCAGGCCAACGCCGCCCGCGACGCCTACCAGATGCTCGGCTCACCGGAAGGCGAACTGGCCCTGGCGCAATCGGTCATCTACCTGGCGACGGCACCGAAATCAAACGGCGCCTATGTGGCCTACAAGGCGGCCATGCGCGATGCCAAAACCAGCGGATCCCTGCTGCCGCCCAAGCATATCCTGAATGCCCCGACCAAGCTGATGAAGCAGGAGGGCTACGGCGAGGGCTATCAATACGACCATGACGCGCCGGACGGCTTTTCCGGACAGGACTATTTTCCCGAACAGCTCGGCCGGCAGAGCTATTACGATCCCCCGCAACGCGGCTTCGAACGGGAATTGCGCAAGCGGCTGGAGTATTGGGACAAGCTGCGCAAGGAGCGCGGCTGACAGGCGGCGTGAGCCGCTTGGTGCCGGGGTATGTTCCGCCTTTGACTGTTTTCCGTTGTCCGGGAGCAAAGTCTCAGCCGGGCATAACGTGTGGCCACCGCCATGGTCATAGTGTCGCGCGAGGTGCCCTCGCAGTTCCGATTTCGCCGCCCGATAAAGAATTCGACCATTCTTTTGTGCTACAAAGAATGGAAACCGGTGCAGTGACCTCATGAAGGAAATCGAGCTCAGACTTGCTCTCGTATTTTATGGCGGCGTTTCGCTCGCCATTTATATGCATGGGGTCAGCCGGGAGGTTCTGAACCTGGTTCGCGCATCGAGCTACCGTCTCGACCGGCGAACCAACGGAACGGGCCAGGAAACGGCCGGGCCGGACCTGTCTCCGGTCCAGAGCGCATTCACCGAACTCCTTGATCTCGTCTCCGGCGCCGCCGATGTCCGGGTCGTCGTCGACGCGATTGCCGGCGCATCCGCCGGCGGGGTCAACGGCATCATGCTGGCAAGAGCCATCGCCCATGACCTGCCGCTCGACAGCCACAGCCGGATGTGGCTCGAGAAGGCCGACGTCACGCGTCTCGCGCGCCCGCAATCCGGCCTGTCGCGCTATCTCAAGATCTCGATTTCGCCGGTCCTGGATCAGCTGATTTCCACGCGTCTGGACAAGCAGATCGAAAGCGCCGAAACGCGCGAGAAGCTGCGTCACTTCATGCAGGCAAGATGGTTCACGCCGCCGTTCTCGGGCAAGAGGTTCATCGGCTGGATGCTGGATGCGTGCCAGAAAATGGAACGGGACGGAGAGGAGCAGCGCACGCTGATACCGCGCGGGCAGACGCTGGATCTGTTCGTCACCCTTACCGATTACAACGGGATCAAGCGGCGGATTCATCTGGATGACCCCGATTTCGTCGAGGAATGGGATCACCGGCGGATCCTGAATTTCCACGCCGTCCACCGTTCTCCCGGGCTCGTCGAAAGCCAGTTCGCGACCGAAAACATTCCCGAGCTGGTGTTTGCCGCGCGGGCGACATCCTCGTTCCCCGGGGCCTTTCCGCCGTCCACAGTCGCGGAAATGGAGCGCGTCCTGGAGCGGTATGACCTGCCCTGGAAGCACCGGGATGCGTTTCTGCAACGTGGACTGGGCCTGGCTCCGGAAGTGGTTTCGCAGCATTGTTTCGTGGACGGCAGCGTTGTCATGAACAAGCCTTTCGCGCCGGTGATCCAGGTGATCCAGGACCGGCCGGCGGCCCGCGAGGTGGCGCGGCGGTTGATTTACGTCGATCCGGCGCCGGTCGAGCCCGCCGAAACCAATGGTCTTGCGCGCGAGGTGCCTGGCTTTTTCAGGGTGATCCTCGCCTCACTGGCCCATATCCCGCGCAACGAACCGATCGGCGACGATCTGAAGGAACTGGAACAGAGCAACCGGCGCAGCCGCTGGTTGGCACAGCTGATCGATTCCGCCGGACCGATGGTGGAAGAGGCGGTGAAGGGGCTGTTGCCAAAGCGGCGAACGGTAACCCCGGAAATGCTTTCCAAATGCCGCAAGGATGCAACGGGGGCCGCCTTCGAGCAGGCCGGCTTCGCCTTTTTGAACTACCAGTCGCTGAAGCTGCATGCCCTTGCCGAACGGCTTGCCGGGCTGACGGTCGAGCTCAGCGGAATAATCGGCGCCCAGAAACATGAGGAAGCCGTGCTTGCACGGTTTTCCCAGCACTTTTCCCGGCTGACCGTGGAAAGCACGGACCTTCTGGGCCGCACGGATCCCTACATCCTGGCACTGTTGCGCGGATTGGATGTCGACTACCGCATCCGCCGTCTGCGGTTCGTGGTCCGCAAGTTGAACGGATTCTACCACTTCGAACCGGAATCAGGACTTCCGCCTCCCGATACGGAAGCGCTCGACCACATGAAGGGCCTCTTCTACGATCAGATCGACCACTTGGGCTGGCGCTGGAAGGAGCTGTTTTTCGGCAGCAGTTGCCGGGGCATGGCCGCGCAGCTTGTGAGCGATCTCGCGGCCGGCCGGCCCACCAGCCGCGACCAGGTCGTTCAACTGGTCGCCAGCCTGACCCAGATGATGGGACTGGCGGATCTTGACCGGCTGCATGACGAGCTTTTTGCGGAGACGGCGCGGGAATTGCTGGACAAGGAACGTCACGCTTCTCTGCTGCGCGCATATATCGGCTTCGGGTTTTACGACCTGATTACATTCCCGGTGCTGCAGCGGAACGACTTTTCGGAAGTCACCGAAATCCTTGTCGACCGGATCAGCCCGCGGGATGCCGACAGCCTCTATACCGAAGGATTCGACCTGAAGGGCAAATCGCTGAATGCCTTCGGGGCTTTCTTCAACCGTGGCTGGCGCGAGCATGACTATCTGTGGGGGCGGCTGAATGCGGCCGACCGGCTTGTCAGCGTCGTCCTGTCTGCCGCGGGCGGCGGCGCCTTGCCACAGATGCAGATCAACCAGGCCCGCGCCAGGATCTTTCTGGCGATCCTGGAGGAAGAGCGCGGCAAGCTGACTGAAATCTCGGAGGAACTCGAAAGGGTCGATGTTCTGATCCGGACAATCTATCCCGACTTCGCCCATGTGGCGGAGGAGGCTTGACCGCACGGCAGGGGAGGAACGTGATTTCCTGTCCGATCGCAGCCTGCGGCACGTTTGGCCGCAGTGATGAAGTCCGCAGCCCGATAGCGGACCGCGGGATCTCGCTAAAACCCGTCAAATGCACCATTGACTTGTCATCCTAGCGGGGGCAGGGATCTGTCTACGCGAGATGGTGGTGCCCGCAGGAACGGCCGGGTACCCGAGCCCGGCTATGCGCGTCGCTCCGGCCGGGACGACAAACGGCAATCAACGTCGGGGCAGTAATTTGAAGCATCTTCTTCTGGTCATGCTGGGTGGCGGAATAGGCGCCGGAGGGCGGCATCTGGTGTCGCTCGCAACACTGCGCCTGTTCGGCCCGGGATTTCCGGTCGGCACGCTGACCGTGAACGTCGCCGGCTCGCTGGTAATGGGACTTTTTATCGGCTGGCTGGTGAAGCAGGAGGGCGGCAATCTGCAGTCCCTGCGCTATTTCGTTGCCACCGGCATTCTCGGCGGCTTTACCACCTTCTCCGCCTTTTCCCTCGACGCCTCCGTTCTCTGGGAGCGTGGAGATACCCACCTGGCGCTGATCTATGTGCTGGCATCCGTCGTCCTGTCGATCTTAGCCGTTTTCGCCGGCCTGATGATCATGCGCGTGGCGGGAAGCTAAGTTTTCCTTTCATTTGAAGGCAAATACGCCTATACGCTCCGGAACGAATTTCGCCCGGTGCGGTATCAGCCGGGCCGGGGATTGCGCGGGACCGGATGCGTCCTGCCGGCGAATTTGAGAACAACATGTCCGCGATTGAACAGAAACAAGTGGCCGCCGACGAGGCGGGCATGCGCCTCGACCGTTGGTTCAAGGCCCACTATCCGGGTCTCGGTTTCGGCCGCCTGCAGAAACTGCTGCGCACCGGACAAGTGCGTGTGGACGGCAAACGGGTGGAAGCCAGCACGCGGATTGCAAAGGGCCAGATGGTCCGCATTCCGCCGCTCGGCGTCGAACTGCCGGCGGACGACAAGAAGAACGCAAGACCGAAATCGACCAAGCTGATTGCCGATGACCGCAGGGCCGTGGAGGACATGCTGCTCTACGAAGACAATCAGGTGATGGTGCTGAACAAGCCGGCCGGCCTTGCCGTTCAGGGCGGGTCGGGACTGAGCCGCCATCTAGACGGCATGCTGGATGCCTTCAAGGATGCCAAGGGCAACAAGCCGCGCCTCGTGCACCGCCTCGACCGTGAGACCTCCGGCATCATCCTCGTCGCGCGCACCCGTCAGGCGGCCCAGGAACTCACCAAGTCCTTCCGTCACCGCAATACCCGCAAGATCTACTGGGCGATGCTGGCGGGTGTGCCGAAGCCGCGCCAGGGCCGGATTTCGACCTTCATTGCCCGCAACGAAGGCGAGGAGCGCATGCAGATCGTGCGTCAGGGGGACGAAGATGCCCAGCACGCGGTCTCACTCTACTCGGTTTTCGAGCAGTCGGCCCAGAAGCTATCCTGGGTGACGATGAAACCGGTGACCGGCCGGACGCACCAGTTGCGCGCCCATGCCGCCCATATCGGTCATCCGATCATCGGCGACGACAAGTATTTCAATATCGAAAACTGGGAGCTGCCCGGCGGCATTCAGAACCGGCTGCATCTGCTGGCCCGGCGGATCGTCATCCCGCATCCCTCCGGCAGCGGCATGATCGACGTCTCCGCACCCCTGCCGCCGCATATGCAGCAGACCTGGAATCTACTCGGCTTCGATGCCAGGGAATACGATCCGGAGGCCGACGATCCGGACGAGAGCGTGATCAAACGCTGACCGGGCCGTCTGCTCAAAACCCCTGAAACAATGCGGCCAGTATCACCGATACGAAGGCGACGCCGACAACGCCCGCGACCAGTTTCCAGGCGTCTGCGCGCTTTTTGAGACCGGGCCAGCCGAGCGGCTTGATGACCTGGATTGCGGCGGTCAGCAACAGAAGTACCAGGATGATCTTGGTCACAAAGCGCTCCGGCTAGATCAGCCTAGATCCGGGGTGGAAATGGCCATGCCTTGCGGCATAACCAATCCGCCCGCGGGCCGCAAGCCTGTCATGCCAACTGTCATAGATTATGACGGTTGATATTAGGCCTGATAGCCGCGCTCATGCATTGCCATGTATCTCGGCAGGTCGTTCATTGACGGCACCACGATCAGGGTCTTGACCTTGCCCTGTTTGAAGGCCGTGAGGAACTTGTTGTAGTCCTTGAAGGCCACGCAGCCGTGGGAACCGATGGACCGGCGCAGCAGGCGCGTGTGCGTGAGCATGCCGTCACGGCCCTTCATGGCCGTCCGGTCATAGGGGAGCATCCGGATGGCCTCCACGCCGTGGAACAGCCGTTCGCGCATGCGCAACTTGTAGACATTCGGCGGGGTCGGTCCGTAGTTCTTCACGTAGGCGTGCTTGGGATCGTCCATCCTGTTTCCGATGCCGGAATGGGCTTCCAGTTTGCTGCCGTCGGGCATGTGCACGGTCGCGGCACTGATGTCGTAGACGGCAATTCCGCGCCCCGGCGCAGCCGTGCCGCCGCCGAACAGTTTTCCGATGCCGCTGAAAACGTCGTTTTCCTCATCTTCCGGATTGCCTGGCGTTGCATAGGCGAGGACAGCCGCTTCCGGCTTTTCGTCCGGCTTCTGGACGGCGGGTTCGGGAGTCGTGCGTTCTGCACGCTGGGGCGGTTCTGGCTTGACGGCGGGCACGCGCGGCACGATTGCTCCCGGCTTTTCCGGAGCGGCTCGTGCAAGCGAGCGCATCGCGGGCCGTTCGAGCGAGGCGAGGGCGACAGCAGGCATCGGCTGGGTATTCGGTGCGGCCTCGGCCTGTTTTTGCGCCGGTGCTGCAGGGACTTCCGGGATTGCGGCGACCGTAGTGGCCGCTTCCTCGGCATTTTCCAGAGCCTGCGTACGCGCCTCGGCAGCCCGGGCCAATTGCAGCGTGCGCGCCTGATTGACCCTGGTCAGTTTGGCCGCGAGCGTCTGTTTGGCAGACTGCTGAGCTTCGGCCGCCTTTGCCGCTTCAGTCTGCCGTTCGGTTTCTTCCGCTTTGGCTGCGGCCAGCTTGGTTTCGGTTTGCCGTTGTTCGGCCTCCGCCAAAGCCGCCAGTTCTGGTTCAGCCGGCGAAGGAGGGGACTGGACCGGCGTGTCGTTCCCGGCGCGCTGCGCCGTTTGCCGGCCCGCTTTCATTGCCGCTGAAACCGGCACGCCGGATGTCTGCGCGACATGCGAGAGCGTCAGTGCTTCCGCCGCCGGGGTCACGTTGGAGAAATGGGAAGGCGCCAGCGCGGGACCCAGCAGGGTCGCCGCCACGGCCAGACCGGACACCAGTAGACTGGCTGCTGCCAGAACCGCGTAGAAAGTCCGCTCTCTCCCCAGGGCGCTCTTGCCGCCCTTTCGATTCAATAGCTGTTTTCTTTGCTGCATTCAGGCAACACCATTCCGCTGCCCGCAGCCGATAAGGCTGCGGTCCAAGATCCGTATTGTTTGGCGACAAATTTGTCCCAAGCGATCATGCCCACCCGCGCACGAACTATCGCAAAACATGGTAACCAAGGGGTTTACGCACCGGTGCGCGGCAGATCATCCGATCTCCAAGCACTCTAAAGCGGCGAATTTCGGGCGTTCCCGCCAATTCGGAGATATCCAAAGATTGCAGGGTCTCATGCGCCGGCCTGTGGATCTTATGTGAAATCGGCCGGGCTGCCCGATTTGGCCGGGCCTCTTGACCCCCGGGTCAAAACCCGGCACATGCGTGGCGAACGCTTGCGGAAGGCCTTTCATGTACCTGATCATCTTTGACGTCGACGGCACGCTGGTGGACAGCCAGAACACCATCCTGCACGGTCTGCAGGTGGGGTTTGAAGCCGTCGGCCTGCCGATGCCGGACCGGCGGACCGCCCTGTCGATCGTCGGCCGTTCGCTCAACGAAGCGTTCGCGGATCTGGTCGGCCCGACCCGCATCGATCTGGTTCCGGCAATGGCGGAGGCCTACCGGCAGTCCAAGATCTCCCGGCGCGGACAGGGGCTCGACATCGACCCGCTCTATCCCGGCGCACGAGAGGCGATCGGGAGCCTCCGTGCCCGGGCGGATTTTCTGCTGGGCATTGCGACCGGCAAGGCGTTGCGCGGCGTCCGGCACATGCAGGACACCCATGACCTCCACGATTGGTTCGTCACCATCCAGACAGCCGACACGTCGCCCTCCAAACCGCATCCGGACATGATCCTGCGGGCGATGGCGGAGACGGGCGCCGAGCCGCATCGCACGCTCATGATCGGCGATACCGCTTTCGACATGGAGATGGCCAGGGCGGCCGGGGCGCGTTCGATCGGGGTCACCTGGGGTTACCATGATCAGGCGATGCTGACCGCGAGCGGGGCGGACCGGATCATTCACAGCTTCCCCGAGCTGGAACGGGCTCTGGCCGAAGTGTTGGATTTTGACGAGGAACCAGTCTGATGCGCGATTTTGTTCAGACGCTGCACGAAGAAATCGGGAAGGATCCGGAGCAGCGCGCACGCGAACTCTCCCGGCGCGAGTTGCCCAAACGGTTCTACAAGGAGGCAGCCCACCGGGAAACGGAAGGCGGCTATGCGATCCACCTGGACGGCCGCCCGGTGAAAACGCCCGGAAAGCAGACATTGCTACTGCCGAGCGACAGGCTGGGCGCAGCGGTTGCGGCCGAATGGGCCGCCCAGGAGAAGGAAATCAATCCGGCCAGAATGCCGCTGACCCGCATTGCCAATTCGGCCCTGGATGCGGTCTCCGTGCGGTTTGACGAAGTGGCCGACGATATCGTCCGCTTTGCCGGCAACGATGCGCTCTGCTACCGCGCGGACGATCCCGAAAGCCTGATCGACACGCAGTGCAGGCTCTGGGATCCGGTGGTCGATTGGGCCGGAATGCTGCTTGGCGGACGGTTCGTGCTGATCGAAGGCATTATCCATGCGCCGCAGCCCGATGCCCTGCTTGCGGCCTACCGGGCACGGATCTCCGGCGAAACGCCTCTCCGCCTTGCCGCCCTCCACACCATCACCAGCCTCACCGGCTCGGCGCTTCTGGCGCTCGCCTTGCGGGAAAGCCATCTTGATGCCGACAGCGTCTGGAAAGCCGCGCATGTCGAAGAGGATTTCAACATCGAACGGTGGGGCGAGGACGCGGAGGCAGCGCGCGTGCGGGCCTATAAGCGGACCGAGTTCGATGCGGCAGTGCTGATCCTGCGCGAGGCGTAAGCGCGCCGGGACTATTTGCGTACAAACGAGCTGATGCCCGCTTGAGCAATATTGGAAGACGAGGAGTCCTGGGTCCCCGCTTTCGCGGGGATGACAACTTTAGTTGGCTTTAGGCCGGTCCAATAAGACCAGGAAGAAGATCGTGCCAATCTGGATTGAATTCGGAAATCAGCTCAACTTTCCAGACTCGATTCCACTTCTTGATATTCTTTTCGCGCTTGATTGCATATTCGACACCAGTGTGGGCTTCAAAGTAGACAAGACGATGTACGCCGTATCGTCGTGTGAAACTGCTTGCTGATTCGTCACGATGCTGCATAGTTCCGAACCAAATCATTGGTCACGCCTACATAAAGTGTTCCGCCCGGTCTACTCGCAAGAATATATGTAAAATAAGTGTGGTATCGCATGGCGTGCCATCAGTGTGTTGGCCACAAATTACACACACTGTCATCCCCGCGAAAGCGGGGACCTAGGACTCCGCATCGCTTCTGAAGTCCGTCAAACGTTCAGATCTCGAATTCTTCGATATCGGCAAAGGCTTCGCGCAGCTTGTCGGACCATGTGCGGGACAACTTCTGAAAATAGGGGTTGTCCTGCTCGATACGGACCTGGCGTTCGGTGGAAAAGGAATCGGTGTTGTAAAGCAGCATGTCGATGGGCATGCCGACCGAAAGATTGGAACGCAAGGTGGAGTCGAAGGACAGCAGCACCAGTTTTGCGGCCTCGCCAAGACGCATGTCGGGACGCGTCACGCGGTCGAGGATCGGCTTGCCGTATTTGTGCTCACCGATCTGCAGAAACGGCGTGTCGTCGCAGACTTCGATGAAGTTGCCGGCGGCATAGATCTGAAACAGGCGCGGCCGTTCCCCCTTGATCTGGCCGCCCAGGATGAAGGTGACAGAGAAGCTTTCGGCGCTGGCGGCGAGGGCTTCGCCGTCGATCGCCTTGACTTCGCGGACCGCGCTGCCAACCAGGCGGGCGACCTGAAACATTGTCCTGGCGGTCATCAGCGTCGTCCGGTCGGTCTCCGCCGTGGTGATGTGTTCGCTAAGCAGGGAGATGACCGCCTGGGTGACGGCGAGATTGCCCGATGAAAGCAACGTGATCACACGCTCTCCCGGTTCATCCCAGACACTGAGTTTCTTGAAGCTGGAGATGTTGTCGACACCGGCATTGGTTCTTGTGTCAGCGGCGAAGACGAGGCCGCGATCCAGTTTTAAGCCGACACAATAGGTCATTTCCTTGCCCTTTAACTGCCCGGCGCGCGGGGCCGGCCATGGCGTGCGGAAGATGACAGCTATTGCTGCTGTTGGAAAGCCGCTTGAGCGACGTCCACTTCAACGTGAAGGTTTTCTTCCAGTCCGCCAAAGCGGATACCCCTGATCGGAGCAGCTGAACGGGAATCGAGGCCCACCGTCAAGCGGATATAGCGGTCTGTCGGACACATATCGTTGGATATGTCGAAGCCGGTCCATCCAAGGCCGTCAAGGAACACTTCGGCCCAGGCGTGATGGGCTTCCGATGCCTGCTCGTCTTCCAGCAGCAGATAGCCCGAGACATAGCGGGCCGGAATGCCGATGGACCGTGCCGCGGCGATGAAAATGTGCGCATGATCCTGGCAGACGCCTTCACCGGCCGCCAGCGCGGAAGTTGCGGAAGCGTGAGTTTCCGTCACGCCGACCTTGTAGTCGACCCGCTCCCGGATGGTATGCATGAGCGCGTGAAAGCCGGCGACCCTGTCGTCGGTTTCCGCCTGCGACGCCAGCCTGCGGATCGCCTGGTTGGCCTGGGTCAGCGGCGTGATCCTGGTGAAGATGCGCGGCGGTATCCCGGCATCCGGCTCATGCCCCAGAATACCGTTGGTGTCGATTGTATCGACCACTCCGGATGCGGTGATTTCCACGTCGTGAACCGTACCGCCCCCTGAGACCATATGGACCTGGTTGCCGAAGGCATCCTTATAGGTGGTTGCACGCTCGATGCCGGGGGCCTGGATGGACCACTCGACGATTTTCTGCGTCGGGCCGTCTTCCGGCGTCAGACGCAGCTGCTGCATGGCATTGGTGAGCGGCGTATCGTAACGGTAGCGGGTTGTATGTCGGACGGATAATCGCATGCGGCACCGATCTGCGGGTTCGAAGGTCAGGCGAAATTGTAGTCCTGGCTCAGTTGATGGGCCAACTGGTTGTTCTTGCCGACGATATCCGTCAGGAACTCGTGCAGCCCTTCCTGATAGATTTCGCGCATCTGTTTTTCCGACAACGTGCGGAAGATCTCGGCTGCCAGATCGAGACTCGGCTCGCGTGACCCGTAGAACTGGGCCAGATCCTCGGCGGTATCGGCAAGCCACGCATAACAATGGGCGAGTGAGCGGGGCATTTCCTGGCGCAGAATGAGGAATTCGGCGATGTTGAAGGCTTTCAACCGGGCGTTCGGGTAGGCGAAGCGGTAGCTGCGGCGCCCGGACAGGGCACGCAGGATCGCCGACCACTGATAGCGATCCATCGCCCCGTCATCGGCAATGTCGCTGTCCGGCAGCAATGTCCAGTACTGGGTGTTCAATATCCGTGCGGTGTTGTCCGCACGCTCGATGAAGTTGCCCATCTGGCTGAAGAAATATCCGTCGTCGCGCAGGATGGTGTTCAACAGCGCACCGCGGAACAGATGCGCGCGCTGGTTCACCCAGGCCAGGAAGTCGGGAAGCCTTTCGGGCGTGACGCTCTGCTGGCTGACATCGGTGAATTCGATCCAGGTGGTGTTGATGGCCTCCCAGAGCTCGGCCGTGATGCTGGTGCGCACTGCCCTTGCATTGTTGCGCGCCAGTTCCAGGCACGTGCGCACGCTTAACGGGTTGTCCTTCGAAAAGATCATGAACGCGCTGATGTTGCGGATGTTCACCTCATCGTATCTTTGCGCGTAGCGGTCGTCGCAGCCGGCATTTGCGAGCGCAAAGGTCCAGTGGGTTCCGGCGTCCTGTCCGGCATGGGACATGATGGCGCCGCGATAGGCGACTTCCAGCAGGCGGGTCAGGTTCTGCGCGCGCTCGTGATAGCGGGACATCCAAAACAGCGAAGAGGCGGTTCTTCCGAGCATCCGATTCTCAGTCCTCAAGTACCCAGGTGTCTTTGGTTCCGCCGCCCTGGCTGGAATTGACGACGAGGGAGCCTTTCTTCAGCGCTACACGGGTCAGGCCGCCCGGCGTGATGCGCACCTGGTCGCCGATCAGGACGAAGGGGCGCAGATCCACATGGCGCGGAGCAATCCCGGTGGCCACATGGGTCGGGCAGGCGGAGAGCGCCAGTGTGGGCTGGGCGATATAATTGCCCGGGTTGGATTCCAGGATCTTCCGGAACTCGGCGATCTGGCGCTTGCTGGCCGTCGGTCCGATCAGCATGCCGTAGCCGCCGGAGCCGTGCACTTCCTTGACGACGATGTCCTCCAGATTGTCGAGCACATAGGCCAGATCGTCCGGACGCGAACAGTTCCAGGTGGGCACGTTGTTCAGGATCGGCTTCTGGCCCGTATAGAACTCGATGATGTCGGGAACGTACGCGTAGATGGCCTTGTCGTCGGCAATGCCGGTTCCCGGTGCGTTGCAGATGGTGACGTTGCCGGCCCTGTAGGCGTCGAACAGCCCGGGCACGCCGAGCATGCTGCCGGGATTGAAGGTGAGGGGGTCGAGGAACGCGTCGTCGATGCGCCGGTAGATCACGTCGACCTGTTTGGGTTCACGCGTCGTGCGCATGAAAACCTTGCCGGCATCCACGAACAGATCGCGGCCCTCCACGAGTTCGACGCCCATGGAGTCGGCCAGGAACGCGTGTTCGAAATAAGCGGAATTGTAGATGCCCGGCGTCAGGACGACGATGGTCTGGGTCGATTTGGACGGGTCCGGCGCAACGCTTTCCAGCGTCTGGCGCAGGTTCTCCGGGTATTGCTCGACTGGGCTGACGTGGTGTGTCTGGAAGAGCTCGGGGAAGAGCCGCATCATCGTTTCCCGGTTTTCCATCATGTAGGAGACGCCGGAAGGTGTGCGGGTATTGTCCTCCAGGACATAGAATTCGTCCTCGGACACACGCACGAGATCGGTTCCGATGATGTGTGCGTAGACCTTCCGTGCCGGCGTGAACCCGGCCATTTCCGGGAGGAAGGCGTCGTTCTGCAAGACGAGATCCGCCGGAACCCTGCCGGCCCGCAGGATTTCCTGGCGGTGGTAGATGTCGTGCATGAAGGCGTTGAGGGCCCTCACGCGCTGGTCGATGCCGGCCGACAGGCGCCGCCACTCGGATGCCGATATGATGCGCGGAATGGGATCAAACGGTATCAGCCGCTCGGTCGCTTCCTCCGCGCCGTAGACCGCAAAGGTGATGCCGAGCCGCCGGAATATGGTTTCGGCATCCCGGCTTTTCTTCGTCAGGAAGTTGGAAGGCTTTTCTTCAAGCCACTCGGAAATCCTGGCATAGGGCTGACGCGGCCTGCCGGACTCGTCGAGCATTTCGTTAAAGAAACTGCGAGCGTCCGCCATTGCCTCCCCTTATGCCTCGTCATGCTTGTTACAGCAATCATGGCGAAATTCTTGTAGGTGTCAAAGCGCAATCTCGCAGCGGCACTGCCCGCCAAATAGGCATACGGTGAATATCAGTCCCGATAAGCCGTTGTCCCCTCTACTTTTTTGATTTTTCCCTGGGCGTCCACATGCACCTTCATAGTGTCGTCTGCCGACCAGTACGCATAGTTGGTGAACTTGAAAATCTTCGGGTAAATGGTGAGTTTCCCGTTCTTCTCCACCTCAGTGGTCTGGGTCACCGAGAGCATGCCGGTTTCGCTTCTCCCGATCGGTTGCAGCGCACTCAGGTTGATGCCCGGCTCCGCGTTCGGATTGCTCGTCTGGTAGAGCTCTCCACCGTAAACTGCACACTCGATGTGCAGACTGCTGCTGCCAATTCTGGGGCCGGAAGGCGTTCGCGTCCACTTGAGATCCGGGTCGATCTGGAACGACTCATCAACCGCGAAACCAAGATGGATGGTGGCACCGTTTTGGACCGGAATGTCCTTCATCCGCATGTAGACGTCGCCGCCGCGGTTCTCGACCGACCATTTCGGCGAGATGTAGTTCCAGCCGATTTCCCCGTCCAGGACACGAAGGGTCTGCCACTCGTAGAAGATACCGGCGCCCGCCGACAGGGAGAGAGGCGTCGGCAGCAGGTTGAATTGCCGCCCCGCCTGAACGACACCCAGATCGCCAACGATGTACTGGGCAAGCCGCTTGGCGGATTCCTGCGCCGCCCATTCGCCGGTTTTCTTGCCGGCGGCGCTCATGACCTCCCTGAACACCTTCACGCCCGTCTTGGCCACGGCATCGGCATCTCCGCCGAAGGAAAATTCCCAATCGAGACCGGAGGATGTGATGCCGTCCATATCCCGCTCCGTCTTGCAGCCCGTCACCAGAAGGACGGCCATCGCGGTTCCAACCTCCGCCATGATGCCGGCCCGCTTTCCGGTCACCAGGACCTGAACCGGCAGCCGCTGTGCGCCCAGGTTCCAGAGGTCGAATTGAAACACGCTGCCGCCGGCAAGAACCGATCCGGAGAACCCGCCGCCCAAGAGAGCCATCCAGGTTGTGTCGGGACTGTATAAAGACATCGCAAAACCCCTCCGCCAGCATGCAACAAAACATTGTTTCCGTGTGCATGAGTTTTGATGGAACCATGATCATTACGCTACGGATTTGCCCCAAACGCAATCTATCTGGGGTCGAATAGTGGAGCTGACCCCGGGTCCCGCAGATCAAGAGGAGTCCGAGCGCGCAAATGTGTTGCAGATCATGTTTTGGCGGAATGCGGAGTGACCCCTGGGAACCATAAGCCCATGTGCTGACTGTTCTCGGTTCCTGGATCATGGTACGGCGTGTCCCAAGCAAGGTTGTGGAGGACCGGATGAAAGAAGTTCTGGCCGAATTGGAAAGGCGCCGCGATACGGCGCGGCTGGGCGGCGGACAGCGGCGGATCGATGCGCAGCATTCCAAGGGGAAGCTGACGGCGCGTGAACGCATAGAAATCCTGCTGGACGAGGGCTCGTTTGAAGAGTTCGACATGTTCAAGCAGCATCGCTGCACCGATTTCGGCATGCATGAACAGCATATACCGGGCGACGGCGTCGTGACGGGCTGGGGAACGGTCAATGGTCGCACCGTCTACGTGTTTTCCAAGGACTTCACGGTGTTCGGCGGCTCGCTTTCCGAAGCGCACGCGGAAAAGATCACCAAGATCCAGGACATGGCCCTGCAGAACCGCGCGCCGATTATCGGCCTGTTCGACGCGGGGGGCGCCCGCATCCAGGAGGGCGTTGCGGCTCTCGGCGGCTACGGGGAAGTGTTTCAGCGCAATGTCCTGGCCTCCGGCGTCATTCCGCAGATCTCCCTGATCATGGGACCGTGTGCCGGGGGGGACGTCTACTCGCCCGCCATGACGGATTTCATCTTCATGGTGCGGGACACCTCCTACATGTTCGTGACCGGGCCGGATGTGGTGAAGACGGTGACCAACGAGACCGTGACGGCCGAAGAACTGGGCGGTGCCTCGATCCACACGACCAAGTCCTCGATCGCCGATGGCGCCTTCGACAATGACGTTGAGGCCCTGCAGCAAATGCGCAGGCTGATCGACTTTCTGCCCATGAACAATCTGGCGGACCTGCCGGAACTGACGAACCACGACGATCCGGACCGGATCGACATGAGTCTCGATACGCTCATCCCCGACAACCCGAACAAGCCCTACGACATGAAGGAACTCGTTCTGAAAACGGTCGATGAGAGCGACTTCTTCGAGATTCAGGGCAATTTTGCAAAGAATATCATAACCGGCTTCGGGCGGGTGGAAGGCCGCACGGTCGGCATCGTCGCCAACCAGCCGATGGTCCTGGCCGGTGTGCTCGATTCAGACGCCAGCCGGAAGGCCTCCCGGTTCGTCCGCTTCTGCGACTGTTTCGGCATTCCGATCGTCACCTTCGTTGATGTTCCGGGCTTTCTGCCGGGAACGTCGCAGGAATATGGCGGCCTCATCAAGCACGGTGCCAAGCTGCTGTTTGCCTATGCGGAGGCAACCGTGCCGAAAATCACCGTGATTACCCGCAAGGCGTATGGCGGCGCCTATGACGTGATGAGCTCCAAGCATATCCGCGGCGACATCAACTACGCCTGGCCTACGGCGGAAATTGCGGTGATGGGGGCAAAGGGAGCGGTGGAAATACTCTACAGGTCCGAGCTGGGCAACAAGGACAAGATCGCCAAGCGGACCAGGGAATACGAAGACCGTTTCGCCAATCCGTTCGTGGCGGCGGAACGCGGCTATATCGACGACGTCATCCGGCCGCATTCGACCCGCCGGCGCGTGGCAAAGGCGCTTGCCCTGCTGCGTTCCAAGAAAGTCGAAATGCCCTGGAAGAAACACGACAACATCCCGCTTTGAGATCCGGAGTGTCGGAGCCGTCATGACGAGCTTGACGGTTATCGCCAGGTCACCGGAAGCAGGGTGGATCGCATCAATCCCAAAGGCCGTGCGGGAACAAGGGTTCCTTGCATTCATACGCAACCGGGCACTGGGGGTGGTCGCGCGTCGGGCCGTATTGGACGAATAGCCGCTGATTACGATCGCAGTAGCTGATGTTCGAGACGAACATCGAATAGGTATGCCGGCCCGTCGTGAAGACCACGGCGCCGTGCCGGCGAACCATTTCCTGCGCCTGGGCGCAGGTCATCTGGCGAAGGTCGGGGCGCGCGGCGTCCGCTGCTGTGGTCACGCCCATGCCTGCGAGCACAAGTGCTGCTGTCAAAAGGTGGCATTTCCGCATTCCTTAGCTCCCGTCTGAAGTCAACTCTATCGGATTGTATCTTGGGTAAGGTCACGGGAGGAGTGTACAGCGCGCTGTATGCCGGAATTGTGATCAAGCGCACATCCCGGTGTTTGCCATCGGCGAAAGGCGCGCTATCCGCAAAGACCCGTCTCGCCATTTGGATAAGTTGCGCAGCGACAGGACGGAGGCTTATACCGGTTGTTGTTGTTATGGCGTCCGGTCGCGCGCTCGCATCTTCATTGGGCCGTCTGGCCGAATTCCGATAGGGTGAGCCGGATGTGTCATGATCGACGACAACTGATTTAACGCCAAAAAATCCGATCCAGCTGGGTGGAAACGCATGTTCTCGAAAATTCTTATCGCCAATCGCGGCGAGATCGCGTGCCGGGTCATCAAGACGGCGCGCCGCATGGGAATCAAGACGGTCGCAGTCTATTCCGACGCCGATCGCGATGCCGTGCATGTCGAGATGGCGGATGAGGCGGTTCATATCGGCCCGGCCTCCGCGTCCCAATCCTACCTGGTTGCCGACAAGATCATTGCCGCCTGCAAGCAGACCGGTGCGGAGGCCGTTCATCCCGGCTACGGGTTTCTGTCCGAACGGGCCAGTTTTCCGGACGCGCTTAATACTGCGGGGATCGTCTGGATCGGTCCCAATAAGCGTGCCATCGAGGCGATGGGCGACAAGATCGAGATCCAAGAAATTTGCCAATGAGGCCCGGGTCAGTACGGTTCCCGGCTATCTCGGCGTGATCGAGTCCATCGAGGAGGCGGTCCGGATCGCGGAGGAAATCGGCTATCCGGTGATGATCAAGGCATCGGCCGGCGGCGGCGGCAAGGGCATGCGCATTGCCTGGAACGCGGCGGAAGTGCGCGATGGCTATGCCCGTTCGAAATCCGAAGCCGCGTCTTCCTTCGGAGACGACCGCGTCTTCATCGAGAAGTTCATCGAAAATCCGCGCCACATCGAAATCCAGGTCCTCGGCGACAAGCACGGCAACGTGATCTACCTTGGAGAGCGGGAATGCTCCATCCAGCGGCGCAACCAGAAAGTCATCGAGGAAGCGCCGTCGCCGCTCCTGGACGAGGAGACCCGCCGCAGGATGGGCGAGCAGGCCGTGGCGCTGGCCAAGGCCGTCGACTATGACAGCGCCGGAACGGTCGAATTCGTTGCCGGTCAGGACAAGAGCTTCTATTTCCTGGAGATGAATACCCGCCTTCAGGTGGAACACCCGGTCACGGAACTGGTCACCGGTGTCGATCTCGTCGAGCAGATGATCCGGGTTGCGGCGGGCGAGGAACTGTCCCTGACGCAGGACGAGGTGAAGCTGAACGGCTGGGCGGTGGAAAGCCGGATCTATGCTGAAGATCCCTATAGGGGTTTCCTGCCCTCCATCGGACGGCTGGTGCGCTACCGGCCGCCGGAGGAGGTGTTTTCCGACGAATTGTCGATCCGCAACGATACGGGCGTCGTGGAAGGGTCGGAGATTTCCATGTTCTACGATCCGATGATCGCCAAGCTGATCACCCATGCGTCGACGCGAGCAGAAGCGATCGATGCGATGAGTTCGGCGCTCGACGCCTTTTACGTGGATGGCATTCAGCACAACGTCCCGTTCCTGACGGCGCTCATGAACCATGCGCGCTGGAAGGCCGGTGATCTGTCGACCAGTTTCATTGCCGACGAGTATCCCGACGGCTTCTTTGCCGCCACTCCGGACGATGATGCCTACGCCGTTTTCGCCGCGGTGGTGCTTTCCATGGGCGCGCTGGAGCGGGAGCGCCTGGACCATCTGCCCGGGCGCCTGCGTCCGCATTCGGGCGCGGTGCGCGAGGACTGGGTGATCAAGCTGGACAAGACATATCTGCCGATCCGGCTGGCGGCGGGATATCCGGGAACGCCGGTGGAAATCGATGTCGCGATCGGCGACGGTCCGGTCATGAATGTCGAGATCCGACTGGGCACCGGGCGAACCGCTATGGTCGGGCAGGGTAGGTTCGCGGTCGGTGACGGTTCAGGTGCGAAAGCTGCCCGGCGGCTATCGTCTGGACTGGCAGGGTTACTCCGTCACCGCCAAGGTGATGACACCGCGCATTGCCGAACTGGACCGGCTGATGCCGGATAAACTGCCGCCCGACACCTCCAAGATGCTCCTTTGTCCGATGCCGGGGCTCGTCGTCTCCATTCATGTTGCCGAAGGGCAGGAAGTCAAAGCCGGAGAGCAACTGGCGGTGGTCGAGGCCATGAAGATGGAGAATGTGCTGCGCGCGGAGCGGGACTGCGTCGTTACCGCGGTCAAGGCGGCACCGGGCGACAGCCTGGCTGTGGATGCAGTGATCATGGAGTTCTCTTGAGGGGCCGGCACCTGATTTGACAGCGGAACCTCGTACACGGTACGGCAACTCGTAATGGTAAAGTTACAGGACGCACCTTCTTTCCCGGGGGCCATATGCCGCTTCTGACCGCATTATTCGACCTGGACGGGACCCTGACCGATCCCTTCGACGGTATTGTCCGGTCGATCCAGTTCGCAATGGAGAAGATGGGAAGGTTCGCGCCGCCGGCGGAGGATCTGCGCTGGTGCATCGGGCCGCCGCTCTGGGACAGTTTCAAGGTGCTGCTTGAGACCGATGAGAAAGGGCGGCTGGATCATGCCGTCGCATTCTACCGGGAACGCTATACGGTTACCGGTCTGTTCGAGAATGCGCTGATCGAAGGCATTCCCCTAGCCCTTGAGCAATTGCAGAGCGCCGGCATCCGCCTGCATGTCTGCACTTCCAAGCCCCATGCCTATGCCGGCAAGATCGTGGAGCACTTCGGGCTGATGCCCTATTTCGGCAAGGTACACGGATCCGAACTCGACGGCACCCGATCCGCCAAGACAGAGCTGATCGCGCATGTTCTCGAGGAAGAGAAGATCGCGGCGTCCCGAACGATCATGATCGGCGACCGCAAGCATGATCTTGCCGGTGCCAATGCCAATGGGGTGGCCGGCATAGGGGTGCTGTGGGGATATGGCAGCCGCGACGAACTCGCGGCGGAAAACCCGGTCCTGATCGCCGAAAGGCCTGCCGAGATGATTTCGTATCTTCAAGCGGCAGCGTTGCCAGCAGCCTGACAGGCACCAGGCCGGGATTGACGTCGCGTGCCGCCTTCGTCGCATGGGTTCTCCTCAATCCTCGCCGTCATTTTAACCCCTGATTCAGACCGTGTTCCTTAAGGTAAGTGAACGCATAATTCTGAACGAGGCGGGTACGAATGGACGCTGCGGATACGGGCGATAGAGCGACGCCGTCCCGCGGGGCGGTGGGCGTTGGCTATTGTACCCGCGCCGGAAGGCTGCCGCCTGTTCTGCCCCGCGGCTATGATCTTCATCCGATCGATCCCTATCTCCACACTGAAATCAGTACGTTCCGTATCTGCCTGGTGGCGGCTGAGCCCGGTGAACTGACGAGCCTTTTGGGCGAGGCGGTTTCGCTGCTTGGGGAGGATTGCATCTTCATCGCCTGTGCCGATGAGATGCCGGATGCCGAGACCCAGATGGCACTGCTGGAAGCGGGAGCGGATGATGTCGTGTCCGCGTGCGACAGCGCGACGATGGCCATTGCCTTGAAGCGCGCGGAAAAGGCGATCGCGCGCGCGGAACGGGCGAACCATCGGTGCCGGGAAACCGCCAATGAACGGGACATCCTGCAGTCAGCCATAGACAACCTGCCTTCGCCGATCTTCTTCAAGGACCGGGATGGCATCTATCGTGGCTGCAACAAGGCCTTTGAGCGATTCATCAGATTGCCCGCGGACAAAGTGCGCGGTTCCAGTGTTTATGATGTCGCCCCGCAGGAACTGGCACAGGTCTACGAGGCCGCCGACGAGAAGCTGATGCAGGCGGGCGGTGTCCAGATTTACGATGCGGAGGTCAGGTTCGCGACCGGCGAGTATCGCCATGTGACCTTTCACAAGGCCGTCACGCGCGACAAGACCACCGGTCGGGTGAACGGACTTGCCGGCGCCATGCTGGACATCACCGAGCGCAAGCAGCTCGAGGAGCGGCTGAAGCGGGCAGCGGAACGGGATGACCTCACCAACGCCTACAACCGGCGGCGGTTCTTCGAGCTGGCGGGCGAGATCGAGGCCCGGTGCCGGCAGGACGCCATTGCCTTGTCGGTGCTTGTCGTGGACGTTGATCATTTCAAGCAGATCAACGACCATTTCGGTCATGCGTGCGGAGACGCCGCCCTGTGTCACCTCGTCACCATCCTCGACGCGGAACTTGCCGAGCCGCACATTTTCGCAAGAGCCGGAGGGGAGGAGTTCTATTGCCTGCTTTACGACTGCGACCTGCGGAAGGCCTACCGGATCGCGGAGCGCGTTCGCAAACGGGTCGAGACCGCTCCCGTCAGTTTCGATGGTCTGGATATATCGCTTGAGATCAGCATCGGCGTTGCGGATGTCGGCAATGGCGAGAAATTGAGCCAGGCGATCATCCGCGCCGACCAGTCGCTGTACCAGGCCAAGGACAAGGGCAGAAACCGGGTCTGCACGGCGTGATACGCGAAGACAAGGTCCCATCGCCGGTGCCCGGAACCAGTTTGCGATTGCCTTTCGGTGCTTTCAGCGATACTGAAAATACATGAGAACAGTTCTCGGGGCGGGGTGAAATTCCCCACCGGCGGTATCAGGGAGACCTGGAGCCCGCGAGCGCCCTGGAATACGGATAGGTGTTCCAGGGGTCAGCAGATCCGGTGAGAGGCCGGAGCCGACGGTAACAGTCCGGATGGGAGAGAACTTGGCCGCGGGTCTCCCGGGATCTGCGGGCGCGTGTCTTTTGAGGCTGTTCTGGACGATAAACTGGAACGGACCACGACATGACCGCCTTGAATGCAAAGTCATCACACAAACCGCTGCTCGCAGCCCTGGCAATGATCGGGGCGGGGGCATCTTTCGCCCTGGTCAACGGCGCCCTGCAGGCCTCGACCATGCAACTGGGTGTGCCATCGACCTCCGCCGCCTTTTGGCAATATGCGCTGGGCCTTCTTGTTGCCTTGCCCTGGGTGCTGAGGCGCGGCCTTACGGCCTTGAGAACCCGGCAGATAGGCTGGCACCTTCTGCGCGCGGCGCTGGCCGTCATCGGCATTCAAATGTGGGTTGCCGGTCTTGCGCGCGTGGAAATCTGGCAGGCGATTGCGCTGGTAATGACCTCGCCGTTCTTTGTCATCATCGGCGCAAAGCTGTTTTTCCGCGAGCGGGTCGGGCCGGTCCGCTGGCTCGCCACCGTTGCGGGGTTCACCGGCGGGATGATCATCCTGGAGCCATGGAAAGACGTGTTCCAGTGGGGAGCGGTGCTGCCGGTCGCGGCGGCCGCTTTCTGGGCGGGCACCTCGCTTGTGACCAAGAAGCTCACCCAGACCGAACAAGCCGATTCCATTACCGTCTATCTTCTCCTGCTGCTGACGCCGGTCAACGCCGTGCTGGCACTGGGCGACGGCGGCATCGTGCCGTCCGGTCTCGCGCTTTGGCTTCTTGTTGCGGCCGGCCTACTGACGGTGCTGGCAAACTTCCTTCTGACACTGGCCTATCAGCAGGCGGATGCGGCGTTCGTGCAGCCGTTCGATCATCTCAAACTGCCGCTCAACATCGCTGTCGGATTTCTTGCATTCGGCTTTGCCCCTTCCGGCGCCTTCTGGCCCGGCGCGCTCGTCATAGTGGGGGCATCATTGCTGGTCATGATGGATGAACAGAAGAAGTCCGCCCGGCAATCCGCGGCCGCCGTCCGGGGCTGAACGCTTTGGCTGTGCGGAGACATTTCCGTCTGCGGTAATCTGAACTAAGCTGACAAGGCAATCAGCGACAGGAGAACTTGATGACAACCGATCCGTTGACCGTTCATGTGCTGATCGAAGGCCGTGTGCAAGGGGTCGGGTACAGAGCCTGGTGCGCGGAGGAAGCTGAAGCGAGGGACTTGTCCGGCTGGGTCCGGAACCTGGAATCCGGCGCCGTGGAGGCGGTCTTCACAGGACCGTCCGACACAGTCGTGGACATGCTGGATGCGCTCTGGATGGGGCCGTCCCTGGCCAGGGTGAACCTGATCAAGGACCTGGACGCAACCGAACCGGCGCGTGGTCCGTTCGAAGTCCGCGACATCGGCTGACACCAGCGCCGACCGGAAAAACTATATCAATTTCGGAATTCGAAGTTGTCTTGTCATTGAATTATCGCAATGATCTGGTCTTTCGCATGGAACAATGAGAGCTGTTTGCTTTTTTCTTTGCAGCGTAACCCAGGGAGATTTCTTGTGAAGATTGCGATTCTCGGTGGCGACGGTTTCGTCGGATGGCCTACATCCCTGCATCTGTCGGACAAGGGCCACGAAGTCCACATCATCGACAATCTCAGCCGTCGCTGGATCGATGCGGAACTCGGTGTCCAGTCCCTGACCCCGATGGATTCCATTCAGGAACGCACCCGTATCTGGAAGCAAGAAACCGGCAACACCATCCACTTCCATCTGATCGACATTGCCCGGGACTATGAAGTCTTCAAGTCCTGGCTTGCCGATCAGCGGCCGGATGCGATCATTCACTTCGCCGAGCAGCGCGCGGCGCCTTATTCGATGAAGTCGGACCACCACAAGAATTACACCGTCACCAACAACGTCAATGCCACCCACCACCTTCTGAACGCCATGGTGGACCTGGACCTGGATGCGCATCTCGTCCATCTCGGCACAATGGGCGTCTATGGTTATTCCAGTGTGGGTGCCGCCATTCCGGAAGGCTATCTGAGCGTCGATGTGGAAACGCTGAGCGGCGACAAGGCGGCGCAGGAAATCCTCTATCCGGCCAATCCCGGGTCGATCTATCACATGACCAAGTGCCTGGATCAGCTGCTGTTCCAGTTCTACGCGAAGAATGACGGCCTGCGGATCACCGATCTTCACCAGGGCATCGTCTGGGGGACGCACACGGAACAGACCTTGCGCCACAAGCAGTTGATCAACCGCTTCGACTATGACGGCGACTACGGCACCGTGCTCAACCGCTTCCTCATACAGGCGGCGATCGGTTATCCGCTGACGGTTCACGGCACGGGCGGCCAGACCAGAGCATTCATTCACATTCAGGATTCGGTGCGCTGCATCGAGCTTGCCCTGGAAAACGCGCCAGGCAAGGGCGAGCGGGTGAAGGTCTTCAACCAGATGACGGAAACCCACCGGGTGCGCGATCTGGCCGAGCTGATTTCGCGCCTTTCCGGCGCAAAGGTCGCCTATCTGCCGAACCCGCGCAAGGAGGCTCCGGAAAACGATCTCGTGGTCGAGAACAAGCAGTTCCTGGAGCTCGGGCTCGATCCGATCACCCTGGAAGAGGGGCTGCTCAGCGAAGTGGTGGATGTGGCCAAGACATATGCCTATCGGGTGGACCGCTCCCGCGTGCCGGCGGTCTCCGCATGGACCAGGGAGATTGCGGAAGAAATCGAGCGAGATCCGGAGCATCCGCGGCTGAAATCGGTCTCCTGAGGCCTATCGATGAGCGACGCACCCGAGTTCGACCGGGCCCCCTCCGGTACCTTCGCCTATGTCACGCTGGTAACGAACCGGGACTACGTGCTCGGGGCGTCCGCTCTTCTGCGCTCTCTCCGGCGGACGGATACCGGGGCCGATCTGGTCGTCCTGTTCACGCCGGGCGTTGAGGAACAGGATCTTGAGCTGCTGCGGCCCTTCAATCCGCGGCTCGGGCGTTGTGAGCGACTGCCGACGACGGCGGCGTTCAACGAGCGCCATGAACGCGGACGGCTGCACGCGGCCGCCCCCTTCACCAAGGGCGGCAAACCGGTGTTCCACACGCCGCTCGACAATTTCGTGAAGCTGCGGCTGTGGCAGCTTGAGGATTACGAGAAGGTGGTCTTCATCGATGCCGATGCGCTTGTCCTGAAGAACTGCGACAAGCTGTTCGGCTACCCCGAATTCTGCGCGGCCCCCAATGTTTACGAAAGCCTTGCCGACTTCCAACGCATGAACAGCGGCGTCTTCACGGCGAGGCCGGATCAGGCCACCTTCGAGGCCATGCTTGCGCGCCTTGATCAGCGGGACGCCTTCTGGCGGCGCACCGACCAGACATTCCTGGAAAGTTTCTTTCCGGACTGGCACGGCCTGCCGGTTTTCTACAACATGCTGCAATATGTCTGGTTCAACCTGCCGGAACTCTGGGACTGGAAGCAGATCCACGTGTTGCACTATCAGTATGAAAAGCCTTGGCAGAGTGGGCACGACAAGGCCGACCGGCTGGGGCCGCTGATCGACCTGTGGCGCGCCTTTGCGACGGGCGACGGCATTCCGCCGGATCTCTCGGCCTTGCCCGGTCCGGAATTCCCGGGAAAGAGGCAGGCGTCCTGAATGCATGTCCTGATGACAGGCGCCAGCGGCTCGCTGGGCCGGTTTATTGCAGCCCGCCTGTCAAGGGAGGGGCACCGGCTGACTGTTCTCGGGCGAAAGCCGCCTGATCAGCCGGGGGCCGGGTTTCAGGCGTGGGATCTTTCGCAAGAAGACGTCAGGTTGCCGGTCGCCGATGCCCTGGTTCACTGCGCGCTTTCGCACGTTCCGGGGAAATACCGGGGCGGGGAAGGGGATGATCCGCACGGTTTCATAAGGCTCAACGCCGAAGGAACTCAGCGCCTGTTCGACGCGGCACGGTCGGCAGGGGTCAGGCACAGCGTGTTTCTTTCCAGCCGGGCGGTCTATTCGGACGCTGGTGACTGGGCCGTTCTCAAGGAGGACGCCGAAACCAAACCCGGAACTCTTTACGGCCAGGTGAAGCTCGCGGGGGAGGAAGCTCTGAAGATGGTGTGTGGCGCCGGCTTCCGCGGGACCGTCTTTCGGGTGACCGGCGTCTATGGAACGCCGCCAGGGACACAGAGCCACAAATGGTCCGGCCTGTTTGACGCTTTCGAACGCGGCGAGGCCGTCGCGCCGCGGCTTGCGACGGAAGTTCACGGCGAGGATCTGGCCGAAGCGGTCGCGCTGGTCCTGCGCATGCGGCCGGACGCGCCGTTCGAGGTTTTCAACGTTTCCGACATCCTGCTCGACCGCCGGGACCTTCTGGGGCTTTATGCCGGCATCAAAGGCCTCACGGGGCTCTTGCCGGCGCGCGGGGAAGGTCCTGTGGGGGTGATGGAGGCCGGCAATCTGAAAGCGCTCGGCTGGGCACCTGGAGGCACGACCAGGCTGCAGGCCTTCCTGCGGTCGCTGACCTGAAATCCGGCCTCAGAGCGAAATGGTTTCTCCGAAGATCTTCTCGAATTCGGCGCGCAGGACGCTGTCGTTTTCGGCCATGGTGACCGGAATGCCGAGATCCACGAGGCTGGTGACACCGTGGTCGGTGACGCCGCATGGGACGATGCCGGAAAAATGCTCCAGGTCCGGTTCGACATTGAAGCTGATGCCGTGAAAGGTGACCCATTTGCGCAGGCGAATGCCGATCGCGGCGATCTTGTCTTCCGCCGTGGCGTCGCGATCGGGCCGCCGGACCCAGACCCCGACCCGGTCCTCCCGTCGCTCGCCCCGGATGTGATACTGCCAGAGCGTGTTGATGAGCCAGGCTTCAAGGGCCGAGACGAAGGCGCGCACATCCTGCCGGCGCCGCTTCAGATCCAGCATCACATAGGCGACCCGCTGCCCGGGGCCGTGATAGGTGTGCTGGCCGCCGCGGCCGGTGCGGTAGACCGGAAACCGGTCCGGCGCGACGAGATCGCCGTCGTTGGCGCTGGTGCCGGCGGTGTAAAGCGGCGGGTGTTCGAGCAGCCATACCTGCTCGCAAGCCTCGCCTGCAATGATTCTCGCAACCCTGTCATCCATCTCCGCGATCGCCGTGCCGTAGTCGACCAGATCATCTGAAATACGCCATTCCACCGGCAGTGCGCCGGGTTGCGGCAGAAAACTGAGGGAAATGGCGTCGCGATCGGCAGGTGACATGTGGATGACACTTCTTTGTTTTTTGAGCAGGCTTGCCTTGCCGTGGTATGGTGAGTGCTGGCGGGTATCGCCCTATGTAAGGATCCAGTCGTCTTATGACCACCTTTGATGAGATCAATGTCGACATCTCCGTTGTGCTCGGCGAATCCGAAATGCCGGTTCATCAGCTCTTGCGCATGGGCCGTGGCGCCGTGATCGATCTCGATGTCGCCGAGGACGACGACGTGAAGATCTACGCCAACAATACGCTCGTTGCAAAGGGGCAGGTGGTGCTCCTTGGGGAACGGATCGGTATCTCCATCACGGAAGTGCTGATGCGCCCGCCGGAGATCCGGCCGATGCGGACGGACGGGCCGCTTTGACGGCATAGCGGAAGAAATGTCGGGCGCCTGTGAATTATTCCGATTTCGGCTCTTGCGCCCCCAAAATCCTTTTGCTACATGGAGCGCCTCGACGCCGAGAGGCGCCGGGAACTACCAGATATGCGGTCGTGGCGGAATTGGTAGACGCGCAGCGTTGAGGTCGCTGTGGGGTAAAACCCGTGGAAGTTCGAGTCTTCTCGACCGCACCAAATTCAGCAGGACATCCTGCTCCAAAAGGCTGCCCCCGGGCCGCCTCAGACTGCTGACAAACCCCTGGCATTGTCCAGGGGTTTTTGATTCACTGTTTAGATGTTGAAGAAGCCCGGCCCCGATCAGACAGCGCTCGAGATGGTTACACTCGAGCAGCTTGTTCCCGCCGATCACCTTTTGCGCAAGATTGACGCGGTGATCGACTTTTCGTTCGTCCATGACCGTGTCTCGGCGCTCTACTGCGCAGACAACGGCCGTCCACCGCTGGATCCGACGTTGATGTTCAAGGCGTTGTTCATCGGTTACCTGTTCGGCATCCGCTCGGAGCGCCAGTTGGTGCGCGAGATCGAGGTGAATGTCGCCTACCGCTGGTTCTTGCGGCTGAAGCTGACGGACAAGGTGTTCGACGCCTCGACACTGAGCCAGAACCGGCGGCGTCGCTACAACGACGCGTCTGTCGCCCAGGATATCTTCGACCACATTGTCGAGCAGGCGATCGCTCATGGCCTTGTAGACGGCACGGTGCTTTATACGGATTCGACACATCTGAAGGCGAATGCCAACAAAGGCAAATACGATCTGGCTCAAATCGAGAAGTCACGGGCCGATTATTGGGCGGACCTGGACCGGGCGGTTGAGGCGGAACGCAGGCTGCATGGCCAGAAGCCGCTAAAGGAGCAGGAGCGCTCTCCTGAGGTCAAGCAAACCAAGGTGAGCCGCACGGATCCGGACAGCGGCTACATGGTGCGTGAGGGCAAGCCAAAGGGCTTCTTCTATCTGGACCACCGCACGGTGGACGGTAAATTGGGGATCGTCACGGACACCTTCACCACACCGGCCAATGTCCATGACAGCATTGTTTATCTGAACCGGCTGGACCGTCAGGCACACCGCTTCAGCTTCCAGGTCAAGGCGGTTGGTCTTGATGCGGGCTATGCCACTTCAGCGATAGCCCGGGGACTGGAGGAGCGGGATATTCTGGGGGTGACCGGATACCGCCGCCCGTCTGCCCCAAAGCCCGGCATGATGCGCAAATCAAGCTTCGCTTACGAGGAGCAAACCGATGGCTACCGTTGTCCCGAAGGCCGGCTGCTGACCTATGCAACGACGGACAGGAACGGCTACAAACACTACCGCTCCGACCCTGCCATCTGCAAAAAGTGTCCGCTTCTGGCCTCCTGCACCTCCAATGCCAGGGCTGAGCGCACCATCACCCGCCATGTCTGGCAGGAGAGCAGGGAGCGAAGCGATACATATCGCCTGACACCCTGGGGCAAGGCTGTTTACAAGCGTCGAAAGGAAACCGTGGAGCGTTCGTTTGCCGATGCCAAACAGCTCCATGGCCACAGATACGCCAGGTTCCGAAGTCTGGTGCGCGTCCAGATGCAGTGCCTCCTCGCCGCCGCCGCCCAGAACATCAAGAAGATCGCGATGGCCCTCACCAAACCACCCAAACAAGTACGGGCCTGACAGGCAAAAAGCCCGACCACGCTAAATTCAAAACCCAGAAATAACGGCAAAACAAATCTCAAAAAACAAACCCGCCGAAATCGGCGGGTTTGTCAGCAGTCTGAGGCTGCCCCCGGGCAGCCTTTTTGCTTTGTGGGTTTCGTTTGTCTCGGCTGCCCCAGGCCTTGGGCTCCAGTGCAATTCGCGTGTAGTGTGGTTCACGAAGCAGTGGCCGGATTACAGATGGAAGGCGAGGAGCCCATGGTGCCGAGATCAAGAATAGCCGTTGCCGGTGCAATTTCCGCATTTGCCTGTCTGACGTTGCCCGGGGCAGCCGCCGCGCAGCAGCCGATGGTTCCCGCAATGGATGTTGCCGGCGTGGAAACCGTGCCGATAGACGGCGATATCGATCACTACCGCGCGGTTCTCGTCGAGACGGAAGAGGGGGCGGATCTCTACATCTTCACCGAGGCCGGAAGCGGCTGGCAACAAGCGGTTCATGCGCCGGAGATTGTCTGGCGCGGCAGCCTCTCCGGGCAGGGGCCGTGGCTTGAAGCGACGGAAAGCGGATCCCTGAAGATCCATTCGGAGAATTCTTCGGTCGGGCGGGACCGGTGGGAGCAGGTGCTGACGATCGCCTATCGGAAGGGAGAGTTCCAGGTGGCCGGCTATACGTACACCTATTACGAAACGCTGGATCCGGACCATAACGGGGTGTGCGACGTCAATCTCCTGACCGGCAAGGGGACCCACAAGGGCAAATCATTCAAGACGGCGCTGCCGGCAACGGTTGTCGGCAATTGGACCATGGATACGCGGCCGCCCGAGTGCGCGCCCGAATAGCGACGTGGCAAGCGGCATCGGGGCTGCCCTTTTTGGGCCCGGATTGTGCTCTTCCATGCTTTTCAAACAGAATCGATTCGATCGAACATTCATGGACGTTTCCTTGTTTCGCTACCTGGCTTTTGCCGGCACGGCCCTGGCCGCCGCTGCTGTGTTTCCCGCGGCTGCCCAAACCTTTTCGGCGAACCCGGGCACCTTCGGGGCCATGACCTGCCAGCAGCTCTGGTACGTCGAACAGGAAGTGCTCGCAGAAGGACAGGTGTGTCTCAAGAGCGAGCGGGCACGGCGGGCATTCCGGCGGGCAGGGCGCTGCATTTCGCCGGACGAAGCCATCCTGTCCGACAAGACGCGCGACTATCTGAAAAAACTCAGGGCTGTGGCCAGGCACAAGGAGTGCTCCGGTCCTTGAATACGGTTCCGGCCTCATGCACCGGTTCTGTGCTCCGGATTTCGCATTTGCGGTAGCGCTTTCGAATGGCAGACGCTAGTTGTGGTCCAAAGCATCCGGCGGCGAGGGCCGGAGGAGGTAGACGGGCACCAAGGGGGAGCCGATGAGCGAAGCAACTGAGCTCGATGCCACAGTCTCTTCCGAACCGGCAATCCCGGTGCGTGATGAGGAAGGGCATCTCAATCCGGACTTCATCGCTGCCGTCGAAGCGGCCATCGAAGCGAATGACGAGGCCGGGCTCAGAACGCTTGCCGCCGATCTCCACGAAGCCGACACGGGCGACCTTCTCGAAACCCTCGAGGCTGAAGACCGAGGCGCCTTCATCCGGCTCCTGGGTGAGGATTTCGACTACACGGCCCTCACCGAGATTGACGAGGCGGTCCGCCTCCAGCTTCTGGAGCACCTGCCGAAGGAAGTCATCGCGGAGGGTCTCGGCGACCTCGATTCCGACGATGCCGTCTACATTCTGGAAGATCTGCACGAGGACGACCAGGCGGCCATTCTCGAAGAGCTGCCCTATGCCGATCGCGCGCAGTTGCAGAAGGCGCTCGACTATCCCGAAGACAGCGCCGGACGGCGCATGCAGACCGAGTTCATCGCCGTCGCCCAGTACTGGACGGTCGGGCAGACCATCGACTACATGCGCGAGGCGCGAGACCTGCCGGACAGTTTCTACGAGATCTACGTGGTCGACCCGGCGTTCAAGCTGCTCGGCTCCGTGCATCTCGACAAGATCCTGCGGACAAAACGCAACGAAAAGGTCGCCTCCGTCATGGAGGAAACCCGCCAGGCGGTCCTGGCGACGGAAGACCAGGAAGAGGTCGCCCGCCGGTTCGAGCGCTACAATCTGGTTTCCTCGGCCGTCGTCGATGAAAACGAACGGCTGGTCGGTGTCCTGACCGTCGATGACATCGTCGACGTCATCCAGGAGGAGGCGGAAGAAGACCTGCGCGCCCTGGCCGGGGTGGGGGACGAAGAGATATCCGACACCGTGATGACGATCGCCGGATCGCGCCTCACCTGGCTCGTCGTCAATCTCGGCACGGCTATCCTGGCATCGGTTGTGATCGCCCTGTTCGAGAACACGATCGAGGCGATGGTCGCGCTCGCCGTTCTGATGCCGATTGTCGCCTCCATGGGCGGAAACGCCGGCACGCAGACGATGACCGTCGCCGTGCGCGGCATCGCCACCCAGGAACTCAGTGCCCGCAACCTGGTGCGGGTGCTCAACCGGGAAATTCTTGTAAGCCTGCTGAACGGAGTTGCCCTGGCCCTGCTGATCGGGCTGACCGCCTGGCTGTGGTTCGACAATATCGGCCTCGGCATCGTGATTGGCGGGGCGATCATTATCAATATGCTGTTCGCCGGGCTCTCGGGTCTCCTGATCCCAATCGTGCTCGACCGGATGAACGTCGACCCGGCCATCGCCTCCAGCGTCTTCGTGACCACCGTGACGGACGTTATCGGTTTCTTCGCCTTCCTCGGCATCGCAGCGTTGTGGTTCCAATTGCCGCTGTAGGCGTCAACTTGGTCCGTTAGAGTTCGCCACGAATGGTTGCGGGTCAAAGGGGATAGTGCCGGACGCGCGCAGCTTTTGGGCAAGCGCTTCTGCAAATTTATGGGCATAGACTTCCTTCTCGGACGCCGGTTTGGAGCAATACAGTTCCCAGGCGGCCTCCTCACTGCCTGCGAGGCGGGATGTAGGGTCAAGTACCTCCCTGCAGTACTGATCCCAATGTCCGAGTTCATGTAGTAGCGTCCGGTACAAGACGGTGTTTCGGACCGCTGACGGTTCGAAACCTGCCTCGAAGTAGCGTCTGGTTTCAGTGACGCGATGGCCGTCATTCCTGAGACGTTCAAGCTCCGCGCCGTCCTGCAGTGACATACGTTTGGGATACCTTTGCAGACCCGACATGTCTTGCGACTCGAGAATAATCGCCGATCCCTCGCAGATTCCGAACTCGGCAAAATAGAGGCAACGGCCCCAGACCGGCTCCATGCTGCGCTGTTTTCGCGTCGGTTGGCGCAATGCAATAATGTCCGGAAATATCGGAATATGCTCAACACTGCTATCCAGCATCTTCATGACGTCTGGCGGTGTGCAGCCGTAAGTGAAGCCCTCCCGCGGGCTCTCGTAAATGAGCTTGATGGACTGCGTGCCGATCTCAACGGTCTGGATGTGGTCTGGCTTCAGTCGCTCGAAATAGCATGTTGTGAATTGCCCGAACCTGTCGCGCCGGGCTTCCGGGATCGTCATCTCATTCGACTGATCGTATCCGGACGCCGCGGTCCCTATGTTTCGGTTCCGCCGCTCGGGCCTCCAGTATGCTGGTTTCGGCATAGTCCCGCCTCCTGCTTCGGTCCCGGAAAAGAGGTGAATGTAGCATTGAGCGGGTCGCTGGTGACCTCCGGCCCTAGGTCTCCACCCCCGCGGCGCGCAGGTTGTCGCGCAGTTGCATGACCTTTTTCTGCAGTTCGGCGACCTCTTCGGGTCTCAGACCCGTGGCCGAGAAGATGCAGTTGCCGAAATGCTCCGTCTTCTTCTGCAGGGCGCGGCCCTTGCGGGTCAGTTTCAGGATCACCTGACGCTCGTCCTTGGTGTTGCGGGTGCGCGTGACAAGGCCCATGGCTTCCAGGCGCTTCAGGAGCGGCGTCAGCGTGTTGGTGTCGAGCTGAAGTTTGGACGTGATCGTCCCGACCGGCACATTGTTGGTCTCCCAGAGCACGGTCATGGCCAGGAACTGCGGATAGGTAAGGCCGACTTCCTTCAAGAGCGCCTTGTAGACGCCATGCATGGCATGGTTGGCTGAATAGAGCGCAAAGCACAAATGCCTGTCGAGCGTCAGCGGTTCTCCGGCAAGGTCCGGGGGTGAAGCGGGCGCTTCGTCCGGACTTGTCGGTGGCGGGCCGCCAGCCGCATTCACGCCGGCCGCGTCTTCGGATCCCTTCGCCTTGTGCCCGCCTGCAGTCTTGCCGCCGGGCCTGCTGGAGGATCTCTTGGGGTTTGGGGTCGGCTCGGACGCGGAAAAACCGATCGCGTCCAGCAGCGACATCTGGTTGTTCGTTTCACTCATGCGCCACCTTATAAATCGCGCGCGATATGGTCGCAACAAGTTGACCAGTTACGGCGATCGGTATATGTGAATAATTTATATCGCACACGATAATATCTTTTGCGATGATAATGTTGAGTTTTTCGGATAAATGATGGAGAAGGCTGATGGCCGTAGATGTGCTTTATGAAACCAGGGCGAAGGCAACCGGTGGCCGGGATGGCGCGGCGGAGACGTTGAGCGGGTCCTTCAAGGTCAAGCTGTCGACGCCGGAGGAACTCGGCGGTGCCGGCGGGGATGGCAACAATCCGGAAGAGCTGTTTGCCGCCGGCTATGCGGCCTGCTTCATCGGGGCAATGAAATTCGTCGGCGGTCAGGAGAAAATTGCCGTGCCGGCCGATACCGCCATTACCTCGACCGTCGGCATCGGCCCGCGGTCCGAAGGTGGTTTCGGTCTTAAGGTCGCTCTGGAGATCTCTCTGCCGGGGCTCGACAAGGCGACGGCCGAAGATCTGGTGGCCAAGGCGCATCAGGTTTGCCCTTATTCCAACGCAACCCGCAACAATATCGATGTGAAGCTGACCGTGGTCTGAGCGAATTGCGGCCATGTCAGGTGAAATCCGGAACCGCTTCTGCGATCAGGAGTCGGTTCCGGTCCTGACATGCGGTCACCGGCGTATCGGAACCATCGTGTCTTGCAAGGGTTCTGCTGCAAGTTAAGATGAAACTTCACATGGTTCACGCCGGGAGCTTGATGCGATGTCCAGGCCGATGATCGACGGCATTCTTGAAACGTCCGTCTACGTGGATGACATGGACGCCGCCCATGCCTTCTACTCACGCGTTCTCGGGCTGAAACGGATGGTGTCGGGCGATCGCCTTTATGCCTATGATGCTGGTCCCGCCCAAGCCTTGCTGATCTTTCATCGCGGCCATACGGGAGAGGATGTCGAAACGGAAGGGGGTGTCGTGCCCGGACACGATCTGACCGGCCCCTCCCATTTCGCCTTCAGGATTGCCGAGGATCAGCTGCAGCCCTGGCGCAGCTATCTGAAGGAGCAGGGGGTCGATATCATCAGCGAGGTCACCTGGCCGGCCGGTGGCACAAGCCTTTATTTCCACGACCCGGACGGCAACGTGCTGGAACTGGCAGCTGCTCCGCTTTGGCCGAATTTCTATCCCGAGTTTTAACGGATTTTGAGCGAGCCCCGGCGATAATCCCATGGAATTGTCCGGAAACGGGCAGCAGGTGCTGATGGCTCAGCGCCTTTCGGGGATTTTGTGTGTGGGGCGGAATGAATTTCATGCAGGCGGCATTGCGGACCCTGTTCTACACTGTGGTCGGCGGAGTGATCTCGATTGTGGGAGCGGCCTTTTTCTTCATGAACTGGGAACCTGACCGGGACGATTTTCCCATTCGCGGCATCGACGTCTCTCATCACCAGGGTGAGATCGACTGGAACATGGTGGCCGCGGATGACGTTGCCTTCGTCTACATGAAGGCCAGTGAAGGCGGAGATTTCAAGGACGGGGCGTTTGCGCGCAATTGGGCCGGCTCCGGCGCTGCAGGTCTGGCACGCGGCGCATATCATTTTTTCAGTCTGTGCAAGCCGGGCCGGTTGCAGGCGGAGAATTTCCTGAGCGTGCTGCCGGAAGAGCAGGACATGCTGGCGCCCATGCTGGATCTCGAATTCTCGGGCAATTGCGCCCGCCGCCCGCCGGTCGAGGAAGTGCTGCGTGAAATCACCGACTTCACCGCTGTTGTGGAGCGGGCGCGGGGGAAAGAGGTCGTCTTCTATTCTCCCGAAGATTTCTACCGCGCCTACCTCAAGGGGAAGGGATTGAATCGGCGGCTGTGGGCACGTTCGCTCTGGCGCTCACCCGGCTATGGTGAGGAGTGGGTGGCCTGGCAGTATCATAACCGGGGATCGGTGAAGGGCGTCGAAGGCGATGTGGACCTGAACGTCCTCCACTCTCGGGAGACTCTCGACGGCCTGAGATTGTGACGAGTAACTATTTGTAATTTAAAACGTAAAAACGATCTGTTGACTTTAACGTAAAAAGACGGAATTGTGCCCGGCAAGAAGGATCGGGCATGCAACGCTATTACACTATCACCCAACTCACGCAGGAATTCGACATCACCACCCGGACCTTGCGGTTTTACGAGGCGCAGGGCCTGGTTTCACCGCACCGGCGGGGGCGGCAGCGCCTTTACGCGCCCGGCGACCGCACGCGCATAAAGTTGATCCTGCGCGGCAAGCGCCTCGGTTTTTCCCTGAACGAGATCAAGGATATGATCGAAATGTATCGCAGCGCCCCGGGGGAAGCCGGCCAGCTGCGTTTGCTGCTCGACAGGATCGCCGCCCGCCGCGAAGAGCTTCTGGAAAAGCAGCGCGATATCGAACTGACCCTGCTGGAACTCGATGACGTGGAAGCCGGCGCCCGGGCGCGCATCTCGGAACTCTGCGCCGACATGCCTTCGGAGGAGGTGTGATGGAGTTTGCGCCGAAGGATCCGGATTGGCAGGCCCGCGTCAGGGCGAGTTTTTCCGCCCAGAAATTCATGGCCCATCTGGGGGCGGAACTGGTGCACCTGGCACCGGGCGCGGTGGATCTGGAATTGAAACTGCGTCCTGAAGTGACCCAGCAGCACGGATTTTTCCATGCGGGCGCAACAACCTCGATCGCCGACAGCGCGGCCGGTTATGCGGCTCTCAGCCTGTTCGCTGCCGGGATCGGCGTGCTGACCAGTGAATTCAAGATCAACCTGCTCAATCCGGCAAGGCAGCAGATCTTGCTGGCGCGGGGCAGGGTCGTGAAGCCGGGCAGAACCCTGACCATTGCCAAGGCGGATGTCTACGGCCTGGACGACGGTACGCAGGTGCACGTTGCGACCGGCCTCTTCACGCTGATGGGCGTTTCCGGCGTCAGGGACTGAGCCGGACGAAAGACTTGTTCGATAATGAGCGCTCCTGACGGCAGGAGCCCTGGGAGGAATTGAAATGATCCGCAACGATTTTCCGAGTTTCAACTTCGACCTCGGCGAAACCGCAGACATGCTGCGCGACACGGTCCGTTCCTACAGTCAGGACCGTATCGCGCCCCTGGCGGAGAAGATCGACCGGGAGGACTGGTTTCCCCGCGAGCTCTGGCCGGAAATGGGCGAACTCGGCCTGCACGGCATCACCGTGGAAGAAGAATGGGGCGGCTCCGGTCTCGGCTATCTCGAGCACTGCATCGCCATGGAGGAGGTCAGCCGGGCCTCCGCATCCATCGGGCTCAGCTACGGCGCCCATTCGAACCTTTGCGTCAACCAGCTTCGGCGCTGGGGGAATGACGATCAGAAAAAGCGCTACCTTGGCAAGCTGATCACGGGCGAGCATCTGGGCGCGCTGGCAATGTCGGAGACCGGCGCGGGGTCCGACGTCGTCTCCATGAAGCTGCGCGCCGACAAGAAGGGTGACCGCTACATCCTGAACGGCTCCAAGATGTGGATCACCAACGGCCCGTCGGCCGACACCATGATCATCTATGCCAAGACCGATCCGAACGCCGGGCCCAAGGGCATCACGGCATTCCTGGTTGAAAGGGAATTTCCGGGCTTTTCCGTTGCCCAGAAGCTGGACAAGCTCGGCATGCGCGGATCGGAGACCGGCGAACTGGTGTTCCGCGACTGCGAGGTGCCGGAAGAGAACGTGCTGGGCGAGGTCGGCAAGGGCGTCACTATCCTGATGTCGGGCCTCGACTATGAACGGACGGTTCTTGCCGCCGGCGCGGTCGGCATCATGCAGGCGGCGATGGACGTGGTCATTCCCTATATCCACGAGCGCGAACAGTTCGGCCAGCCGATCGGCACCTTCCAGCTCGTCCAGGGCAAGGTGGCGGACATGTATGTCACGATGAATGCCACCAAGTCTTACGTCTACGCGGTCGCCAGGGCCTGCGACCGGGGAGAGACCACCCGTGAAGACGCGGCCGGTGCCATACTTTATGCCGCCGAAAACGCCACCAAGATCGCGCTCGATGCCATTCAGTTGCTTGGCGGCAACGGTTACATCAACGAATACCCGACCGGCCGTCTGCTGCGCGACGCCAAGCTTTACGAGATCGGCGCCGGAACCTCGGAAATCCGGCGCATGCTGATCGGCCGGGAAATTTTCGGCAAGACCACCTGACAGGTGAGGGTGAGATGAAGCAAACGAAGCTGCCGGAGCATCCGGACGCGAAATCTCCGGCAGGCGCCGATATTCGGTTCGTCATGGATGGTCCGACGGGCAACATGATCCATTCGACCGTGCCGCCGGGCCAGATCAACCGGGCAACCCGGCACAAGTCGGTCAGTGAAATCTGGCACGTTCTTGAAGGCCACGGGCAGATATGGCGCCGCGGCGGAGCGGAGGAAGGCACTGTCGACCTGGAGCCGGGCGTTTCCATCGACATTCCGGCCGGCACGGCATTTCAATACCGCAATACGGGCATGGTTCCGCTGAAATTCATCTGCATCGCAATGCCGCCTTGGCCGGGAGAGGGCGAGGCGGAATTTGTCGAGGGGATCTGGGCCGCGACGGTGTGAGCAGTCGCGGAGACGCCGCTCTTGAGCCAAGGTCCGTTCCCCTGTTTTGAAAGCACTGTTGGCGGGGCCGGCGTCATCTGCTTAGATCCGCAGAAACATGTCTTCCCAAAGGTGGTGCAGATGCCGGACTCCTTCTTCCATCCCGTATCAGGCTTCGAGCTTCCCCGCTTTGCCGGCGTGCCGACCTTCATGCGTCTGCCGCTCGTGGACCTCGACAATCCGCGGATAAGGGACGTCCGAATCGGCATCATCGGAGCGCCCTGGGATGGCGGGACGACCAACCGGCCGGGGCCTCGGCACGGGCCGCGCCAGCTCCGGGACCTTTCGACGATGATCCGCGCGCAGAACGGGGCGACCGGCGTCCGGCCGTTTGAGCTGGTCAATTGTGCGGATCTGGGCGATGTCGGTCCGAATCCGGCCAGCGTCGACGACAGCCTCAAGCGGATGACGGCTTTCTACGATCGGGTGGTGGCCGCCGGTATCATGCCGCTGACGGCCGGTGGCGATCATCTGTGTTCACTGCCGATCCTGCGGTCCCTGGCAAAGGACGGGTCCGTGGGAATGATCCATTTCGACAGCCACACGGACCTCTACAAGAGCTATTTCGGTGGCATGCAATACACGCACGGAACGCCATTCCGCAGGGCGGTGGAGGAAGGGCTTCTGGATCCCAAGCGCGTGATCCAGATCGGCATACGCGGCACCGCCTACGACAATGAAGACCGCGAGTTTGCCGACAGCGCCGGCGTGAGGGTGGTGCCGATCGAGGAGTTCCATGCCAGAGGCCCGGAGGACGTGATGGCGGAAGCCAGGGACATCGTCGGGGAGCGGGAGACCTATGTTTCCTATGATATCGACTTTGTCGATCCGGCCTTTGCTCCGGGAACGGGAACGCCGGAAGTCGGCGGACCGAATTCGTTCCAGGCCCTGCAGGTCGCACGGCTCCTGGACGGAGTGAACATCATCGGCGCGGATCTTGTGGAAGTCTCGCCGCCGTTCGACCCGAGCGGGGCAACCGCGTTTCTCGGCGTCTCCGTCATGTTTGAAATGCTGTGCAACATGGCGCTCTCCGTCGCCGACCGGCACTGATCACTTTCCCCTGATCGTCTTGCCCGCGCAGTAGCGGTTCCGCCGGGGCCGGCCATGTGCCGCGACGGGTGTTCCTCGTGGAGCAGACCACCTGCGTGAACGCCTCGCGCATGGGGCCGGACCCAAGGCCATGTCCTCAGTCGCATCATGCCCTGGAGACAGGAAATCCACCGGCGCGCGACCGAGTATGTTGACGGCATACCAACCAGTCGGTATGTTTGCTGTGGGTGAGGGGCCGATGACCTCCTTCACGTGAGGGCCGGGAGCGAGCCGACGATTGCTGCGGACGGCGCCGGTCACCTGAAATACAGTTTCGAACTCCTGCAAAGGGGTCGCCAGCAAGGGAGAAGACAATGAGTGACTTTGAAATCCGCAAAGACGGGCTGACGCTTGAAATCACCCGCAAGATCGCAGCTCCCCGTCATGTCGTCTGGCGCTGCTGGACGGATACGGACCTGTTGAAGCAATGGTTCTGCCCGAAACCCTGGGCGGTTGCCGAAGCTGATTTCGACGTGCGTCCGGGTGGCCGCATGAACAGTGTTTTTGCCGGCCCGGAAGGCGAGCGTTTTGACAACGTTGGAATGTTCCTGGAGGTCGTGGACGGCAAACGCCTGACCTTTACCGACGCCTTTGCGGAAGATTTCGTTCCGCGGGAAAATGCCTTCATGACTGGTTACGTCGAGCTCTCGGACCTGCCGGATGGCGGCACGCGCCTCGTCTGGGGCGCCCGCCACGCAACGGAAGCCACCCGCGACAAGCATCTGGAAATGGGGTTCGAGGAAGGCTGGAAGGCCGCATCGGCGCAGCTTGCCGAACTGGCCCGCTCTACAGCTGCGAAAGAGGGCGCCTCGGCCAGCTCGATCGACTTCAGCGCGAAAGCGCGGACCTGCCTGTTTTTCAAGGAAAAGGGAGAGGAGGCGGCCGAGTTCTATGTGTCGCTGCTTCCCGACAGCGAGATCGAGACGGTCTATCGTCCGGATCCCAACGGCCCCGTGCTGATTGTGGAGTTTACAATCTGTGGTTCTCCCTACATGATCCTGAACGGCAATCCAGACGTGCAGTCGAGCCATCTCACCTCGATCTCCATACTGACGGAGGATCAAGCGGAGACCGATCGGCTTTGGCAGGCGCTGACGGCCGACGGCGGTGAGGAAGGACCGTGCGGCTGGCTGACGGACCGGTTCGGAATCAGCTGGCAGATCGTCCCCAAGGCACTGCCGAGGCTGATGCATTCCGGCAATCCTGCCGTCGCAGCCCGGGTTTCCGCTGCTCTGATGCAGATGAAGAAGATCAATATTGCTGACCTTGAAGCCGCCGCGTGACGACGGACCCAATGGAGAAAAACATGGCGTATGTAGACGGATTTGTAGCCGCCGTGCCGACCGACAATAAGGACGAGTACCTGAAATTCGCAAAGATGACCGTGCCGATCTTCAAGAGGCACGGTGCCCTGAAGGTGGTCGAAACCTGGGGCGACGATGTGCCGGACGGGGAGGTGACGTCCTTCCCGATGGCGGTCAAACGCGAGCCCAACGAAACCGTTGTCTTTTCATGGATCGTCTGGCCCTCCAAGGAGGTACGCAACGAAGGGATGAAAAAGGTGATGGAAGATCCGGATATGCCGGGTGACGTCAGCAGCATGCCTTTCGACGGCAAGCGCCTTATCTATGGCGGATTTGAAATGCTGCTCGACGAGTGAGTCATGCGGGCTCGAGCCCTCGGCCGATAGCGGGAGCCGGTCCACGTGACCGGCTCCCGCTCCGTTGAAAGGCACTGGCCGATTGCGCTTACCCGCCGCGGGACGGGATTGCCGCCGGTTTTGTTCCATGCTCTTCTGCGTGCGGGAGATGAGCCGATGACCGCCAGTGCCGATGCCCTTCAAATCCATCCGCTGACATCAGAGCGTTGGAAAGACCTGGTCGACCTTTTCGGTCCCGAGCGAGGCGCCAGTTCGGGCTGCTGGTGCATGTGGCCGTTCATGCGCGGCAAGGACTGGAAGGCCCTGAGCCGTGAGGAACGGCGGGACGCGTTCGAAACCAAGGTGACCCATGGTCCCGCACCCGGACTTCTGGCCTATCGCGACGGTATGGCTGTCGGCTGGGTGGCGCTGGGGCCGCGTGAACAATATCTGCGCTTTCAGCTGGGCAAGACGTCGAAACCTCTCGATACGGATACCGGCGAGTTGATCCGGGCGACCCATGCCATCACCTGTTTCTACATGCGCAGCGGCTATCGCAAGTCCGGCCTGATGTGCCGGCTGCTTGAAGCGGCTATCGAACATGCCGCGTCGCAAGGGGCGCGGATCCTGGATGCCTGTCCGATCGAGACCGATAAACCCTTGCAGTGGGGCGAAGGATCTCGTAGGCTTTGCACCTGTATTCCGGCGCAACGGCTTTGAGGAAATCGCCCGGCGCAGCCCGCGCCGACCCCTGATGCGCCGGGTATTGTAACGGAACGAGGAACGGATGCGCGGCGAGACCGATCTGGCGACATTGATTTCCAATATGCGGCCGATGCTGGATCCGCAGCCTTATGTCTTTTGCACCTTTGCCTCCAAGACCGTGCAGGAACTTGCAGACTATGATCCGATCGGACTTTTCGCGGAAACAGAAGGCCTGACCGCCATTCTCGGGGTCGAGCGGGCCCGAGAACTCGGTCTTGCGGAAGCCGAATGGTTCCGGCGGATCACGCTTGCCGTGCACTCCTCGCTCAATGCCGTGGGCCTGACGGCTGCGATTTCGGCCGCCCTCTCCGACCATGGCATTTCAGCCAATGTAGTTGCCGCCTTTTTTCACGATCACGTCTTTGTTCCGGAAGAACGGGCCGAGGAAGCACTGCAAGTGCTGCGATCCCTGACACAATCGGCATGATCATGTGACAATTGCATCACTCAGGCTAACCTGCATTTGTGAATTCTGCCGATTGTCCTTGCAATTAACGGTTTGGCTTCCCATTCCTAAGCTATTCAAGGAAGAGACCATGCAACGGGTGAAACGCCGTCTCGCGGCTGTCATGTGCGCGGATGTGGCACATTATTCAAAGCTCATGGAGCGCGACGAAGACGGCACACTGAACCGGCTCAAAGCCTACCGTGACGTGATGTCTTCGCTGACGGAGCGGCACAACGGGCGCATCGTGAACACTTGGGGCGATGCGGTCATCATCGAGTTTTCATCCGTCATCGAAGCTGTCCAATGTGCCGTCGACATCCAGAACGAACTGTCGCTGCGCAACGCGGAGGTGCCGGATGCCACGCGCATGGAATTCCGCATCGGCATCAATCTCGGTGACATCATGGTGGAGGGGGACGACATCTACGGCGACGGCGTAAACGTCGCCGCGCGACTGCAGGAACTCGCCCCGAAAGGCGGGATCATGTTGTCCCAATCCGTCTATGACCAGGTCAGGACAAAAATGGCGCTCGGCTTCGATCCGCAGGGGCTCCGCCAGGTGAAGAATGTCACGGACCCGGTCGAAACCTATTCGGTCCGGCTGGGCGGGCGAAATGACCCGCAGGAACCGTCCGGACATTCAAGCGGGGCGGAAACGGCCGCCCCTCATCAGGAACATGCAGCCGAGGACTCCAGATGGGAGAAGGACACCCAGGCAGTTGCAAACGGCTTCGAGCAGGTGAGGCGGTGGTTGAGAGCGCAGCCCAGGCGCATCCGCGGCTGCGTTCTCATGATCGCTTTCTTCTTCGTCCTGAACCTGCTGACGTCGGGCCTTTCCGTCTTGTGGTTCGTCTGGCCGTCCCTGCCGTTTGCGATGCTGCTGCTGTGGCATGCGGTTACTGGCAACCGGGAAAAGCCCCTTTAGACGGCAAGGCCGTTTCAATTGAATTCACAGGACCCGGTCCTGATACCAGTCTGATAACTCTTTTCACGCTATTGAGGGTTTCATCATTTGCGAGCGCTCGCTACATCGCTTACACATGGACCCAACGCCGGGGCAGCGGAGTCTTCCGTTCGCCCGTTGAAAATGCCGGAACCGCCGGCCCAACAGCCAAGGGAGCTTTATCCTGCGCATGAAAAATTATTCGACCACGGTGCCCGTACGCCTCGATGAGGAAGAGGACGAGGAAAAGACCAAGACGCAACCGTCGATCCAGGTCGACAAGCATCTGTTCGAAGCGCGCACAGTTCTGATCACCGGCCCGGTGAGCCAGGAGTTGGCACGCGACGTTTGTGCCCGCCTTCTGGCTCTGGCGCAGGTCTCGAACGATCCGATCACCGTCATCGTGTCCTCTCCGGGTGGGCATGTTGAATCCGGCGACATGATCCATGACGCCATCAAGTTCATTTCGCCGGAAGTGCGGATACTGGGCATGGGCTGGGTCGCCAGCGCCGGTGCACTGATCTACGTTTCCGTACCGAAGGAGCAGCGCTTCTGCACCCCGAACACCCGCTTCCTGCTGCACCAGCCGTCCGGCGGGGCAGGCGGCATGGCGACGGATATCGAGATCCAGGCCAGGGAAATCATCAAGATGCGCGACCGTTTGAACCGGATCTTTTCGGAGGCGACCGGTCAGCCGATCGAGCGCATTGCCAAGGATACCGACCGCGACTACTGGATGAGCCCGTCTGAAGGCATCGAATACGGTCTAGTCGGCAAGGTCGTCACCAGTGTGAGTGAACTGGGCTGACGTCACCCGCGCTCAACTAAATTGATCGAAGCCGTATCGACGGAATCGAAACGCCGGAGGAAATTCCCTCCGGCGTTTTTGTTCGCTTGCCGCGGGGCGGCTATGCGCTCAGCACGTCCTGTTCGACCGAATAGACCAGCACAGGAGCGATTGGTTTCGGGTTGAGCACCCGCGGGCGGAGCTGTTCCATCAGATCGCGCAGTTCAGTCTCGTCGCGTTGGGCCGCGCGCCCGTCGAAAAGCACGGCGACCAGGTGATCGACGAAGCGTTGGTAGGTGTCCGCACTGGAACACAGCGGCGACAGCAGCCTGGAAACCGGCTCACCGTCATAGAACGGAGCCCCGCCGCACAGAAAGATCAGGAATTCGCTCAGGTCGTCGGAACGGGCGAATCCGTGGCGGAGCCGGCCGAGATCGAAACAAGGATCCTCCTCCAGACGCGCCTGCAGACGAGGCATGGCCTGCATGATCGTCTTGCGCCCGCCAAGTTTCATGTAAAGTGTCATCTGGCTATCCTAGATTTCCGTGGAAACGCCCATACAACGTGACGCAGTCCGGCCGCGGGGCCTGTGACGTCGATCACGATTATTGCATTTGTAAAACTGGCAATGGTAATCCTCAGGCCGAACAACCTGCCTTCCACGTTCGGCGGCGAGTCGGGTGCGCAGCAGAACGCATGCTACGTACGCCAAGCATTTTACAGGACGATAACAGCAGTTCGCAGCGCCGGAACACGTAGCGGTTTAATCTGATCGCAAGTGGTTGAAACCCAGAAGACCGAAATCCGGCCCAAGCGCAGGGTCGTGACGACGGCACCCCTAATGGTCCTGACCGACGGTAGTCTGATGTTTTTCTATCTCGCCAAGCTTGGCTACTTTTTCATCCAGCCTTCCAACTTTCTGATTGCGATGGTGCTTTTCGGGCTGATGGTCAGCGCACGCGCCAAGTGGCGCGGCAGAGGCTGTCTGATGGCCTGGACAGGCATCGCGGGCCTGGCATTCTGCGGATTCTCACCGGCGGCAAACTGGCTGATTCTCCCGCTGGAGGAGCGGTTTCCGCGGCCCGCCGAATTGAGCGGCTATGACGGGATCATCGTCCTGGGCGGTGCCGTCGACACGATCGTCACCGGCGGGCGGGGCGACACTGCCCTGACGACGTCCGGCGAGCGCATCACGATCACCGCGCGCCTTGCCGCACAGCTGCCCGAGACAAAGGTCATTCACAGCGGCGGGCAGGGCGTGATCGTCAGTGCCCAGGCGACGGAGGCCGAAGGCGCAGCCCGGCTGTTTGAGGATTTCGGGATTTCACCCGATCGGGTGATCCTGGAGGATGTCTCGCGAAACACCTGGCAGAATGCCGTCTTGACGAAGAAGCTCGTCGACCCTCAGCCGGGACAGACCTGGCTTCTGGTCACCTCTGCCTATCACATGCCCCGCTCCATGGGCGTTTTTGAACAGGCGGGCTGGACCGGGATAACGGCTTATCCGGTCGACTACCGCACGCGCGGGGAGGAAGACCGGACGCTCGGCTTCAGCGGCGCCTCCAAGGGGCTTCGCCGTTTCGACGTCGCATTCAGGGAATGGGTCGGACTGGCGGCCTACCGGCTGAGCGGGCGTAGCACCGCATTCTTTCCGGCGCCCGAAGCGGGAAACTGACTTCTACCGGATGGCGTGAATTCAAACACTGCCTCTTTTACTGAGGACCGCAGTGCACCATATACTGTCGGTCTTGGAGATTTTGAAAGGACGCGGGCAAATGGTCCTCGAAGCGCCGCTTGTTGCGGCAGACATCGTTCAGTGGCTCTACAGCGATGCTTCCCAACTGAAGGATACCCTGGAGATCGTCAGCGAGTTGGGCACCCGTCTGCGCGACGGCAATGTGCCGGTGGACCGCGTCACGACGGGGATCTGGGTAGTTCATCCCAATGTGCGCGCGGAAGCCGCAATCTGGAACAGCGGCGGGACGAAGGAACTCAGGCTCTACACCGCCGAAAACAGTTCGGATGACGATTATGCCGCCAGCCCGATCAAGCGTGTCCACGACACGCTTCAGCCGGTCCGCATAGAGATCGAAAAAAATCCGGCAAAGGCCGCCGAGTTTCCGATCACGATCGAGCTCGGTGCCGAGGGCTATACCGATTACATCGCATTGCCGATGCCGTTTTCCGACGGTTCGGTGAAGGTCGCCTCGTTCGCGACCAAAGCCGCAGGCGGATTTACCAGGACCCACCTCAGTGTGTTCGATTCCCTGATCCGGCCGCTTGCGCTGGTCTGCGAGTTGAAGACGCTGCGCCGGACGGCGGAGACGGTCCTGAACACTTATGTCGGTCCGCGGGCCGGGCTGAAAGTGCTCGACGGCACCACCCGCCGCGGAGAAGGGGAGTGGATCAAGGCCGTGGTCAGCTTCGCCGATATCCGCGGGTTCACACGTCTTTCCAACACGATTCCGGCGGACAAGATCGTTCATTTCCTGAACAGGTATTTCGGCGCCATGACGGCTGCAGTGGAAGCCCACGGCGGCGAAGTGCTGAAGTTCATCGGCGATGAGGTCATGGCGATCTTTCCCTACGAAACGGAGGAAGAGGCCAGGGACGCCGCTCTTCGGGCCCTGATGGCCGCGCGCGACACCATGAAGCGGATCGAGGCGATCAACGCTTGCAACACATGCGCAATGACACCGGATCTGAGCGTCGGGATAGCGCTTCACGCCGGCGACGTGTTCTACGGCAACGTCGGCAGTGAGACCCGCCTCGACTTCACCGTCGTCGGCCCCGCGGTCAACCTGGCGGCACGGATTGCAGAACTTGCAAAGGACCTGAAGCGCCAGGTTCTGGTCTCCGATGCGCTGGCCGGTGTCATGGGATGCCGTTCCGGCCTCTACGGTCGCTACCGGGTGAAAGGTTTCGACGAGCCGGTTTCGGTCTATTCTCCCGACCTGACGGCCGGTCCCGAGATCGGATACTGCCCCGATAGCACCACCTTGCGCGCACGCGAACTGAACTGACGGCGGACAAGCACCACGAGAACCGCCAGGGTTGTGCCGGCGAAGACATAAGGGCCGGCAAACCAGCCCAGAAAGCCGATGGCGAAGAAGAACGCGCGCTGGCCGCGGTTGAAATGGCGGCCGGCGAGCACATTGAGTTCTCCGGCCTGAAGCGCCATTTTCCGGATGTCTCCGCCCGACGACGTCTCCCATTCGGGTACGGCGCCCATGATGATGCTTGAATAGTTGAACAGCCTGTAGGCCCATCCAAACTTGAAGAAGGCATAGGCGAAGATCGTCATGAGGCCGAGCACCTTGATTTCCCAAAGAGCGCGGCTCTGGGCAACCGGGATGGAGAGATCGCCGGCCACCTGAACGATCCGCTCCGTCGCATCCAGCAACGCAAAGCAGCCGCCGATCGCCAGCAGGGCGGTGGAGGCGAAAAAAGCGGTTCCCTGCTGAAGGCCCGACATGATGGCCGTGTCCATGATCCGCACTTCCCGCGTGCACATGGCGACCATCCATCCGTGCCGGTACCGGTCCATGGCGCTTGACAGGGTCTTCTTGCGCAAGGGACTGACATCAATCAGCAAATTGAAGCCGAACCACGCGACAAGGAACCAGGCGGCAGCGGCCAGGTCCAATTGCGAAAGAGCGTGCATCGCGAACCTTTCAGGCGGTCAACAAAGGGGCCGAATCCGGCTGTCCAAAGTCTTAGCAGAGTTTTCCGCACGCCTGCAAAAATCACGATGCTTGCCCGTAACCCGTTGAAAAACGGCCTGGAAAGGAGGTCTGCATTTTGGGCAGAGCTGGTACGCTTTTTTTGCGCTTGCGAAACGGTAAGGGATCGTTTACCTCCTCGCCGTAATGGCGCCACAATCGAGTTCGCAGGGGCCGATGCCACATAACCAGGGTGTAGGGTTTTAATGGACGAAAACGTGCAGAAATCTTGTTGGAGCGTCACTCTTTGGACTGTCGCTGCAGTGGGCATCGCATTGGCGATGGTTCTTCTGTTCAACGACGTTGAAGGTGCACAACAAGCCGTCGCCGCTTCCAAGTAAGGTCGCAGGACGCATTTCAGAACAAAGGCGCAGCGAGAGGCTGCGCCTTTTGTTTTTTCAGGCCCGGCCGGACACCTTATCTGGATGTATTGCCGGAGCTGGCCGAGACCTGTGGTCTGTTCGCCGGTCCGAACACCTGACGGAACTCCATTTGCCGGACCACGGTCTTGTCCTGCGGATGGCTGATCAGGAACCCCGTATAGGCGCCGGTGCCGAGCGGCAGCAGAACCATCTGAACGGAACCGGACCCGGGCCAGATGAGCTCCGCCCCCAGGCAGGAATCTCATCGGGGGCCTTTCCGTGATTGAGGGCCTGGATATCGCGGCTGTGGAGCAGCGGCGTGTCCTCGGCGTTCCATTGCAGCGACGCAAGGCCGTTCTCCAGCAAGAACAGGCGGATTGTCGAACCGTCGATTTCAACGATCAGGCTGTCCGCATCCCGGCTGATCCTGGCAGCGCCCACATCCCGGTCGGTTGCAAGCGGCAGCCGGTTGCCGTCCTCCTGGACAAATCCGGCCGAATTGATCACCTGGAACTCGCCCACCGGCAACCTGTTCCCAGCCTGAAGAGGCATGGAAAGGAAGACAAGGGCAAGGAAGGTTGCAAGTGTTCTTATCGGCATTGGCGCAGCTATTCGTTTGAACTGCGCCAATGATAAACTAAGAAAACTTTAGAAAGTCTTCGCCGCGTGCCGGAATGTCTGTGCCTTCCGCCGATCCTGATGACTTTCAGCTATCTTGACAGCGCGACAACCAGATCTTCGATTGTTGAATGCTCGGGCTGCCACCCTGCCGCGCGCTGCGCATGGGTGACGTCGACGTTTTGGGACAGAGCATAGCCCGCCTTCCAGTCGGTATCCGGGTCGGCATCCTCGGGCGCTGGCTGCGTTCTTATATCCAGCGGCAGGCCGTGCCGGGCGGAGATGTGCGAGGCCAGGTGTCCGACCGAGATGCCGGGAATGCAGCTTGCAATGAGCGACAGCCGGAAACGGGCCTGCTTGAGGACCTGCGCATAAAGAGCGGCAAGGTCACCCACCTCCACCAGGGGCCACAACGTGTCGGCAGTCGCGCGGGTTTCGAAAGTGATCCCTTCCTTGAGCGCCCTGGTCATGTCCGCGATTGGGCCGAATTGCCGGCTGCAGACCAGGGCCGGGTGGATCACTGCCAGATTGAGGTCCGTTCCGTGGGACAGGGTGCGGATGGTTTCTGTCATGAACCGGAAGGCGGGGAGGGGCGAGAAGGAGGTCTTTTCCGTGATGACCTTGTCGCGCGCCGCGGCAGGATAGAGCCAGATGCCGCCGGTATAGATGACCTTCAGGGGTTGCTTGCGATGCCTGGCGGCCTGTTTCAGCGCGATCATGGACTGCCGGTCGACACGGCCCATGTCGTTGGAGAAGGTTGCTCCCATATGGACGACCGCATCGCACGATGCCGCGCGGCCGACCCAGCTTTCCGGGCTGCGAAGATCGCCCGGGTAGGCGCTGACACCCGACGCCCTGAGCTTTTCCGCTGCCACGTCGGAACGGGCCAGGCCTATGACCCTGACACCGTCGCTTTTCAGCCTTTTCACCACGGCGGCGCCGATGTCGCCGGTGCCGCCCGTTACAAACACGTCCATAGGCAGAGAGAACTCCTTTCGCTGGTGCCGTGCAAGGCCAAGCAGGCCGCCCTTGTGCAAAATCCACTGCTGCGTTGTGCGGCGAACTTGACCTCTCCGGCAGGCCTGTTAGGTGAAAGGTCATGACCTTGCATCTGCTAAAGCTGTGTGTGGGCGCCGACAGCGCCGAGTCCCTGCAGGCCTGGATCGATTTTCGCGTGGAACAGGCCCGTGCCGCGGGCCTTCCCGAGCAGACGACCCACACCACGCGCATGGTGCCGACCCGCAAGGACGAACTGCTGGACGGCGGTTCACTCTACTGGGTGATCAAGGGCAAGATTCAGGCGCGCCAGCACCTCATCGACATCCGGCCGTTCACGGACGATGCAGGGATCAAGCGTTGCGATCTGGTTCTCGAGCCGCGATTGATCCTCACCCAGTATCAGCCGAAGCGGCCGTTCCAGGGCTGGCGGTACCTGAAAGCGGCGGATGCACCGGGTGATCTGCGGCTCTCGGGCGATTCTTCGGCAATTTCGGATGCCATGCGCCGTGACCTGACGGAGCTCTGCCTGCTTTGAAGGGGCCCGGCCTGCTGGCGCGGGCAATGCGGTCGAACTTGCCAAACCGCGCTGCCGGACCCAATTTGAATATTGGATCAGGGCATGAAGGACCGGCTGGAATGGCAAAAACCCGAAATGACGCGAAAGAGGCGCTGGTCCGCCAAGGGGCCGACGTTCCCTCGGCCGCGTCCGAGATCTCGGAATTTCTGCAAAAGGCCGGCGAAATCGAACCGCAAGCCGGAAGTGACGGACGGCTGATCTTCGCACTCGATGCGACCATGAGCCGCCAGCCCACATGGGACCGGGCCTGTCAGATTCAGGGGGAGATGTTCCGGGAGGCCGGCAATGTGGGCGGGGTGAAAATCAAACTAGTCTATTTTCGTGGTTTTGGAGAGTGCAGGGCCTCCCGTTGGTTTGAAAGCGGGGAAGCCCTGGCCCAGGCGATGAGCCGGATTACCTGCCAGGGTGGACACACGCAGATCCGCAAGGTGCTCTCCGCAGCCCTGTCGGCGGCTCAGAAGGAAAAGATTGCGGCCCTGGTCTATGTGGGCGACTGCATGGAGGAGGACGTCGACCTGCTGTGTGACCGGGCAGGACAACTGGGATTGCTCGGCGTTCCCATGTTCCTGTTTCAGGAAGGTCGCGACAGTGTGGCCGAGCGGGCGTTCCGGGAAATGGCACGGCTGACCAACGGGGCCTATTGCCCATTCGATTCCGGTTCAGCCCAGCAGCTTGCGGAGCTCCTGAAGGCCGTTGCCGTGTTTGCCAGCGGGGGCCGCAAGGCACTGCAGGCCCTGGAGAAGCGGGGTGGGCAGGGTGCGCGGCTGCTCTTGCAACAGCTTGGAACGAAAGGCAATTGACATGGTTCGTTCCACCCGGGCTCCGTGTCTGCCGGCACGGCAGACGGCGCGGCTTGACCCCTGCGCCAAAGTGCGCTGTGTAACAGAGCTTGCCGAGAGGGCTGCATTCCGCCGTCGCTCCAAGTCACATCGCATCAGATCCGCCACATGATCTACCTGCTCATCGGACTCATCCTGCTCGTTGCTCTGCTTACCGCGGGACGGAGCTTCGTGCAGGCGAATCCGGCCAAGCTGGCACAGAATATCCGGATCTTTGGCGGGATCTTCCTGATTGCCCTTGCGGCGCTGTTTGCTTTTGCGGGGAGGGTGGTTTTCGCCATTCCGCTATTCGGGCTCGGACTGTCGCTCCTCGGCCTGTCAGGCCTTCGAGGGCTGTCGGGCGGCTACAATCCGAAAAAGGCTACCGGGCAGAGATCTCGCGTGCGTACGGCGATGGTCGAAATGGAGCTGGATCATGATACCGGCGTCATGACCGGTACCATACTGGCGGGCGGCTATCAGGGCTGCAGCCTGGATGACCTGAGTGACGAGGAGCTGCACACGTTCTGGCGCGAAACGGCACAGGACCCTCAAAGTCAGAAACTAGTCGAAGCTTATCTCGACCGCCGGCTTGCCGCCTGGCGAGAACACTTCGAGGCGGATGGAGCAGAGGGGCAGGGAAGCGCGGCGAGCTCGGGCCCCATGACAAATGAGGAGGCCTACCAGATCCTGGGGCTTTCTCCCGATGCCGGGGACGCGGAAATTCGCGCCGCCCACCGCCGGCTTATGATGCGGGTTCATCCCGACCAGGGAGGATCCGGTTTCCTCGCGGCGAAAATCAACGAGGCTAAAGACACGCTTCTCAGAAGACATTGACGGCATCCGTACGCGGTTACTGATAGATGGCGAAGCAGGCGTATTTGGCCTTTTTCAGGGTTTTGCATGCGTTCCACGCTGCCGTCTTGGTTTCAAAGCCGACGAAGCGGGCACGGTAGAGGGTCTGTCCGTCGGTTTCGACGGGTTCTGTGTAGGGCGAGCGGCCGCGCAGGGCTGCGCCGGTTTTGGCCTTGGCGTTTTTCAGCATCGTGATCGCCTGGCCTTCCGATTCCGTTGCCGCAATCTGCACCTGCCAGCCCGGTTCGATGTCGCGGGTGTCGCTGGTGGCGACCGTGACGGTATCCCCGTCCGTGTCGTCTGCAGCGTCGCCCTGCGCAACCACGGCGCTGACTGTCTCGACCGGCGTCGCGTCGACGGGAACGGTTTCCACGCTGCGCGATCCGGCAGGCTCCGCTGCGGCGGATGCAACCTGGGTGGCGCCGCCGCCAGCGGTTTGTTCACGGGCTGCCTCCAGCAATGCGGTCCTGGAGATCGAATTGGTCGTGAAGGAGTCGTCAGGGTTTTCCGGCGGGATCGGCGGCAGCGTCGTGGCGACGGCAAATGTGCTGTCGAAGCGTTGCTTCACAATCTTCGGCGGAATGGGAACGGAGTCGAAGCCGGGAACCGGTTCGGGAGACGGCATGGGAACCGCCTCGGCTTTCGCAGGCGCGGTAAAGGCCAGAACCATCGGTGCACCAGCCGCCGGTTCGCTGCCCGGTTTTGCCGCCGGCAAGGGCGGGTTCTCGAGCTTGGCGGCGACAAAACGGGGCTCGACATTGCGCAGGGCGATTGCCGGTGCCGTTTTCGGTCCCGGGCTGGCCTTGGGAAGGTACTCGCCGATGAGTTTGGTCATCCAGGCATTGCGGGATGCGCCGGTTCTTCCGCCCATCACCACGGCCACGATGTAGCGGCCGTCACGCTTGACCGACGTCACCAGGTTGTAGCCCGAAGCGTTGATGTAACCGGTCTTGATGCCGTCAACGCCTTCCACCCGGCCCAGCAGCCTGTTGTGGTTGCCGTACCTGCGGCCCTTGTAGGTGTAGGAACGGGTTTTGAAATAGCCGTAATGCTGCGGAAAACGCTCCTGGATGGCGCGGCCGAGAGTGGCCATGTCGCGCGCGGTGGTCCGCTGGCGGGAATTCGGCAGGCCGTGCGGGTTCCGGAACGTGGTCTTGCTCATGCCGAGCTGACGCGCGGTGCGGGTCATGCGTTCGGCAAACTTTGATTCCGAACCTTCGATGTTTTCCGCGACGACCGTGGCAACGTCATTGGCCGACTTCGTCACCAGCGCAAGGATTGCGTCCTTGACCTTGATGGTGGTGCCCGTCTTCAGTCCGAGCTTTGACGGCGGGCGGCCCGACGCGTAGTTGGAAACCTTCAACCGGGAGTCCAACGAAAGGCGTCCGGCCTCAAGCTCCTCGAAGACCACGTAAAGCGTCATGATCTTTGTGAGCGAGGCCGGGTAGCGGTACTCGTCCGCGGATGAGGAGTAGAGCGTCTTGCCGGTCTTGGCGTCAACGACAATGCCCGCATATTTGGAGTTCGCCAATGCACTCGCCGGCGCACCCAGCAGGAGGAGGCTGAGGGTCAGGATCTTTCCTGTGCGGGCAACTGCCCGAATGCTACTAAGAAAACGTATGCCAAACACGGTTACTATCCCATTCCGGGTCAGGTGGTTGGTGTCTGGAGCTGCGCGGGTTGGATCTGAACCCCCGTGCGATACATTCCGCCGCTCCGTCAATCTCAGGGATATTTGATGGAAACACGGTTACGAATGTGTAAATAGATGACCCAAAAAACACTTAAAAAAATAGAATTTTATCAGGGTTAATCCTTGGTTAATTTGCGGGTCTATGTATTCATTGAAAGTTTCTGTGTAATTACATTTGATTTTTGCTATAGTAATTGTTAAATTCTGCAAAATTATAGCCATAAGTTAAATTCCATCTGATGGTCTTGCAGAAGTGTCCTGTGAACCCGGAAGTATTTGCTTTCTGCATTGTGTCATTGTATTTCGCGCAGTGGTGGTGGAGGCGCGGATCTTCAACGGCCTACCGAATTTCGCCTTTAGATAGCGACGCTGTCTCAGGGATACGTAGTTTCGCGTAAGGGTTGTTATTGCACTGCAAAAGAATGTTGACATCGATTGTGCAGTGCATTATAAAACTCCCGTTAGGTAACGCGATGCGTGCCCGGCAGTCTATTGGGCCGTTGCATGGGCTCTAGGGCCGGTCCGCCGATGAGGGCAGTTAGATGATGAACAATTTCGACGAAATCCAGAAACTCAGCAAAGACAACATGGAACTGGCGATGGAAACCATGGGATCCGTGAGCAAGGGTTTCCAGGCAATCGCCGCCGAGGTTGCCGACTACCAGAAAAAGTCCTTCGAAGAAGGTGCTGCTGCAGTTGAGAAACTGGTCTCCACCAAATCTCCGGACAAGGCATTCGAAGCGCAGGCCGACTACATGAAAACCACTTATGAGGGTTTTGTCGGCGAAATGACGAAGCTTGGTGAAATGTTCACCGACCTGTCCAAGGACGCTTACAAGCCTTACGAAAGCATGTTCGGCAAAATGACGAAGTGATCGTCATCCAGAGCTGCCGAAGGCGACGGAATTGGAACCCGGCTCATTTGAGTCGGGTTTTTTCGTATATGCACAGTTTTGCCGATTTCGTGACAGTTTGCCCCGGCCTTTCGCGGCCATGCCGGAATTGCGATACCTTCCCATCTTTTAATCGCTTTTGAGTAACCTACATTCAGATTTGACGGGGCTGCGCATCTGTGAAATGCGCTGTTTACCGATATGTTGATGAAATCGACCATTGCGCGAGAGCGGCTTGCGCGGCAGGATTACCGGCGAAGCACATGGATCGGCGGCGCGAGGCCAGCGCTGCGGATGAAACTCCGGACCAGCACTGTTCGTTTGCCTGTGGCTGGAGTGAAAACTGAGGATGGCCGGACTGATAGAGGTAGTAGAAGCGGAAATGTCGGCGGGTTCTGATTATGGCGATGACGGTGGCGACACCGGAGCGGTTGTTGTCACCCGGACAAAGACGGTTACCAAGCGGCCCAATCTCTATCGTGTGCTGCTTTTGAACGATGATTACACTCCTATGGAGTTCGTCATCCATGTCGTGGAGAACTTCTTCCAGAAGAACCGCGAAGAGGCGACACGCATCATGTTGCACGTTCACCATCACGGCGTCGGGGAATGCGGAATATATTCCTACGAAGTCGCGGAAACCAAAGTGACCCAGGTGATGGATTTTGCGCGTAAGCATCAGCATCCTCTGCAATGCGTCATGGAAAAAAAGTGAGGACAAACGCACGTGCCTTCCTTCTCACGAAGTCTTGAAAAAGCCCTCCACCAGGCCTTGGCGCTCGCGAATGAGCGCCAGCAGGAGTACGCGACGCTTGAGCATCTTCTTCTGGCTCTGCTGGACGATCAGGATGCGGCCGCCGTTATGCGAGCCTGCAACGTCGACTTGGATATGATCCGCCGGAATCTCCTGGAATACATCGAGACCGAACTGGACAATCTGGTCACCGACAGCGACGAAGATTCCAAGCCAACCGCCGGATTCCAGCGTGTGATCCAGCGGGCGGTGATCCATGTCCAGTCGTCCGGACGCGAAGAGGTGACCGGAGCCAATGTGCTCGTTGCGATCTTTGCCGAGCGTGAAAGTCATGCAGCCTATTTCCTGCAGGACCAGGACATGACCCGCTACGACGCGGTGAACTACATTTCGCACGGCATCGCGAAGCGCCCGGGCATGTCCGAGGCCCGTCCGGTGGACGGGACGGACGAGGAGGATATCCTGCCGGGGGCTGAAACGGAGAAAAAGGCCAACCAGAAGACGGACGCCCTGGAAGCTTACTGCGTCAATCTCAACGAGAAGGCCCTGAGCGGCAAGATCGACCCGCTGATCGGCCGGGACAGCGAGATCCAGCGCACGATCCAGATCCTCTGCCGCCGTTCGAAGAACAATCCGCTTTTCGTCGGCGATCCCGGCGTCGGCAAGACGGCGATCGCCGAAGGCCTTGCGCATCGCATCGTCAACGAAGATGTGCCGGACGTCCTGAAGGACGCGACCATCTTCTCTCTGGATATGGGAGCGCTTCTGGCCGGCACGCGCTATCGCGGCGACTTCGAAGAGCGCCTGAAACAGGTGGTCAAGGAAGTCGAGGACTATCCCGGCGCGGTGATGTTCATCGACGAAATCCACACGGTGATCGGCGCGGGGGCGACCTCCGGCGGGGCGATGGATGCGTCCAACCTGCTCAAGCCGGCGCTGGCGTCCGGCACGATCCGTTGCATCGGCTCGACGACCTACAAGGAATACCGCCAGTTCTTCGAGAAGGACCGGGCGCTCGTGCGGCGCTTCCAGAAGATCGACGTCAACGAGCCGTCCATCCCGGATGCGATCGATATCCTGAAAGGCCTGAAGCCCTATTTCGAGGCGTTCCACAAGGTTCGCTACACCAACGACGCCATAAAGACGGCGGTGGAACTGTCGGCGAAATACATCTCCGACAGGAAACTGCCGGACAAGGCGATCGATGTTCTGGACGAGACCGGAGCCTCGCAGATGCTGGTTCCCGAAGGCCGGCGCCGGAAGACCATCGGCGTGAAGGAAATCGAACATACCATTGCCACCATGGCGCGGATCCCGCCGAAATCCGTTTCCAAGGACGATGCGGAGGTGCTGGAGAACCTGGGCAAGGACCTGAAGCGGGTCGTCTATGGCCAGGACGAGGCCATCGAGACGCTGGCCTCCGCCATTAAGCTCGCCCGCGCGGGCCTGCGCGAACCGGACAAGCCGATCGGCAGCTATCTGTTCTCGGGCCCGACCGGCGTCGGCAAGACCGAGGTCGCACGTCAGCTGGCGTCGTCCATGGGCGTGGAACTGATTCGCTTCGACATGTCGGAATACATGGAGCGTCATACGGTGTCCCGCCTGATCGGCGCGCCTCCGGGCTATGTCGGCTTTGATCAGGGCGGCCTTCTGACCGATGGCGTCGACCAGCATCCGCACTGCGTGCTGCTGCTCGATGAGATCGAGAAGGCCCATCCGGACCTGTTCAACATCCTGCTGCAGGTGATGGACCACGGCAAGCTGACCGACCACAACGGCAAGCAGGTCGACTTCCGCAATGTCATCCTGATCATGACCACGAATGCGGGCGCGGCGGACATGGCGAAAATGCCGGTCGGCTTCAACCGCGTAAAGCGGGAAGGCGACGACGCGGAGGCAATCAACAAGCTGTTTACGCCAGAATTCCGCAACCGTCTCGATGCGGTCATTCCGTTCGGCAGTCTGCCGATGGAAGTGGTCCACAAGGTGGTCGAGAAGTTCGTCATGCAGCTTGAAGTGCAACTGGCGGATCGCGGCGTCACCTTCGAGCTTACCGATGACGCGGTCAAATGGCTGGCGGACAAGGGATACGACAGTCAGATGGGCGCCCGCCCGCTTGGCCGGATCATTCAGGAACACATCAAGCGGCCACTTGCCGATGAGGTTCTGTTCGGCAAGCTGAAGAAGGGTGGGATGGTCAAGGTGTCCGTCTCCGAGGACGGCAAGGGCCTGTTGCTCGAAAGCATCGAGGAGCGGGCAATGCCGCCCAGGAAACCCAAGGCGGAGAGCAAGCCGAAGCAGAAGCGCAGGCGCAAACCGGCAGCCAAGCCGGCGGCTTCCAAGGACACCAAGCCGTCTCCCGGAAAGGGCGGTTCGCCCAAGAAGAGCCTGGTGCCCAAAGTGCCTCTGGCCGACTGAGCCGCGTTCAATACATCGAAAAGCCCCGGTTCGTCCGGGGCTTTTTGTTTTTGGGCACGTCGTGCAGCCGTTGCATTCCGGTTCCTGATCAAACTCATTCAGCAAAATCATTTGTCGTGCGGTTCACCGGTTTCTAGCTTGTGTCGACCGTCAGCGATGACTGCAAGGAGAGGTGGAATGAAGGAAAACAGAGTTGCGCTGATCACGGCGGGCGGTTCGGGAATGGGGGCGGAAGCGGCTCGGCGGCTGGCAGCCGACGGATTCCGGGTTGCGATCCTGTCATCGTCGGGAAAGGGCGAAGCCCTGGCGCGGGAACTTGGCGGAATCGGCCATACGGGGTCCAACCTGAAACCTGAGGACCTGACGTCTTTTGTTCAAAAGTCCATGGATGCATTTGGCCGGATTGATGTTTTAATCAATTCGGCAGGGCATGGGCCCAAGGGTGATATTCTCGGTATCACCGACGAGGACTGGCATCAGGGAATGGACGTCTATCTGATGAACGTCATCCGTCCGAGCCGGCTGGTGGCGCCTGTCATGGTGGAACAGGGTGGCGGCACCATTGTCAACATCTCGACCTTTGCCACATTTGAGCCGGACCCGATGTTTCCGACCTCCGGTGTGTTCCGTGCAGCGCTCGCCAGCTTCACCAAGCTTTTTGCCGACAAATATGCCCCCAGCAACGTGCGCATGAACAACATTCTGCCGGGGTTCATCGACAGCATCGCTGAAAAGCAGGATCGTCTCGCGCGCATTCCCATGGGCCGCTATGGAAGGTCTGACGAGGTGTCGAGTCTTGTTTCCTTTCTGGCAAGCGACGAGGCGGCCTATATCACCGGACAGAACATTCGCATCGACGGCGGCTTGACGCGATCGGTGTAAGGAGGGGTTCGATCTTTGCACTGGTTGCACTGGACAGATTTTCCGGTGAAAGATAAGGCTACCTTACTAATAAGAGCTCCCGAGTTCGTTCCATGACTGTTCCAGAACGGCCCGCACATCCGTCCACGTCTGCAGCGCCAACAGTGTCCGGCAAGGTCTGGATGCTGCGTGGTGCGCGCTCTGCCGTGTCGATTCCCGCCTTTATCCTGACCGCCGCATTCGTCGGTTATGCAAGCCTGGCGCGGGAGACCGGGCTGACGATCTACGAGACCCTGGCGATGACCGGGTTCATCTGGGCGCTGCCGTCGGTCGTGGTTCTGACCGGCGCGCTTTCCTCAGGGATGGGACTGATCCCGGCGGCGATCGCCGTCGCGCTTGCGTCCGTGCGCCTGATGCCGATGACGATGGCGCTGATGCCGCTGGTCAAGGTGCCCGGCAAGACCAGGAACTGGCAGTTGCTGATCGCCTCGCATTTTGTCGCTGTGACCGCATGGGTGTATGCGATGAAGCACCTGCCGGACCTGCCGAAGGAGGGACGGCTGCCGTTCTTCGTCGGCTTCGGCGGCGCCGTGTCGAGTTTCGTCTTCTGCATGACGGGCATTGCCTATCTCCTGGTCGAGCGGATGCCGGACATGGTGGCGGGGGCGTTGTTCCTGCTGACGCCGATCTATTTCCTGTGCTCCCTCTGGGGCGCCTCCAGGCTGAATGCGGACAGGGTTGCCATGCTTGCGGGGCTGGTGTTCGGCCCGTTGTTCTTTGTCTACCTGCCGGGCCTTGATCTGCTGTGGACCGGTCTTGCGGGCGGTACGCTGGCTTATGCCGGCACACGGGTTGCCCGCAGGGGACTGTCATGACCGGAACCTGGTGGTGGCCGTTCGTGATGATCCTCGTGGCGGGATGGCTGGCGACGGATGTCTGGCGCTGGCTTGGCGTCTTTGCGGGTGGAAAACTGCGTGAAGACGGTGAATTGCTCATCTGGGTGCGCTGCGTTGCCACCGCTCTGGTGGCGGGCGTGATTTCCAAGCTGATCCTGTTTCCGCAAGGGGTGCTGGCCGAAACACCTCTGTGGCTGCGCCTGGCCGCGACCGGCTTCGGATTTGCCGCCTTTTTCGCGTCGCGGCAGCGGGTCTTCGTCGGTGTGCTGGCAGCGGAAGCATTTTTGCTGTGCGGCTGGCTGGCGTTTGATAGGCTTGGCTGGTGACTGACTGAAGGAGGAGCAGGAATGGCGGATCAGGTGGAACTCTTTTATGCGCCGCAAACCCGTGCGACGGGTGTTCGCGTACTTCTGGAGGAACTGGATGCGCCCTACAAGCTGAATGTGCTGAACTTCAAGCTCGGTGAAAACCGGAAACCGGACTATCTGGCGATCAATCCCGCAGGAAAGGTGCCGGCTCTGCGTCATGGAGATGCGGTTATCACCGAACAGGTCGCAATCTACGTCTATCTGGCCGATCTGTTTCCCGAAAAGGGCCTGGCACCTGCACTGGACGACCCGCGCCGCGGGCCGTATCTGCGCTGGTTCGTGCACATGGCGTCCTGCTTCGAGCCGGCCCTGATCGACCGCGCCCTGCAACGGGAAGAGGCGCCGCATTCCATATCAGCCTATGGCAGTTTCGATACGGTGATCGAGAACATGCGCGCACAGCTTTCCAAGGGTCCTTACGTGCTCGGCGACCGGATGACCGCGGTCGACGTCCTGTGGGGCATGGGTCTCAGGTGGGGTATGATGTTCGGCATCGTGCCGGAACTGGACGAGTTCAAAGCCTATACGGACCGGTTTTACGAGCGTCCTGCCGTGCGAAACGTGATACAGGACGACCAGCGCCTGGCGGTCGAGCAGGCGGACGCCGCAGAGCGGGCCGGCGTGGCGTGAGGAAACCGGCCGCGCATTTATGAGAGCGCGGCCCGGATCTTGTCCGCCTGTGACGCCAGCAGTTCATTGTCCGCCATCTCGCCCGTGTGGGGTTTCAGCGGAACGCCTTCAAAGCGCGGGATGACGTGAACGTGGGTGTGGAACACCACCTGACCGCCCGCGGGCTCGGAAAACTGCTGGACGGTCAGCCCATCGGCGTCGAACGCCTTGATGACCGTGGCGCCCATCTTCTGGACCGTTGCCATCACCGCATTGAGGTCTTCCGTGGCAATGTCGAGAATATTGCGGGACGGCGCCTTCGGGATCACCAGGACATGGCCGTCGCCACGCGGCATGATGTCCATGATTGCCACCGTCTTCTCGTCTTCGTAGAGTTTGTGGCTCGGCAGTTCCGCGCGCAGGATCCTGGCAAAGACGTTCTGGTCGTCATAGGCGGGTGTGGACATATCGGAGCTTCCCTCATTCCGGAGTTTGGGTCGGCCAGCTTGCGCTGTTTGCGCGAGACTATGCGCAGAAGCCCCGTATGGACAAGGTGTGAATTGGTTCGGGCCGCACCCTCGCGAACGGGATGCGGCCGCTCCGATGGTCATGCAGCCTCTGTCAGCTTCGAACCATCTCCGACCAGCCTCACGACGCCGGCGAAGTCCAGCTTGCCCGATCCCAGAACAGGAACCGCGGGCACGACGCGGATTTCCGCCGGGATCATCAGATCCTGCGCGCCTCGGGCCTTTGCCTGTTCAATGAAGTCAGAACGCGAGGCGTGCGGGCATTCGGTGACGAGGATGAGTTTCTCGCCCTTGCGCTCGTCCTTTACGGCGGCGACAGCGGAAAGGTGATCCGGCCAGATCTGGCTCGCCAAGGCTTCAACCGCGGCCAGGGAGACCATTTCGCCGCCGATCTTGGCGAAGCGTTTGGCGCGGCCCTTGATGGAAATGAAGCCGTCCTCATCGATTTCGACGATATCGCCCGTGTCGTGCCAGCCGTCGACCAGAGGTTCAATGACACCTGGACTGTCCGCCATGAGATAGCCGACCATGACATTCGGTCCGCTGACATGGAGGCGGCCGCCGGTTTCGACACCCGGCACCGGCTCCAGTCGCGCCGCCATGCCCGGCATCAGCTTGCCGACCGTACCCGGCTTGTTGAACATCGGCGTGTTGATCGCGATGACCGGGGCTGTTTCAGTAACGCCGTAACCCTCCAGCACGCGCAGCCCGAAGCGTTCCATGTAGATCTGACGCGTTGCGGGCTTGACCGGCTCCGCCCCGGCAAAGCAGTAGCGCAAGGAGCGGAAGTCATAGGCATGCGCCACCCGTGCGTAGCCGTTCAGGAAGGTGTCCGTGCCGAACAGGATGGTGGCGTTGGAGGAATAGATCAGCTCGGGGATGATCCGGTAGTGCAATGGCGAGGGATAGAAATAGGCCGGCACGCCGGAGATCAGCGGCAGGATGGTGCCCGCCGTCAGGCCGAAGGAATGGAACATCGGCAGCACGTTGAAGACCTTGTCCGATGGCGTGAAATCGATCCGCGCCGCTGCCTGGGTGGCGTTGGCGAGGATGTTCCTGTGGGTCAGCACCACGCCTTTCGGCTTGCCTTCCGAACCGGAGGTGAAGAGGATCACCGCCGTGTCGTTTGCGGCACGACAGGCGAGCGGGCCCTTGCGGCTCAAGAGGCCGCGGATCTTGTCGGAGAACCCGATCGTCTCGCGCACATCGTCCAGCCAGATGAAGGAGACATGCGGCTCCAGTCCTTCGGCCAGGGCCTCCAGCCGGGCCTGTTTTACAAAGGCCCGTGACGAGAGGATCGTCGTGACCTGCGCCGTGCGGCACGCCGAGAGGACGTTTTCCAGCCCGGCGGTGAAGTTGATCATGGCAGGTACCTTGCCGGCCGACATCACCGCCAGCATGGTGACGACGGAGCCGTTGGCATTGGGCAGCATGACGCCGAGCGTCTCCTGGCCCGCGGTCAAGGCCGTGATCTTGCGGCCGAGGACCGAAGCGCCCGTCAGCAGTCTGCCGTAGCTCAGCTTCCCGGTGATCGGATCTTCCACCGCCGTTTCGGACATGCCCCGTTCCCGTGCCGTGGCGATGACCTTCTCCAGGATGGTCTTGTTGTCCGCGAGACTGGTCTCGAACATCAGGTCGGACATGATCTGGTAGAGCTCCGCGCCCGCCGCTGCCCGGCGCTTGCGTCCTCTGAGGTCTGCCGGCAGCTCCAGGCGCCTGGGTTCCATGATGGTCACCTTCACCTTCGGGAACAGGCGCTTGCGGATCTGGCTGGGGCTCAGATAGGAAAACGGTGTCTTTTCCAGTCCGTCGATGCGGATCGGCACGATCATGGCGCCGGTCTTGTCGGCCACCATGGCCGCGCCGTCATAGACCTTCATCAGGCTGCCGGTGACCGTCAGACGGCCTTCGGGAAAGATCACCATCGGCTCGCCGGAGTTCACCACCTTGATCAGCGACCGGGTCGCCATCGGTTTGGCGGGGTTGATCGGCAGTGCGTTGGCCAGCGACAGGAACGGCTTTACCCACCAGCGGCTGGCGACCTCGTAATCGATGGCAAAGGTCGGCGTCTTGTCCGTCAGGGTCAGGGCGAGGCCCGCATCGAGATAGCTCACGTGGTTCAGCGCCAGGATCGGGGCGTCGCCGGCCTTTTCCAGGTTCTCCATGCCCTTGACTTCCATCCGGAAGATGGCCCGGTAGAGAATGGAAATCGCATCGCGCATCGGCTGCGTCGGCAGGAGTTTCAGCATTGCGATCGCGGCCAGGACATTGAGGATCGCCAGGCACAGCATGATGACAGGCAGGGAGATACCCGCTTTCTGCGCCCCGGCGAGCAACAGGCCGCCGGTCGTCATCATCGCTGCGCCGAGCGCATTGGCGGCTGCAATGCGCCGTGCGCGGCTCTCCGGTTTTGCCCATGTCTGCAGGGCGGTGAATGTCGGGACCACCAGAAGCGCCCCGGCAATCGCCAGTCCGGCCATATCGACGCTGAGGCGCAGAACGCCTTCGCCCTGCAGGAACTCGCCCAGGCCGGAAGCTGCCGGGGCGACCCGCAATCCCGCCAGCGCCAGGGCTGCGTCGAAGCAGAAGAATGCCATGAGCGCGGTGCCCACCGGTGCGGGCAGCAGAACCACCCGGCCGGCGGAAATCCAGGCGGCGAGCGCCGATCCGATGCCGATCGAAACGGCAAAGATGGTCAGGAAATAGGTGATCGCGATCTGACCGCCGCCGAGACTGTCGCGGACCATGAGCGGCAGGACCGCCATGACGACGGCGCCGGTCATCCAGAACCAGGCGTTCATCAGCGCCACGCGGAAGAGGCGCTTGTCACGGGCGAGATCGGAAAGAACCTGCCAGGTCGAGGTGGCAATGTTCCAGTCGATCCTGAGGTCAGGGGCTGCTGCGGGCGCGGCCGGGATCTGGCGGCTCAAGGCATAGCAGGCGAGTGCCAGCGCCAGCATGACAGGGGCGAATACGAGGGCCGGGGCGCTCATGGCAAACAGGAGCCCGGCGGATATCGTTCCGCCCAGTATCGCCAGAAAGGTTCCGGCTTCGATCCAGGCGTTGGCGCGGGGCAACTCTTCCGCTTGCAGATGGTCGGGCAACAGACCGTATTTGACGGGACTGAAGAGGGCGGACATCGCCCCGAAAACGAAGAGCGCGCAGAAAAGAAGGGGCAGGGAGGAGAATGCCATTCCGGCGACGGCCAGACCTGCTCCGCCAACCTCGGCGAGTTTGGTGATGCGCGCCAGTTTCGCCTTGTCGTGCTTGTCGGCCAATTCCCCGCCGAGGGCGGACAGGGCCAGAAAGGGAACGATGAAGACGGCGCCGGCCAGCGCGATCAGCGCCCCGGATGTGCCGGTTGCCGATCCTGCCGAACCAACCTGAAACAGCACCAGGAAAACCAGTGAATTCTTCAGGAAGTTGTCGTTGAAGGCGGAGAGAAACTGGGTCCAGAACAGCGGCGCGAACCGCCTTGTGGTCATCAGGGACTTGCTCATTCTTGTCCTCCTGGACCGGCCCGCATTCAGGCCGAAACCTGAATGCAGAAGCCGATCGTTTCCAAAGTGCGGGAGCATCCTATCCGCGATACCTGAACAAAGGATGCTCCGGAGACGGCCGCGAGCGGCGCGCCCGTTGCTCGTCATTGCGGGTCAGACCCGCTCCGGCTTGTTGATGTCCATCAACAGCTTCTCGGTCTTTGCGTCTTCCAGACGGTTGTGGAACTTCTCGGCTTCGTCCCGGTCACGCAGCGTCTTGGTCAACGTCACGGCGGAGTGGACGAGCATGATCGCGGCCATGGCGTAAAAGCCCTTGGCGGAGAAGCTGGCTTCCAGGTTGTAGATGCCAAGGGCCATCATGATGGCGGCCACCGCAAAGCTGGTCATGGTGAAGATCATCCAGTTGTTGGAATGCTTGATCGTCGGTTCCTGCATGGGAGTGTCCTTTCTCAGTTGCTCTTTTTTCCAGAAGGAGGGGGATCTCGGATTTGAGGCGGGCGAGAACGTCGTCCGCACTGTTCCTAACGGGTTCGCCGCAGCCGGCATCGCCCAGCTTTTCGATGAGCGCTTGCGGGCGTCCGGAAATGGACAGGGCGTCGAATTCCACGTCCGCCAGCTGGTCCCGTTCCTGGCGGTGCAGGATTTCCTCCAGCTGATCTTCCGCCCGGGTCAGTGCCGACTGTCCGGCGCCGGCCCCGAGCGACTGGGCCTTCTGGATCCGGTCGCGGACGTCTGCCGTCCGCTCGCCCCGCTTCAGGGCGCGCAGGCGGCTTTGGGCCCGGTGCAAGGTGTCGGTCAGGCGGGCGAGATCCTGATCGAAGGATTGGATGGCAGCTTCCAGATCGGTCTTTTCGTCTTCGAGCAGGGCGATGGCTTCTGCAGCCTCCCGCGCCAACGGTTCAAGACCTTTCAGCAGGGCGTTGCGCGCCCGGTTTTCCAGGTCCTCGATCGATGTGCAGATCTGGCTGAGCCGTCTGCGGTCCTGCTGCTGCTCCGCCCGGGCCCGGGCGAGGGCTTCCTGGGCAGCACGGACGGATACTGCCGCGCTGCGCAGATTGGCGGAGAGACCCGCCAGGGATTGCCGGTCGTGATGACCGGCTGCGCCGTCAAGAAACAACGCTTTCAATTGCGTGATGAACGGTTCGAACATATCGCCTCCACAAAAGTGAACAGTGTTCACCATTTGACAAAGCCATATCGAATGCGGTAGGTCAAGAAAAAAATGAACCTAGTTCACTTTTATGAAGGGCGCCTGGAATGGCCGGACTGCAGAAAGCGAAAAGCGAAGAAACGCACCGGAGAGTGCTGGAAGCGGCGGTTGCCGCGGTGGAGGCCGGCGGACAGGAGGCGGTGAACATCCGCAAGATCGCAGCAGAGGCGGGCTATTCGGTCGGCTCCGTCTATAAACATTACGAGGACCAGGATGCGCTGCTGACGGCGGTCAATTCGGTCACGCTCGGCCGCATCAGGCAGGTGATGGCTGCGGCCGTGCAGGGGACAGACGATCCGGTCGCCCAGTTGAAGGCCCTGGCACAGGCCTACCTGGCTTTCGCCCGGCACAACAAGAACCTCTGGGTCACCCTGTTCGGTCACCGTTTGCCGGAGGACAAGCCCGTGCCCGAGTGGCATATCCAGGAAAACGTCGCGCTGCTCGGCTTCATTGCGGGGCCCTTGCGGGTGCTGGACCCGGCGCTGGTCGATGACGCTCTGGCGGCCCGCACCCGCACGTGCTTTGCCGCCGTGCACGGACTGGTGACGATCAGTCTCGAGGAAAGGTTCATCGGCCTGTCCGGACACCTTCTCGAACAGGAGATGGATTTTCTGGTCGAGAAGCTCGTTACTTGAGGCGGCAAGGCTGCCTCAAGTGCCGCAAAAGGTCTGGTACGGCCCGAAATCCTCCGGTGCCGGTTCCGCGTAGGTTTCGAAGCCCGGTCTTTCCTCGAACGGCGACTTCACGGCTTCGAGCAGCTTGTTGACCGGGGCATAGTCGCCGCCCTCGGCGGCCGCAAGCGCTTCTTCCACCTTGTGATTGCGCGGAATGTAAAGCGGATTGACTTCATCCATCGCGGCCTTGACCGCGCCGGGTTCAATGCCCTCCCTGCTCAGCCTTGCCCGCCAGGCACTCAGCCACTCGTCGAAACCGGCGGGATCTGCAAAGAAGGCACGTGCCGCCTCGGTCTCTCCAACCGCCGCCTCGCCAAGACGGCGGAAGGTGAGCGTGTAATCGGCTTTCTGGTCGTGCATTTCGCTCAGCAGCTGTTCGAACAGCGCGGCGTCGCCATCTTCCTCCGTGCGAAGCCCCAGCTTGGCGCGCATACCGGCTAGCCAATGCGGCCGGTAGATCTCCGGAAACCGGCTGAGCTCGGTGCTTGCGCGCTCGACCGCCTTGTCCAGATCGTCTGGTTCGATCAGCGCCAGGATGGCTTCGGCGAGACGCGCGAGATTCCATTGCGCAATGACCGGCTGGCGGCCGAATGCATAGCGGCCGCCGTGGTCGATGGAGCTGAAGACGGCGGCCGGATGATAGGCGTCGATGAAAGCGCAGGGGCCGTAGTCGATGGTTTCCCCGGAAATCGTGGTGTTGTCCGTATTCATGACGCCATGGACGAAGCCCACCAGCACCCAGTTGGCCACGAGAGCGGCCTGGCGCTCGATGACCCGGCGCAGGAGCTTCAGATAACGCTCGCCGTCGCCGGTCAGGTCCGGATCGTGCCGGGCAATGGCGTAGTCGGCAAGCTGGCGCACCTTGTCGGTCTCGCCCCTGGCCGCGAAATACTGAAAGGTGCCGACGCGCAGGTGGCTTGCGGCAACCCGCGCGAGCACCGCGCCCGGCTTGGGTCCATCCCGGAAAATCGTCTCGCCCGTCGTCACTGCCGCCAGTGCGCGCGTTGTGGGTATCTTCAGGGCATGCATGGCTTCGCCGATGACGTATTCCCGCAGAACCGGACCGACCACGGCCTTGCCGTCTCCACCGCGCGAAAACGGTGTCGGGCCGGAGCCCTTCAGATGAATGTCCCGCCGTCTGCCGTTCTGATCGATCACTTCGCCGATCAGCAGCGCGCGGCCGTCTCCAAGCTGCGGCGAAAACCCGCCGAACTGATGCCCGGCATAGACCTGGGCGAGGGGGGAGGCGCCATCGGGGCTTTTCACGCCGGCAAAGATCGCCGCACCCTCCGGGGTTTCCAGGACGTCGGGATCAAGCCCGAGTTCTTCCGCCAGTTGCCGGTTGAACAGAACCAGTTCCGGCGCGGGAACCTTGGCGCCTTGCCAGGCGACGTAAAAGCCCGGAAGCTCCCGTGCGTAGGTGTTGTCGAACTGGAAAAGCGGTGGTCTTGCGGTCATCAGGTACACTTTTTGCGTTTGAACAGTTGCCAGGCCGGCCTGTCTTCAGGCCGACTTTCGAATGCAGGTTACCCTTCAAACCAATATATGGGCCTTTTGTGCCCGATTTCCGCAGGATTTTCTCAGCAAAAGACCGGAGCGCAATCAATTTTCCGCCTCACGGTGAGGCCGCCGGGTGCAGGTTGATCGCGATTTCAGCGCGTTTCCGGATGAACGTCACCCAACATTTCGGCGGCTTTCTCGGCTTCCTTGCCCGACAGGCTGCCGGTGCATTTGTTGGCTCCGTAGCCGGTCTCCTCGTCCGGCAGCTTGTGCAAGAACAGCAAGTACGTTTGGCCGATCTTGAGATCCATTGCGCAAGTGGTGCGGTTGACAAATTGAAGTGGCGAACGGGCAGGGGACTTCCAAGTGGCTTCCGCCCGAAAATCAACGACCTGCCCCTGTGCCGACGTCAGGCTGCCTTCGATGGCCGCGACCTCGCCGAAGACCACAAGATCGGCCGCTGAATAGGCTTCCGGAATATCCTCCAGCGGCTTGCACCTGCATGCCTGGGCCGATCCGGCCGAAAACAGCAGAGCCGACAGGCTTGCAGCGAGGGTAAGTGCTTTGAAGGTCATGGCATCCTCTTGCGGTGTGCCGTTTTTAGCCGGGACGTGGGAGGCGATGGCTCAACCTGTAATCGTTGGGTCATAGGGTGTTCTCGGGTCATCGACGCCCGTGCGGTGTTCGGCGGCCGAACCCAGGCGGCAGGCCAGGATGGCCCGCTCTGCCGCGTCGGTGGTGCCGTCAGCGCCGTTCACATGGGCGAGCTCGTGAATGATGGTGGCGAGAACCGTCCATTTGCCAATCCGGATCGCCTTGTTTCCGACAGCCATTTCCTTGCCGCCGACGGCATTGGTCTCGCCATAGTAATTGAAGGTCGCATTGTAGTTGATCCAGATCGTATTGTCTCCGAGCAGGCTGGTCAGCGTTCTCCCGCCGGGAAGCGTGGCAAAATAAGTGTTGGCACTCGGGATGTTCCGGGCGATCGACCTGGCTTTGGTTCGCGACCATCGGAACATCCAGCGGTATTGTGCCGGAACTGTGATGTAACCGGCCGTGGGGCTAACATGATCGCCGATATTAATCTGAATGCTCATTGGAACAGCCCTTTGTGCTGCAGTTTCATGGAACGCGAACTCAGGTCTTTCGGGGCAGTCTTGACGCCAGTGACCACACTACCGAAACCACCGGGGAGTGCTGTGACGTACGTCACTTTGGCAGTGTCCAGCCAGGGCACTTGAAGTGGCCGCGCCAAGCTTCACAATGCGCGCGGGCACTGCGACACGGAAATGAAAAAGGAGCGGGCCGGCCGATGATCGAGGATGACCTTTGCCGCTGGATCGAGGAAGCCTTCGAGGACGTTCCGCAGCCTTCGGATGACGAGCTTCTGCATCCCGGCTGCATGGACGATTGCGACATCCTGCAGTTCTATGGCGGTGTCTCCAGCCAGGACATGAGCGGCGCGATGATCGTCTATAATTATGCCGCGCTGACGGCATTCAGCGCCGCGGCGTTCCGGTACTATCTTCCCGCCTACATGCTCTGGACCCTGCGCAATCCCGACAGCATCGAATATGCGGGCGAGGCCACCCTGCGCGCGCTCGATCCGGGAACGGCGGACGAAATGCTTCATGATTTTCAAAAGTCGCATTTTGACGAGCTGGACCGGGCGCAGGTCGAGGTGGTCAAGGCCTTCCTGCTGACCATAAGCGACCATCCGGATCTGGGGGAGTATGCGGATGCGGCGCTGCTGAACCATTGGCTGGACGCATAGTTCTCCAAGCCCGAGGCAACAGGCGTTCCGGGTGAGAGGTGTTCACGCGGCTGCGGCTTCCTGGGCCTTTGCCAATCCGTCGCGAAGGTGCTGGAGGTCGCCCTCCTCGGCGTAATGCATGGTGCCGAGAAAGGTCTCGATGGTGAAATCCGGATTGAGCCGGATGGCGCGGTCAAGATGGGCGGCAGCGGCCATCTTGTCGCCGAGCCAGCTGTAATTGGCGGCGACGAACGCGTGCTGGACGGCATCCATTGACGTCACATGCATGAAGGACTCGATCGCGTCCTTGTAGAGGCGGGCGGCGAACTGAGCCTTGCCGAGGTGGCTCCAGAAGCGTTCGGGATGGTGCGGATTGAGGCGCATCGCCTTCCTGATCCACTCGATTCCTTCCTGCGGCCGGCCGAGCCAGGTCAGCAATTCACCCTGCTGGACAACCACCAGATCGTAATTGGGGTTCAGCGCCAGCGCGCGCTCCTGGTGATAGCGGGCCCGGGTCAGGTCGTCGGCGATGACGGCCATGGCGGCAAGGATGCGGTGGACGTCGGCATCGTTGTCGTCCAGGGCACGCGCCTTTTCCAACTCGCCGACGGCGACGTCGTACGAGGCATCGGGATCCTCGAGCCAGCCATGGACCCAGGCCTGCCCGAGAATGCAGCCGCGCCAGGCATGGGCATGGGCGTAATCCGGATCGAGGGTGATGGCGCGCTCGATCAGCCTCTGCGCCTCGAGATTCTCCTCGTGGGCAGAACGGTGATGGCGGACCTTGGCGGCGAGCACGCACTCATATGCCGCCAGGCTTGACGGCGTCTTGCGGACGACCAGATCCTGCTGGGCGGCTTCGACGCGCCCGGGCAGCGTGGCGACGATCGCTCCGGTCACCTCGTCCTGAATGGCGAAGACGTCATCGAGGGTCCGGTCATATTTCTCGGCCCAGATATGGGTGTCGTTGGCGGTGTCGATCAACTGGACGGTAACGCGCAACCGGTCGCCCGACTTGCGGACGCTTCCCTCGACCAGATACTGGGCGCCGAGCTTCTCGGCGACGTCGCGCAGGTTTGCCGCCTGGCCCTTGTAGACGAAGGTGGAGTTGCGCGAGATGACGAACAATTCGTGACGGCGCGACAGCTCGGTGATGATGTCCTCGGTCAGCCCGTCGACGAAATACTCCTGTTCTGCATCGCCGCTCATGTTGGCAAAGGGGAGAACCGCGATTGCCGGTTTGACGACGGATTGCCGTTCGGCCGTGCCGCCGGCGGGACGCGTCTCCTCATTCGCGACAACCTGCCAGACCCGAACCGGCCGGGCGATATTCTTCAGCGTTCGTTCGCCGAGATCTTCAAACGTGACGTCGAGCCGTTCGGCAACCTGGTCGCGAACCGCCTGGCTGACGCAGATCCCGCCGACTTCGGCGAGCTGCTCCAGGCGGGCGGCGATGTTGACGCCGTCGCCATAGATATCGTCGTCGTCGAAGATGATATCGCCGAGATTGATGCCGATGCGGAACTGGATGCGCCGGTCGGGCGCGACATCGCTGTTGCGGCGGCGCATCCTGAACTGGATCTCCGAGGCACAGCGCACCGCGTCGCAAACCGACTGAAACTCGACGAGCATGCCGTCGCCGGTGGTCTTGATGATGTTGCCCTGGTTCTTGGCGATGACCGGATCGATCAACTCGATCCGGTGGCTGCGCAGCCTCGCAAGCGTGCCTTCCTCATCGGTCTCCATGAGCCGAGAGTATCCCGCCATGTCGGCGGCCAGGACAGCGGCGAGTTTGCGTTTCATGCTTTCCCCACTTTCATGGATTCTAACAGGTTGGCAGGGCAAGCAAAAGCATACTTAAAGTGGCGCTTGCTAACCTTTGCATCAGATGGATGCAATCTTGGTCTGAAGGAGCCTGCAGGCGAGGAAAGGGTGGGGTGCATTGCCTTCCAGGTTGCGCGCCGGGCCGGAAGGCGTCACGGCAGGAAATCCAGAAGTTCCGTTGCCAGACGGGCATGGTGTTCCAGCTCTTCCCGCATCGCACCGTGACGAAAAACGTGATGGAGGGCCTGCTGGTGGTGCAGAAATGGTCCCGCGAGAAAGCCAGGGTGCGTGCTTCGGAGCTGCTGACGAAGGTCGGAATGGCCCAAAAGACCGATGCCTGGCCGGCCAACCTGTCCGGCGGACAGCAGCAACGCGTGGCGATCGCGCGCGCGCTCGCGCCGTCGCCCCGGGTGCTGCTGTGCGACGAACCGACCTCCGCGCTCGATCCGGATCTGGCGGCGGAGGTGGTCGAGGTGCTTAGTCAGCTCGCAAGGGAAGGGACGACCATGGTCATGGCGACCCACGACCTCCGGCTTGCCTCGCAGATCGCAAATCACGTTGTCTTCCTGGAAGCCGGTCTGGTCGTCGAATCCGGCAGCGCGGCGGCAATTTTCCGCAACTCCGAACGCGAGCGCACCCGCCGCTTCGTCTCCTCGATAAACGCTGCACAGACCCTGTGAAGGGAGCGCCTTGAGCCCGTGCATCGTTGATGCCATTGCGACCTGGTCGCCACACCGTGCCTGCAGGCGGCGGACTTCGTCGACCCGCCGTCCGGAAGCACACCGGCCAACACCTCGTCGATGCCCACTCGTGAGGCGGCGGTGATGAACCGGCCCGCCGAGGTGGCTTCTCTGCCGTGACCAGCCCGCAGGCTGGTGTGCGGCACCTGGCTGCAGAAGTAGCTTAGTGATCGACCGTGAGACGCCCCTTCATGCCGGACTCGTAATGGCCCGGGATGAGGCAGGCGAACTCGAAGTCGCCTGCCTTGGAGAAGGTCCAGACGATCTCCCCTTCGTCTCCGGGAGCAAGGCGGACGGCGTTCGGGTCGTCATGCTCCATTTCGGGGAACCTGGCCATCAACTTCTTGTGTTCCATGAGTGAATCATGGACATCCATGACGAATTCATGCTCGGTTTCACCGGCATTGACGTATTTCAGGCGAAGGGTCTCGCCTTCCTTTACGCTGAGCGACGCCGGCTCGAAGAGCATCGCGCCGTCTTCGTTTTCCAGCATGGTGATGGTCACGATCCGCGTCACCGCGGCTGCATCGCCCGGCTTGCCGATCGCCATCATTTCAGCGTCGCCGTGTCCGTGGCCGCCGGAGTGGCTGCCGGCCGCGTGAGCGGCGCTTGCAAAGAGAGCCATCGAAACGACGGCCATGGCCAGATATCTCATGTTCTTCCTTTTCTGTCTGTATCGAGTGGTTTTCACGTCGTTTGTGGTCATTGTGCGAAGTGACCGCGGGTCGTCCCGCTTGTTTCGTCCGCGCAGATCGACTGTTTCGTTTCACTGATTCCTGATCGTCCGGAAGAGAAAACGTCATCGCGGGTCTTTTTTAGCCGGCCACGTTGCGCATCGCGGCACCCCAGAGAGATCATGCTATCCGTCGCCGGGGATTTCGAGACATTTGGTTTGGATCTTGTAAGGCAGTGCTTATCGGTGAATAGCGTATTTACAGCGTTGTCGTTATTCTGCCACCCCAAAGGGAATTCCCGCCGCGTTGATCGCAAGTCTTCGCCGCCGGATTGCCAACCGGGAACAGCCAAGCAGGGGAACATATGAGCCTGATCAATTACGTAACTCGGGTCCAGTTCGGATACGGTGAGATCGCCACGCTGAAGGCGGAACTTGCGATTGCGGGAATTACGCGCCCGGTCGTCGTTACCGACAAGGGCGTACGTGCGCTTGGCGTGATCGAGCGCATCGAGGCGGCAACGGGCATCGTCCCGGTCGCAATCTATGACGAAACACCCGGAAATCCGAACGAGGCTGCCGCAATGAAGGCGACCGCCCTTTTCCGCGATGCGGGCGGCGACGGCATCATCGCCATCGGCGGCGGGTCGGCGCTGGACCTTGCGAAGGCAGTGGCGGTGATGGCCTCTCACGACGGGCCGCTGAAGACCTATGCCGTCATCGAAGGCGGCCTTGAGAAGATCACCTCCCGGACATTCCCGACAATTGCCATCCCGACGACCGCAGGGACCGGCAGTGAGGTGGGCCGCGCCGCAATCGTCATCCTCGAAGACGGCCGCAAGGTCGGGCTGCTGTCGCCCTTCCTCGTGCCAAAAGCCGCCATCGTCGACCCGGAACTGACGCTGAGCCTTCCGCCGATACTGACCGCGGCGACAGGAATGGACGCGATCTCGCATTGCATCGAAACCTACCTTGCGCCGTCGTTCAATCCGCCCGCTGACGGGATCGCACTCGAAGGGCTGCGCCGGGGGTGGGCGAACATCCGGCTTGCAGTTGAAGAGCCGGACAATCGCGACGCGCGCGCCAACATGGCCATCGTGGCGACAATGGGTGCGATGGCCTTTCAGAAGGGCCTGGGATGCGTGCACAGCCTCAGCCATTCGCTTGGGGGCATCAACCCGAAACTGCACCACGGCACGCTGAACGCGGTCTTCCTGCCACCGGTCCTGGACTTCAACAGCACTGCGCGAACCTCCGTCGAGGAGGGCAAGTACGCCCGGCTTGCCGATGCCATGGGGCTGGACGCGGGCGACGATCTCGGCGCGGCGGTCGAAGCCATGACGCGCGCCATCGGCCTGCCGACCCGATTGTCCGAACTTGGCGTCACCGTGGATCTGTTCGACCGGATCGTGACGGGCGCACTCGCCGACCACAGCCATCGCACCAATCCGCGCGAGGCATCGGCAGAGGACTACCGCGCCATGCTGCAGGCAGTGCTTTGACAGCAGTCACTGCTCATGGGGAAGGGGCAGGTGCGAAAGACCGGGCGAGAATATTGCTCACACAGGCTCCGCCGGATTCTCCCCTTCGAAGTCGGTGATGCCTGCCTGCGCCGGACGCTCAAGATAGGTCGACAGGGTGATATAGCTCCTCGTGCTCGTCACGCCCGGGGCCGCGTAGAGACGCGCGAGAAGGGCTTCAAGCGCGCGGCTTGAGGCGCAGCGGACCTTGATCAGCATGCTCGTGTCGCCTGTGACCGAGTGGATTTCCTCCACCTCCGGCAGGTCGGCGATCGACATGAGCTCCTTCGTCGCCCCCCAGCCGGCGGTATCGACATGGATGAATGCAAGGAGGGGCTTGCCGATTGCCGGTCCATCGAGCAGCGCCACCGTCCGATAGACGCAGCCCGAAGCACGCAGTTTCTTTACCCGCTCGTGAGCCGCGGGAGCTGACAGTCCAACTTTCTGCCCAAGCTCTGCGTAACTGATCCCGGCGTCGACGGTCAGGGCGGCTAATATTTTTCGGTCGAAAGCATCAAGCACACGCCCTTGAGAAGGCGTGGACCGAATGGCGTCTGTTTTTGCAGAATGTGGCACATTAGTCCCTTTGCGGAATGTCATTCGGTGATTACATTGTTTTTCAGAATGCAGTTTAATCCGAGCCGGGAATGGCGCGCAATATGTTTGTCCTGGCCCATCCCGAAACGGAGCCGCCTTGCTCCATCTGGCAGGCGGCGCTGCTCAAGGCATTCGGCGAGCTGGATGACGATGCGTCTCACCCATTCCTAGGTGGAGGCGTGAAATCCAACTGATCGGGGAGAAAAAGATGGGCAAGCTGACATACGGCATGATGATGTCGCTCGACGGCTTCGTTGCCGATCCGTCGGACCACTTCGACGAGGACGCCCTCGGGTTCATTAACGACGAGATGCGTAAACTCGGCACCGAAATCTATGGCCGGCGCATGTACGAATCCATGGTCTACTGGGAAACTTTTCCGGAAAAGAGTGGAGCCGAACACGCCAACGAATTTGCTCGTATCTGGAAGGAACTCGATAAGCTGGTCATCTCTTCGAGCCTCGAACAGGCGTCGAGTGGCAAGACGCGGATCCTGCGCGAGTTCCGGCCGGAGGACATCCGGCGGCTCAAGGCGGAATCGGCCAAGGACATTTCGGTCGCCGGTCCGACCCTGGCAGCGGCATTCATCAAAGCCGGCCTGGTAGATGAATTCGCGCTCTACTCTGTTCCGGTGGTCGCCGGCGTGGGCAATCCCGTGTTCAAGGGCATCGAGGGACAGCTCGATCTCGAGTTTGTCGAAGAGCGGAGGTTCCCCCGGGGTATGGCGTTCCAGCGCTATGTGCGGCGGAACAAATCCGCATGACCTTCAATCGCGCTGACTTTTACGACGCTGAACTGCGCCGGCATCACGAGCATTTTCGTGCGGCCCTCCATATCGGACTGAAGGACCGCGTGCTCGACATCGGATGCGGTGCGGGCCAGACCACGCGCGATGCGGCCCGCATCGCCCGGGAGGGAAAGGTTGTCGGGGTCGATGTTTCGGAGGAGTTGCTACAGGTTGCCCGTCGGCGCAGCAGCGAGCAGGGACTGCATAATGTCGCGTTCGCGTTGGGTGACGCTCAAACGAAGGCGTTTCCTGCCGTGCATTTCGATCTCTGCATCAGCCGTTTCGGCGCAATGTTTTTCGCCGACCCGGCCGCAGCCTTCGCCAATCTTGGCCGCGCAGTGCGACCCGGAGCCCGTCTCGTGCTGATGGTATGGCAGGCCGCAGACCGCAACGAGTGGGCCACGGCCATTCCGGATGCGTTGGCTCCGGGACGTGCCCCAGCCAACGCTGCCGCGTTCTCGCTCGCCGATCCAGCAGTGACGACAGACATCCTGACCCAAGCCGGATTTGCTTCGGTCGAGTTTGCCCAGGTGCATGAGCCTGTCTTCTACGGTCCGAACATCGATGCGGCCCATGAGGCCGTGGCCGGCCTGTTCATGGAGCAGGGCGATTCACGGAGCCCGGAGAAGGAGGGGGTCTCTCAGCGGGTGCGCGCCTTGCTGGAATCGCATCTGACGCCAGACGGCGTGCTGTTCGACTCGCGGGCCTGGATCGTTACGGCTCACAAGCCGCAACAGCGTGCCTAGCAAAGCCGGAGTGCCAGACATGGTGTCTGCCCGCCATGCAAGTCGAAAGCGTGAAATCGCCCGGGTCCACCGGGTTGACCGCGCGAAATACGAGGCAATGCGAGACGCCTTGCTTTCAGTGCTGCCAGGGAAAGCGCCGGGGATCAGCGTGGCTGAAGCCAAGGCCTTGTTGCTGCCGAAACGTCCCGATGACCTGTTTCCCGGTGGGGCCAAAGCCGGATCGATGCGCACTGGCACGCCCAGTTTGCGCATCTGCCCAGTCTGATCAGATGTCCGCAGATGTTGGCCATATCTGGCCGCTAGCACGGAAGCCGAACGGGCCCTTATGCGTGGCGTTACGAGCGTTCGGAATGTCGGTGGCCGTCCATTCGGTCTCAAGAAGGCAATTGGCCTTCCAGTTGTAGAACGTGCCTTCCGGCTTGCCGTGCTTGCGGCACAGATCGGCGCACTTCGCCCCTGCCTCATGCTCGGCAAGAATGCCGATGATCTGCTCGCCTGTGAATCTCGTTCGCATCATTGTCCGTCCTCAAAGTGGGTCGGACTCTAATCAACGGTGGGGGAAAAATCCCGTGGCAGGTCAGTGCCTATGAGGCATCACAGGTCAGCAGGCAAGAAGTTGGACTGTTCCCTGCTTCAAAGTACGTGACCGTGCCGTCACACCGATTGCAGGACGGCGTCGATCTCCGTGCGCGACGGCATCGATGGTGCGGTCCCCGGGCGGGTGACGGCAATTGCTGCCGTTGCGCACCCGAAGCGCACCGCGTCGACCGGAGTTTGTCCCTCGGAAAGAGCTGTGGCAAAACCGCCGAGAAAAGCGTCACCCGCACCGGTGGTATCGACCACTTTGCCCGCCGAATACGCCGGAATGAACTCACTCTGTCCGTGCGCGTGATAGAGCGCGCCTCGGTCACCGAGCGTGATGATGGCAGCCCCTGCGCCTCTTTGCAGCAGCATCTCTCCGGCGGCACGCGCCTGCTCATCGGTTTCGATGGCGTGATCGACAAGTTCGGCTGCTTCGATCTCGTTGGGGACGATGAAATCTGAAAGAGCGTATAATTCTTCCGGAATGGCGCGCGCCGGGGCGGGATTGAAGACCGTCGTCACGCCTGCGGCTTTCGCAATGGCCAGACCGTGAAGGGCCGCCTCCAGCGGTTGCTCGAGCTGGGTCATGAAGATGGCGGCGTTCTCGATGTCGGCCCTGTTGGCTTCGACATCCTCGATACCGATGAGCCCCGCCGCGCCGGGAACGACGATGATGGCATTGTCACCATTGTCTTCATTGACAAAGATGAACGCTGCACCTGTCGATACACCTTCCATCCGCATCACATTGGCCTTGACGCCCGCTGATGCATAGGCCGCCAGCGCCATGTCACCAAATGGATCATTCCCCACTCGCGAAATGAAGGTCGCTTTGCCACCTGCCTTGGCCGCGGCAATCGCCTGGTTGGATCCCTTGCCGCCAGGCCCCAGAGTGAACTCCGATCCCATCAACGTTTCGGCGATGTGGGGCAGGCGCTTTGCCTTGTAGGACGTGTCGGCGGCAAAAATGCCGAGAATAACAACTCCACCCTGTTTGCTCATCTGACGACATCCTCTATCGGAATGACACCCTTGGTCAGGAGGAAGCATCCGTAAAACCGCAGTTCACCTGTCGCGATCACACAATGGGCCTTCTTCGCGACTTCGTAAAACGCCATCCGCTCGACCGCATACATGGGTGCAGGCTTGCCCTCGGCGCGGTCAACAATTGCCTGTACTTCCTGCTGGATCGTCGGAACCTCGTCGGGCTTGCCAATCACTTCCATGCGGCCCACGGAGGGTTGGAGTGGCGTATCCAGGGGGAAGACCGAGAGTATTGCCTCAATAGCCTGCGGTGCCGGGATGTTTCCCATCGTTAAAAGGCTGCCGAGCCGCGTCTGGCGGGCAACGGAATCAGAGGGAAAATTCGCGTCCGAGACGACCACCACGTCGCCATGGCCCATCGTGCAAAGCGCTTGAAGAATGTCGCCGCTAAGTTCGGCCCGAATGCCTTTGAGCATTGATCCACCTCTCTATTTTACCGGCTGCGACGCCGGCTGGTCCCTAATTCACCTGTTGCCGGAGCCAGGGCCCTATTGCGGCGCCGGTCCTGTCGAAACCCGTTTGATCAACGAACCGTCGATCATCTCGTCTCCGATATCCGATGATTGGCTGAACAGCAGTTCGACTGCCCGCCGCGCCAGCGTATCGGTCGGCTGACGTACGGTCGTGAGGCGCGGCACGACGAGGTTGGCGAGCAGAATGTCGTCAAAGCCTGTCACCGACAATTCACGTGGCACATCAACATTAAGGTCCCGCGCAGCGCGCAGTGCCCCGATGGCCTGCTGATCGCTGGCTGCGGCAATCGCCGTAGGGCGATCCTGAGGCGAGCGCGAAAGGAGGTCGCGAGCGATCTTTTCTCCGGATTCATAGTCGAACTTTCCGAAGAAGACCTCCAGCTCCACTTCGTCACTGAGCTGCTTCATGCGCGTGACGAAACCCTTTCTGCGTGCCCGTCCGGCTTCGGTATCAGGCGGTCCGGCGACGTAGGCTATGCGACGATGCCCCAGCTCAAACAGATGGCTCGCAATAAGTGCGGCGGCTTGTGCGTGATTGGTCGAGACCAGAGGAAAGGCGCCAAAACGCCGGTCGAGCGAAATGATCGGGATCGGAGATTTGAGTTGCAAATCGGGATTGTCGCTCGATGCAATCGCGATAATCCCGCGCACCGACCTGTCCAGAAATGCCACAACATGGTCCTGTTCGGCCTCACGGTCGTCATGTGAACTCGCCAGCATGAGGGAATGGCGGTAGTCCTGCGCTGCCCGTTCAACGCTGGCTGCCAGCTGTGCAAAAAACGGGTTGGTGATGTCAGGAACGATGAGACCGATGACATCCGTTCTGCGGGTTCGCAAGGCTCTTGCGGTCACGTTCGGCCGGTAGCCGAGTGCCACAATCGCCTCATTCACCTTTTCGCGCAGCGATGGCTTGACTGCGGCCTCGCCCGCCAGAACACGCGAAACAGTGCCGACGGATACACCCGCACGCTCCGCAACATCTTTGACTGTGGGCATCTTGGACATACTGCCGGTCCCGTCACTATTTGACTGCGCCTGCGGTCATGCCGGCAATGATATGCTTTTCCAGCAGAACACCGACGAAGACCAAGGGAAGAATGCCGGCAGTGGAAAGTGCCGCCATGGACCACCAGTTGATGCCCTGGCTGCCGGTCTGGCTGGCAATCATCACGGGCAGGGTATTGGTGTGGGTGGAAGTCAGGAGTGCCGCAAAGAAGTACTCGTTCCAGCAGAGTATCAGCGCCAGAATGAATGCGGCCACCATTCCCGGAAGGATCAGGGGCACGACGATGCGCAAGAAGGCGCCCCAGATTGACAGGCCGTCGACGAGCGCAGCCTCCTCGAGTTCCACCGGCACGGTCGCGAACTGATCGCGCATGATCCAAACGACGATCGGCAGGACCATCAGCGTATAAACCGCGATCATGCCCGAATAGGTGTCGAGAAGCGCAAGCTCCTTGTAGAGAACCAGAAAAGGCAGTGCGAGAACGACCGGCGGCATGATCAGCTGCGACAGGAAGAAGAATGAAATATCGGAATTGCGCATAAAGCCGAACTTGTAGGAGAAGCGGCTGAGGCCATAGGCCGCGAGAGTTCCCAGGACCACCGCGAAGGTGGACGCGGACACCGAAATGATCGAACTGTTCCAGAGCCTGCGCATGAATTCTTCGCGCACGGTGGAAGTTTCAAAAATGGTGTCGGGAGAAAGCCCAAGCGAACGCCAGCCGAGCCAGCTGGGTTCGAAATTGAACCACGGCACCAGGTTGCCACGCATCACGTCGGCCGCGGTCTTGAACGAGGTGGAAACCGTCCAGAAAAGCGGGAAGATGCAGACGATCGCCCAGGTGATGAGCAGGCCGTAGACGACGAAACGCATCGCCCACCAGCGCATGCATTGACCGCGACCGTATTTGTCGAAATCGATCGAAACCATCAGAGCCTTCCTGTCATCCGCCTTACGATGCGGTCGGAGATCTTCATGAGCACGGTCATGCCCAGAACAATAACCACCAGATATACAATCGCGAGCAGGGTGCCGTATCCGACATTGGAGCGGTCGCGGTATTCCCGGTAGATGAAGCTGGTGACCGAATCCGTTGCGCCGCCGGGACCACCGGCCGTGACCGTAATGATGATGTCCGCCAGTTTGAGCTTGAAGATGATCCGGATCATGATCGCCGTGACGGAAACCGGCAGCATGAGCGGGAAGATGACCTGCCAGAAACGTTGCCATTTCGTGGCACCATCCACCTCCGCAGCTTCCAGCACTTCCTTGGACATGGACTGCAGCCCGGCGAGAAGCATGATCATCATGAAGGGAATGAACGTCCAGGCATCCATGATCATGACGGAGAGCTTTGCCGTCAGGGGATCGCCGAAGAACGATGGGTTTTCCCAGCCGAGCCAGCGGGCAAACCGTGCGATCGGGCCGAAACGGGGTTCAAGCATCGATTTTCCGACCATCCAGCTCACGGCCACCGGCGAGAGCATCAATGGCACAAGAAAGGTCACGCGCCAGAATTTGCGGGCAACGATCTGCTGGTTCAAGAGCAAAGCCAGTCCGAAGGCGATCGCGTACTCAACCGCAATGGCCAGGCAATAAAGTATCATGTTGACGAGGGCGTTGGCGTAGAACGGATCCGTGATCATCCTGCGCAGATTATCGAGCCCGTTGAAACGCCGGCCGGTTAGCGACGCAAGGTTCCAGTCGGAAAAACCGATCCACAGTGCAAACAGCAGCGGAAACACCACCATCGACACCACGAAAAGGGCTGCCGGCAGAACGAAGAGGGCTTTTTTGCCGGCCTCACCGTAAATGACCACGCGGGTGACACAGAGCACCGTTGCCCAGAGAAAATAAGCGTAAAGGATCGGACGCCAGTTCTCGAAGCCCACGGCGATCCAGCCCAGGTCATGGCTGGCCTGCAATGCAAAGGAGAACAAAAACCACGCAGCACTCAGCCAGAGCGCCAATCGGGCCCAGAAACTGCGGCTCGCGGAAATGGAGCCGGTTTCGACCGTGTGCAGCAGGTCGCCTTCGACTGTCGACATGATATTCCTCGCCCGGACCGGAAGGCGCTGGCGGAGAGGTCCCCGCCAGCGGATTTGCTAAACGATCAAAGCCCCAGGCTGGCCCTGTACAGCTTCAGTTGGCTTTCGCGGCCGATCTGGTCGGTGATCTTTTCCCAAGCTGCGGCAATCGCGTCCGCGGTTTCCTGGGCAGACTGGTATTGTCCGGCAAAACCCTTTGCCAGTTCGTCTTCCGCCACGGAATAGTACTGAAAGATCCCGGGGATCCGAGGTTCTATGGCTGCATTCGGATGGTTGTAGCTGTCCGCGTTTGAGCCGAGGTAGTCCTCGACATAGGCGCGATCGTAGCCTGCGGCCTCCCATTCGTCGTAATTGAAGTTGGATTGACGATAGGGCTGAAAGCCGGACGGATAGGCGGACGTCCACAGCGAGATGTCCTTTCCACCCAGATGTGCCGCGGCAGACCAGGCTGCCTTGCGCTTCTTGGCGTCGCCGGACACGCGTTTGGTCACGTAGATGCCCCAGCCGAGGTAGGCCATGTTCGGCGCTTCGTTGAATTTGTCTTCCCACTCGCCGGTCATGCGATTGTAGACCCGGTCAGAGCCGGGGTTGAGACCGAAACCGACCACGTCACCAACGACCGAGGTATCGGAAGTACGGGCACTCGAACCGACGTCTCCCCACCACATCAGCATGGAGCCGGTGCCGGCAAGGAACTGCGAGAACGCCGTGGTACCCGGGTCTGCGTTGATCTGGTCCGCCGGATAGGCATTTGCCGCGATCAGATCCATGACGTCCTGTATGGCCTGAACCCATGCGGGGTTGTTGACCAGAGGCGCCATGTTTTCGGGGTCGAACAGCCAGGCGGGATCGCCCGGATATTTCGCATAGGCAGTTGCGCGGTTCTCGATGAAGTAAAAGCCGAACCCGCCCCAGCCCTTAAGCGGGTCGAGATAGCCATAGGCCGGCAACCCGGTGAGCGGGTCGGTCTTGCCAGCGAGAGCCTTGGAGACTTCGTTGACTTCCTGCCAGGTTTTCGGGGGGCGTTTTTGCCACTGATCGATCCCTCGCCGAAATAGTCCTTCCTGTAGGCGAAGGTATGGCAGTCGCCGTCAATCGTGACGCGGTAAGTCTTGCCGTCCCAGGTGCCGACAGGCGGCTTCAGGTAGTCCACGAGGTCGTCCGCCTCGATCTGCTTGCCAACCCAGTCGGGCATCTCATCCAAAAGCCCTCTGCCGGCAGTATCCCCTTCGAATGGAGCACCCATTTCAAGGATGTCGAAGTCGACGGTACCAGTTGCGATCGACTGTTGCAGGCGGGCGTTATAGTCGGCCTGGGCAAGGTCGATCCAATTGATCTTGGCTCCGGTGTAGGCCTCCCAGGCCTTCAGGAAGCCGCGGAACAGGAAGTTGTGGAGGTTCTGGTTGTTGAGACCCATGAAGGTCAGCTCAACCCCTTCGAATTCGCCCTCCGCAACATTGGCCTTGGTCGGGCCAAGGCAGAGTTCGCCGACCTTCTGCCAGTCGGCGTCCGTCGGCGAGCCCTTGCCCACGCCGGGAATTTGCAGGATTTGGGCGCGCACGTCGTCTGCGGCAAACGCCCTTCCGGGAAGTCCGCCCACTGCGCCCGCGGCGCCAAGAAGTGCAGCAGCGCTGGCCGTGCCGCGCAGAATGTCGCGACGGCTCGCCTGACGGCGCATCAGAGCATCGTAAATCTCGACTTTCATGTGATCTCCTCCACGTTTCATTTCCCTGCCGCCCACCGGTCTTTCGGCATGGTTTTACCGGTCCGGTTTTTACCTCTGGCTTCGAGCGGAAGTATCTGGTAAGCAAGAAATGAAACGTTTCATATCTTGCTTGAAGTGGCTCCTCTTCCCAACTTCGCGTCGAAGCATTAGACGGGAAGGGGAAAATGTCAACAGGAAATGAAACGTTTCATGGAGGAGGTTTCCATAGGATTTCCGCGCCTGGGCAAGGGTGATTATTCTCCCGGTCCAGTATCTGAAATTCAGCGATTGGATAATGAAAAAGCTTCGAACACGGCTTTGCTGAAGGGGCCGGCCGCGAGGCGAATGGGAGTGAGATGGCTGAGGTCAGTATTTCCGGGGCGCAGAAGGCCTACGGTGCCGTTAACGTACTTCACGGCGTAGATATCGATATCGCCGACGGCGAGTTCGTCGTACTCGTCGGGCCTTCCGGCTGTGGCAAGTCCACCTTGTTGCGCATGATCGCGGGACTTGAGAGCATCACGAGCGGAACCATTTCAATCGGCGGTAAGGTGGTCAATCACCTGCCGCCGAAAGATCGAGACATCGCGATGGTATTCCAGAGCTACGCACTTTATCCGCACAAGACTGTGGCCGAAAACATGGTCTTTGCGTTGCGCCTGCAGAAGATGCCCGCCGATGTAATCAAGCAGCGCCTAAACGCGGCCGCCGAGACCCTCGATCTTGCTCCCTATCTTGACCGCTATCCGCGCCAGTTGTCCGGAGGACAGCGTCAGCGAGTGGCCATGGGGCGGGCCATTGTCAGATCCCCGCAGGTGTTCCTGTTTGATGAGCCCCTGTCGAACCTTGATGCAAAGCTGCGCGTGCAGATGCGCAAGGAGATCAAGGAACTGCACCAGCGGCTGAGGACGACGACGGTCTATGTCACCCACGACCAGGTCGAGGCGATGACCATGGCCGACAAGATCGTCGTCATGCAGGGTGGCAATATCGAGCAGATCGGTACACCGCTGGAACTCTACGATTGGCCCACCAACACATTTGTCGCAACCTTCATCGGCTCGCCCTCGATGAACCTCTTGAAGGGAACCTACAAAGCGGACGGCAACATATTTGTCACCGAAGAGGGTGATGAAATCGCACTCAGCTTCAAACCGGATGCAGTCGAGGGACAGGCTGTCCTGCTTGGTGTGCGACCCGAGCACCTGTCGCTTGCCGAAAGCGGTCTGAAGGCAACCGTCAGCGTGACCGAACCGACCGGTCATGAAACCATGGTGTTCCTACGCTACGGCGGCAGCGAAATCGTTGCGGTTTTCTCCGAGCGCCATGATTTCAAGCCGGGTGAGGACGTCGCCATCGCCGCTCGCGCAGAAAAACTGCACCTATTCGACAAGCAAACGGGCAGGACGCTGCGGCCCGGTCCGGCTTGAAGCCCAGCATAGGACGGGTTCGCCGTTTAATGAAATCGGTGATCCTCGACTATGTTGTTGAGATATTCGATCTGCATCGGACAACCGAAGCGCCGCAACAATCGATCGATCCCATTGATCCTGGCGGCGTAGGTGCCATGCTTATCGATCACGATCTTGCGCGGCATACCGTTTGCTTCCTGAGCACGTGCGAAGAATTTGTTGGCCGGCCATGTCAGCGAGCAATGATAGGGTTTTCCGTCAAACCTCCATCAATGATCGAGACGATGAGCCTGCCTCACGAACGCGGCGGCCCTGGAAACGACGCTGCTACCCCAGCGAAAGATCGGTTTTATCAGAAATTGACAGGGCGCCCATAGAAAGCACCTTTTCCAATCGACTGCGCGCGATGTTCAACTGCAAGCCGGTCGGCCTTCGCAAAGCGGATGACGGAGAGGGCGTACGGGGCTGGTGGTTCGATCTTTGGCAATGTTCTAAAGCTGCGGAGGAATTTAGCCCGTGCGAACGGCAGCTATCCGACCAAGTCGTTCAGAAGCTGTCTGGCAGCAAGGGGCGCCAGAGCCGCCATTAAAATGCACGGACAAAAAGAACCCGCCCGATCGTCTCCGATGGGCGGGTTTCTCATTTCAGGGCCGTTTGAGCCGCTTATTGGCCCAAATCGTCAATCCTATGCGACTCGGGACAACAATCAGTCTCTTCCTCAGCTGCAGCCGTTCGTTGCGCCGCAGGTGTCGCATTTCAGGCAGGTGCCGTTGCGGACCATGGTGAAGTTGCCGCATTCCGAGCAGCTTTCGCCTTCGTAGCCTTTCATGCGGGCCTGGGCGATCTGCTGGGCAGCCGAGGAGGCCTGCGGGGCAGGGGCGGTGGAGAACTCCACGGCTGCGGCGGCTTCGGAACCGCGGGCGAAGGCCTTTGCAACCGCGGAGACCTGACCCGAGGGGGCGTTGGAGGTCTTGACCGAGATGGCGTCGGTTGCCTCGCCGGCCGGGTCGGAGGACCTGGAGACCAGGCGGAAACGCTCGGTCTGGCCGCGGACGAGGCCGTGGGACACAACGCCGGAGTCGCCCTTTTCCATGTTCTTGACCGCGCCGGCACTCACCGGACCAGTGAAGGCTTCGAGCGGAACGTGGGCGAGGTCGTGGCGGCCGAGATAGGAAACCGCCAGTTCGCGGAACACGTAGTCGAGGATCGACGTGGCGTTCTTGATCGCATCGTTGCCCTGGACCATGCCGGCCGGCTCGAACTTGGTGAAGGTGAAGGCGTCGACATATTCTTCGAGCGGCACACCGTATTGCAGGCCGAGCGAGACCGAGATCGCGAAATTGTTGATGAACGCCCTGAGTGCGGAGCCTTCCTTGTTCATGTCCAGGAAGATTTCGCCCAGGCGGCCGTCATCATATTCGCCGGTCCGCAGGAAGATGGTGTGGCCGCCGATCTTGGCCTTCTGGGTATAGCCCTTGCGGCGGGCCGGAAGCTTCTCCTGTTCACGCACGACCCGCTCGACGATACGTTCGACGATGCGTTCCGCCACCACTTCGGCGCGTGCGGCATGCGGTCTGGCGGCGAGTTCCTCGAGCAGATCCTCCGCCTCGTCGTCGTCATCGGCCAGAAGCTGCGAGTTGAGCGGCTGGGACAGTTTGGAGCCGTCGCGGTAAAGCGCATTGGCCTTGAGCGCGAGCTTCCAGGAGAGCATGTAGGCTTCCTTGCAGTCCTCGACCGTCGCATCGTTCGGCATGTTGATCGTCTTGGAGATCGCGCCGGAGATGAACGGCTGGGCGGCGGCCATCATGCGGATGTGGCTTTCCACCGACAGGAAACGCTTGCCGATGCGTCCGCACGGGTTTGCGCAGTCGAAGACCGGATAATGCTCCTTCTTCAGGAAGGGGGCGCCTTCCAGGGTCATTGCGCCGCACACATGGGTGTTGGCGGCTTCGATCTCGGATTTGGAGTAGCCGAGGAAGGTCAGCAGATCGAATTCCGGATCCTGCATCTGCTCGTCGGTGACGCCGAGTGCCTTCAGCTGCTCGTCGCCGAGCGTCCAGCGGTTGAAGACGAACTTGATGTCGAAGGCGGACTTCATGCCGTCCTTCAGCTTCGCCAGGCTCTCATCGGTAAGGCCCTTGGCCTTCAGTGCCGCCGGGTTGACTCCCGGGGCCTGATCGAGGGTGCCATGGCCGACGGCATAGGCTTCTATCTCGCCGATCTCGCTTTCCGAATAGCCGAGCATACGCAGGGCTTCGGGCACGGCGCGGTTGATGATCTTGAAGTAGCCGCCGCCGGCCAGCTTCTTGAACTTCACCAGGGCGAAGTCCGGCTCGATACCGGTGGTGTCGCAGTCCATGACCAGGCCGATGGTGCCCGTCGGTGCGATGACGGTCGACTGTGCGTTGCGGAAGCCGTTCTTCTCGCCCAGTTCGAGCGCGCGGTCCCAGGCTTTTCTTGCCCGTTCCACAAGCACCTGATCCGGACAGGACGCATGGTCCAGCGCCACCGGGGGAGTGTTCAGGCTTTCGTAGCCCTCAGCCTCGCCATAGGCGGCGCGGCGGTGGTTGCGGATGACACGCAGCATGTGCTGTGCGTTCTTCTTGTATCCGGGGAAGGCGCCGAGTTCGCCGGCCATCTCCGCGGATGTTGCGTAGGCAACACCGGTCATCACGGCGGTCAGCGCTCCGCAGAGCGCACGGCCTTCGTCGGAATCATAGGGAATGCCGGAGGTCATCAGCAGGCCGCCGATATTGGCATAGCCGAGGCCGAGCGTGCGGAATTTGTAGGACAGTTCGGCGATTTCCTTGGACGGGAACTGCGCCATCAACACCGAGATTTCCAGAACGACGGTCCACAGGCGGACGGCATGTTCGTAGTTGTCGATGTCGAAGGAGCGGTCTTCCCTGCGGAACTGCATCAGATTCAGCGATGCAAGATTGCAGGCCGTGTCGTCCAGGAACATGTATTCCGAGCACGGGTTCGATGCGCGGATCTCGCCGTCGGCAAGGCAGGTGTGCCAGTCATTGATGGTGGTGTGGTACTGCAGGCCCGGATCGGCGGATGCCCAGGCGGCATAGCCGATCTGCTCCCACAGTTCCTTCGCCTTGACGGTTTTCAGCGTCTGGCCGGAGCGCCGCGCGGTCAGGTCCCAGGTGCTGTCCTCGACGACGGCGTTCAGGAAGCCGTCGGTGACGCGTACGGAGTTGTTGGAGTTCTGCCCGGCAACGGTGAGGTAGGCTTCCGGATCCCAATCGAGGTTGAAAGTCGGGAACTCGATCTTGGTGAAGCCCTGCCTGGCGAACTGGATGACGCGCTGGATATAGTTTTCCGGCAGCATCATCTTTTTCGCGGCGCGGATTTCCCGCTTCAGTGCCGGGTTCTTGGCCGGGTCGAAGCAATCGCCATTGTCCGCCTCGCAGTTGACGCAGGCGCGCATGATGGCGCTGAGGTGCTTCTGGCAGATCTTGGAGCCGGTGACGAGCGCGGCCACCTTCTGCTCTTCCTTGACCTTCCAGTTGATGTATTCCTCGATATCCGGGTGATCGACATCGACCACGACCATCTTGGCCGCGCGGCGGGTCGTGCCGCCTGACTTGATCGCGCCGGCCGCCCGGTCGCCGATCTTCAGGAAGCTCATCAGGCCGGAGGACTTGCCGCCGCCGGAGAGCCGTTCGCCTTCCGCGCGGACATGGGAGAAGTTGGAGCCGGTGCCCGAGCCGTATTTGAACAGACGCGCCTCGCGGACCCACAGGTCCATGATGCCGCCTTCGTTCACAAGGTCGTCGCCGACGGACTGGATGAAGCAGGCGTGGGGCTGCGGATGCTCGTAGGCACTCGTGGATTTGGTCAGTTTGCCGGTCTGGAAGTCGACGTAGAAGTGGCCCTGGCCCGGGCCGTCGATGCCGTAGGCCCAGTGGAGGCCGGTGTTGAACCATTGCGGGGAGTTGGGCGCCACCTTCTGGGTCGCCAGCATGTAGCGCAGTTCGTCATAGAATGCGCGGGCGTCGGCTTCCTGATCGAAATAGCCGCCTTTCCAGCCCCAGTAGGTCCAGGTGCCGGCCAGACGGTCGAAGACCTGGCGTCCGTCGATTTCAGACCCGTAGCGCTCGTCCTCGGGCAGGTCCTGAAGGGCAGCCTCGTCGGCCTCGTGGCGCCACAGCCAGGAGGGAACGGTGTTTTCCTCAACCGGCTTCAGCTTTGCCGGCACGCCGGCCTTGCGGAAATATTTCTGCGCCAGGATATCGGAGGCAACCTGGGAGAACTGGGCGGGGACCTGAACGTTCTCCAGCCGGAAGACAATGGAGCCATCCGGATTCCGGATTTCGCTGGTGGTCGTCCGAAATTCAACACTGGCGTAAGGCGATTGGCCTTCCTTCGTGTAGCGCCGCTCGATCCGCATTCTCTTCAGTCCCTTTGTCTTCAGGCCCGGCTCTCGTCTAACCGGTTCCTCGTCCGCATCTCATTCGGCCCGGTGTCTCCACCAGCCCGTTCGCCGAATGCCGCCCTGTTGCTTACAGGCTCTATCCTGTATGTAGCGTATCTTGTGTGTTGATCCACCATATATAGTGCTTCTCAACAGGTTTGTCACGATGCGCGCGGTGAAAATCGGCACAGCAAATCCCGTTTCCCGGCCTAGGTTCAAAACCGGGAAGTGTGACTCGAATACTGAACTTTTTGGATGACCGGAGCGCCTGGGAGGGGCCCCGCTTACGCGCATCTCAATGATTAAGAAACTAGTGTAAATGAATTCTTAAGGTCAAGGCGCGAGTGACAACAGCTAGTGCTCATGTTGTGGGCGATCGCAAAATATTGTGTTTCGGTGTGGATTATGGGGAGTGGGCGGAGAGGGCGCAAACCCGGGGAAATTTGCGCTTGCTTTATCGGCCAAGGAGTGCTGCCCGCCATGGTGCGCGCGCCTGTGGATGATAATGGCCGGCGTTTTATGAAAATTTAAAGAAAATGGCGGGGGACGCCTTCAACCGGGTTTAATCGACCTCTGGTTTAGTGCGGGCGTGACAGGGAAGGGGCCCGTATTTTATGAAACATCACGCAGCCTTCGGGCTTTCGATGGAGGACATCGACGCAGTTGTCGTGGAAGACAGCAAGCCGATGCAAACGATTCTGCGTTCGATTCTCCTCAGCTTCAAAGTTGCACGGGTGCGGGTTTTCGATTCGGTCGACGACGCGCTCGAAGCGAGTCTCGCCGAACCGCCGAACGTCATCCTGACCGACTGGCGGATGGAGCCCACTTCCGGTTACCAGTTCCTGCGTCTTGTGCGGCACCGTCATATGGAGCCGCTGTGCTTCGTGCCGATTCTCTTCGTCACGGCGCATGGCACCAGGCCGCTGGTGGACAAGGCGCTGCGGGCCGGCGCGCACCATGTTCTGGTGAAGCCGGTATCTCCGTCAACGCTCTACAAGCGCTTGAGATGGCTTCTGACCGACGACCGGCCGATGACGCTGGAGCATTCCGGTTTCTACAATATCTACGGCATCCACAAGACCATGGACGAGCAGGCGGGCAAGATGCAGTCCCTGGCAGGCGCACGCCTCTATCACAGGGTCGCGACCCAAAAGCGCGCCGAAGTGGAAGACGCCGTCGAAGCCGCATTCGAAAAAAAGGCCGAGTCCGGCCCGGTCTTCGCCGGCGTGAAGAAGGAAGAGGTGAAGGCGCAACCGCGTTCGGCGGCCGCCAGGCACATCCGCAACGCGGGATATGCGACCGTCAAGGATGTCAAACTCCACTGACGCGGCCGGCCGCCGAGCGGCCTCCGTCCCCAGGCAGTTTGCCGGCAGGCGCGGCGACCGGTTTCCCTGTAAATTCTGTTTGCCTGCGGCGGTGCGGCACTGGACATATGCCGCTCTTGCCGCCATAGTCCGCCGAAATCCGGCGGCTCCGTTTCTGGCCGGCCGGACCCGAAGACATTGAACTCAAGGGACCTTTTGAGGGCCATGAAGACTCTGCTGCTTGAACTCTTCACCTGGTGGAACAGCCAGACCATGGGCACCCGCTTCTTTACGTGGCGCAAGGGCGATTTCGTCGGAGAAGATGAATTCGGCAACAAGTACTACAAGGAACGCGACGGCAAGAAGCGTTGGGTGATCTATAACGGTCCCGCGGAAGCCTCTGCAATTCCTTCTGGCTGGCATGGCTGGATGCACCATCGGACCGATACGGCGCCGTCGGAGGAAACCTATCATGCGAAGCACTGGCAGAAGCCGCATGTCGCCAACCGTACCGGCACGCCGGAAGCCTACCGTCCGCACGGCTCGATCCTGACACCGGAAAACCGTCCGGAAGTCTCCGGCGATTACGAAGCCTGGACGCCTGGAAGCTGAGGCAATCGCCGCCGGTTCTCCAATACAAAAGCCCCGCACGCTGGCGGGGCTTTTGTATTGAGGAGGCCGGCTCAGCGTGTGTTTGAGCTGTCCAGAATGGACAGGACTTCCTCGCCGCGGGCATGCGGCGACAGGGCGTAAAAGTCCGTTTCCAGTTTCAGTGCCTCCGCGAGCCTTTCGTTGTAGTCGGCCTGGGACACTTCCTGCGCGCCGAATTTGCTCAGATGGTCGGTGACGAATTGCGTGTCGAGCAGGCTGTAGCCGCCGGCGATCAGCCGCGCGACCAGATGCGCAAGGCAGACCTTTGACGCATCTGTCCTGAAGGTGAACATGCTTTCTCCGAAGAAAGCACCGTTCAGGCTGACGCCGTAGAGCCCGCCGACAAGTTCACCCTCCTGCCAGGCTTCCACGGTGTGGCAATAGCCCATGTCGAACAATTCGCTGTAGAGGCGGCGGATTTCCCGGTTGATCCAGGTTTTCTGCCGGCCGGGCATGGGTTCGGCGCAGCCGTCGATGACGCCCTGGAAATCCGTGCTGACCCGAATTTCGAATACATCGTTGCGGATTGTGCGCCTGAGGCGCCGGGGCATGTGAAACCGGTCGAGCGGCAGGACACCGCGACGTTCCGGCTCCAGCCAGAACAGGCCCGGGTCGTCTGCCGATTCGGCCATGGGGAACAGGCCGCAGGCATAGGCTTTGAGCAGCACTTGCGGCGTGATTTCCATAACGATGTCGTCTTTGTATCCAGCCATGGGGCCTCACTGTCCGGTTGTGGAGGGGTGTGCCCCTTCACTGCAGCCCGGTCAGCCCGATTTCTTGGCCAGGTACTTTTCCAGCCAGTGGATATCGTACTGACCGTTTGCGATGTCCTGATTGTCAACCAAATCGCGGAAAAGCGGAATAGTCGACTTGATCTCGTCAACGACAAATTCATCCAGGCAACGGCGCAGGCGCATCATGCATTCCACCCGGTTCCGCCCGTGAACGATCAGCTTGCCGATCAGGCTGTCATAGTAGGGCGGGATCTTGTAGCCTTGATAGACACCGGAATCGACGCGCACACCAAGACCTCCCGGCGGGTGGTAATAGGTGATGGTGCCCGGAGACGGTGCAAAGGTGACGGGATCTTCCGCATTGATACGGCACTCGATCGCGTGCCCTTCAAACCGGATGTCTTCCTGCTTCATGTCCAGCGTGCCGCCGGCGGCGATCCGGATCTGTTCGTTGACCAGGTCAATACCTGTAATCATTTCGGTGACCGGATGTTCCACCTGCAGGCGGGTATTCATCTCGATAAAGAAGAATTCGCCGTTTTCGTAGAGAAACTCGACAGTGCCGACGCCGCGGTATTTCAGCTTGCGCATGGCGGTGGCAACGATCTCGCCGATTTCGTTGCGCTGATCGGCGTTGAGGGACGGGGACGGGGCTTCTTCCAGAACCTTCTGGTGGCGGCGCTGCAGCGAGCAGTCGCGTTCGCCAAGATGGACCGCGTCGCCCTTGCCGTCGCCCAGCACCTGGATTTCGATGTGGCGCGGCTGCGCGAGATATTTTTCCATGTAGAGCGCATCGTCGCCGAAGGCGGCCTTTGCCTCGCTGCGCGCCGTTGAAAGGGCGGTGTCGAGTTCCGCCTCGCTCCTGGCGACCTTCATCCCGCGGCCGCCGCCGCCGGCAGCTGCCTTCACCAGAACGGGATAGCCGATCTCGCGGGCGATCGCATGCGCGTCGTCCTGCGGCGTGACGGCTCCGTCCGAGCCGGGCACAACCGGAATACCAAGGTCCTTGGCCGTCAGCTTGGCCTGGATCTTGTCGCCCATGATGCGGATATGCTCCGCGGTCGGGCCGATGAACTCGATGTTATGTGCTTCCAGGATCTCCGCGAACTTGGCGTTTTCCGACAGGAAGCCGTAGCCCGGGTGGACAGCATCGGCGCCGGTGATTTCGCAGGCGGCCAGAAGCTGTGGAATGTTGAGATAGCTGTCGCGGGCGGCAGGGGGCCCGATGCAGACGCTTTCATCCGCCAGACGCACATGCATGGCATCCGCATCCGCGGTGGAGTGGACCGCCACCGTCGAAATGCCGAGCTCTTTGCAGGCGCGCAGAATGCGCAGGGCGATTTCGCCACGGTTGGCGATGAGGATCTTTGAGAACATGGCCGTGACGGCTCCTTATTCGACGATGATGAGCGGTTCGCCGAATTCCACCGGCTGGGCGTCGTCCACGAGGATCTGCTTGACGACACCGGCCTTGGTGGAGGGAATGTGGTTCATGGTCTTCATGGCTTCGATGATGAGGATCGTCTGGCCTTCGCTGACCTTGTCGCCAACCTGGATGAACGGTGGGGTTCCCGGTTCCGGGGAGAGATAGGCCGTGCCGACCATCGGGGAGGTCACGGTGCCCGGATGGGAGGCTGCGTCGGCGGCCGGAGCGGCCGAGGCGTGAGGGGCTGCCGGTGCTTCTGCAGGACCGGGCGCGGCCTGTTGGGGAGCTGCCATGTTGACAGGTGCATTGATCGACAACTGACGGGCGACGCGGATGCGCGTATCGCCATGCTCCAATTCGATCTCGGAGAGATTTGTCTCATCCAGCAGGACTGCGAGATCCCGGATCAGGGCCGTGTCGAATTTCTTGTTATCATTACGCATATTATCTGGCTCTCGTACTCGGTCCGCAACAAGCGCAACCCCTCGGTCAACCTGGCAGACCTTCCATCGACGAGATGGGGCCTGACCGGCCGACGCGGCTTGATCAGCGGAAACTGTCCCCGCCCGAAGCCGGCCCGCACTGCGCTATTTGCTCCGCCGAAAAATAAGCGGACAAAGGTGTCTGTGACCCATGTTCAAGATAAACACAGGCCACGCTCCTTATAGGGATTCAATCGGAACAGGAAAACCCCCGATTATTCATTGATATCGAGGAATTGCCGTTTCCAACAGCCTTATTGGACCCGGCACTAACACGACGCCTCGCCGCAGTTCTTCACCACGTCGAGTTTTTCTCGAAGCTGATCGTAGCCGATCGCGCCCATGACGACTTCATCGCCGACCACGTAGGATGGCGTTCCCGTCAGTCCGAGCCGGTTCGCAAGCGAATAGACTTCTTCGATCGTCTGGCCGGCTTCGTCCGTGGTCATGGCAGCCAGAAGTTCGTCCTGGTCGATGCCGATACCGGTCGCTGCCTTGAGGGCACTGTCCCGGTTCGCCTGTCCGCGGCTCAGCAGCAGCGCTTCATGGAATTCGCCGTATTTTTCCGGGGCGATGGAGTTGACCGCAACCGCGACCTGGGCTGCCTCGACGGAGCCCTGGCCCAGGACCGGGAACTCCTTCAGAACGACTCTGAGGTCCGGGTCCTCTTCGATGAGCCTGACCATGTCGGCATGGGCACGTTTGCAATAGCCGCAATTGTAGTCGAAGAACTCAACGAGGGTGACGGAGCCCTCCGGATTGCCCAGAACGGCCTGGCGGGACGAATCGAAGAGGATGCCGGAGCTGTCGGAGAGGACCTCCAGACGGGCGGCCTCTTCGGCCGCCTTCTCGCGCCGCTCGAGTTCGCTCAAGGCGTCGGCGATGACTTCGGGATTTTCGAGAAGGTATTCGCGCACAATCTTCTCGATCTCGCTGCGGTCGACATCCTGTGCACTGGCAGGAACGGAGAACAGGGACAGGGCCAGCGCGCAAGCGGAGAGCAGGCGTAGCAGTGCCGGCGGGCACAATGGCCGGAAAATCGGGGAAATGTGGTTCATTCGGGCTCCTTTGGCCACCGGTGATCGACATTCGACCGGGCGACCATATGTGTCACGACAGCCTAACGGCTATTGGGCAGATCAGGTGGTTTGTACGCTACAATGTCATCGGCTTGAAGCCATGCCGGCGTTCCACGCTTCAAACTTTGTTGAGCGCGGGCGGCGTAGCGCCTGGCGGCCTCGAAATCTCCGCGGACCATAAGGCCTTTTGCCGTTGCCAGATCGGCCTCGGGCCGCTCGCCCTGACGCCCGTGGGCGATTGCCAGTTGGCTATAGGCGACGCCCGAGTTCGGGTCGCGCTGGATGGCCTCTTTCAGGACCCGCTCGGCCTCCGGCAGGTAGGACGGTTCGTTGGCGCCAACCAGCGCATAGCCCAGCCAGACGAGGAATTGCGGTTCGTTCGGCTTGAAGGACAGCGCCTTGCGGAAAGGGGCAATGGCGGCTTTCGGGTCGCCGCCCTCCAGCAGCGCCTGTCCCTTGAGTTCGTAGTAGTAGGGATTGTTCGGCTGGGTGCGGATCAGGGCGTCAATTTCCTTCACCGCGGATTTTCCCCGGCTATTCATGGCCGCGATGGCCCTGGCATATTCCGCGGCCGGGCTTTTGTCGCTGCGCGGGAAGGCGCGCAATGTGGCGGACGGGTGGCTGGTGAAGGCGAGCAGCTTGGCGCGGACCTGGTCGTGCCGGTATTGCAGGACGTAGTCATCCGGTTGATCGTAGTATTTCGACTGTTGCGCTTCATTCAGAAGGCCGTTGAAGCGCTCCTGTGCCATCGGATGGCTCTGGGCGTACGGGTCTGCATACTGGCGGGTGAAGAACTGCTGCTCGGCCATGCGCTCGAACGTCTTGAGCATGCCGCGGGGGCTTTGACCGGTCGCTTCCAGGTACTTGAGGGCGGCCCTGTCCGCCGCGGCTTCTTCACCGCGCTGGTAGGCAAGAAGCGATCTCTGGCCGACAGATCCGGACCCCAGGATGGCGGCTGCGCCCCGGAAGCGGCCTGGCCGGAGCCGGTGGCCGCACCAGCCGCCGCGGCGCCAGCTCCCAGAATCATCCCGATGACGGCAACAATCTGGGCGTTGGCAGCAGCCGAACGGAGCCTGACCAGATGCCGGCCGGCGATATGTCCTGTTTCATGGGCGATCACGCCGATGACTTCTCCCGGTGTCTCGGCTTCCAGCAAGACGCCGATATTGATGAACATGCGCCGGGAATCGGGAACGAAGGCGTTGAAACTCTTGTCATTGACCAGAATGATCTCCGGCTCGGAATGCGCGATCCCGGCCGCCTTGAAGATCGGCGTGGCATAATCCTTCAGCAGCGATTCTGCCTCCGCGTCGCGAACCACCGGCAGATTTCGGCTTTGCGCATGGGCCGGGGTAATCGCCATCGGCAGCGCGATGGCGGCGGAACAGGCCAGGGCAACGGCCTTGCGCACGAGGCGGGCGCCGGACTGCCTGTCAGGCAGAGCAGGGGCGGACACTAAACGCGGCAAATTGCAAACCTCCGAAGCGGAACCACAAGATCAAGGTCGATGCGCATGAATGTGTGGCGAAGGTATGGAGGCGGAAGCCGCCGGTCAAGAAAACCCAGATGACAAAACGGCAAGGTTCCCGGGAGAGACGCCGGCAGCGTTACGGCCCGCGCTTTGTGCCACGTTGCATCCTTTCGGAAAATCCGCGATACGAGACACTTCGCGCGCTCACCTTCATTGCCGCAATAACAGGTTCCGATGACATCGAATGCTTTTCTGCCGTCCCGCCGCAGCGACGTGGCTCCCTTTATCGCCATGGACGTACTGTCCGAGGCGGCAAAACTGGAGGCGGAAGGCCGCAGGATCGTCCACATGGAGGTTGGCCAGCCTTCGGCTCCCGCGCCTCGGGTGGCGCTCGCCGCCGCCAGGCAAGCCCTCGAACACGGCCGGCTGGGGTATACGGAAGCCCTTGGCATCAGGCCGCTGCGCTCGGCTCTTGCGGATCACTACAGGCGGACCTACGGCGTTGACGTTCCGGTTGAACGGATTGTTGCAACCACCGGGTCTTCCGCGGGTTTCAACCTTGCCTTCCTGGCCGCGTTCGATCCGGGCGACCGGGTCGTCCTGACGGTTCCGGGCTATCCGGCCTACCGCAACATCCTGAAGGCTCTCGGACTTGTGCCGGTGGAAGTGGAGGTTGGCGCTGAAACCCGCTGGAGCCTGACGCCCGGTCATCTGGAAGAGGCGCAGCGTCAGGGGCCGATCAAAGGGGTTCTCGTGGCCAGCCCCGCCAATCCCACCGGGACGATGATGACCGCGGATGCCCTCGAGGATCTGATCCGCTACTGTGAAGACGCCGGCATCTGGTTCATTTCGGACGAGATCTACCACGGCCTGGACTATGCGGGGGAACAGAAAACCGCGCTCGAGACCTCAGCGAACGCGATCATCATCAACAGTTTCTCCAAGTATTACTGCATGACCGGCTGGCGGATCGGCTGGATGGTGCTGCCCGGGCAGCTTGTCCGCCCGGTCGAGCGAGATCGCGCAGAGCCTTTATATCTCACCTCCCGAACTCTCCCAGATCGCGGCAACGGCCGCGCTCGGCGCGGTGCAGGAACTGGAGGCGGTGAAGGCCGGCTACGCGGCGAACCGGACGCTGCTTCTGGACGGCCTGCCGAAGATCGGCCTGGACAGGCTTTTGCCCGTCGACGGCGCCTTTTACATCTACGCCGACATCAGCCGCTTCAGCGCTGACAGTCTGGAATTTGCCCGTCAAATGCTGCACGGGGCGGGTGTCGCGGCGACGCCCGGCGTTGATTTCGACCCTGAGCACGGCAATGAATTCCTCCGCTTTTCCTTTGCGGGCTCTCAAGCCGACATGAAAGAGGCGCTCGACCGGCTCTCGGGGTTTCTCAAATAGGGGCTTGCGAACAAGCCAATGAAAAAGGCGGCCGAGTTGGCCGCCTCAGACTGCTGACAAACCCGCCGATTTCGGCGGGTTTGTTTTTTGAGATTTGTTTTGCCGTTATTTCTGGGTTTTGAATTTAGCGTGGTCGGGCTTTTTGCCTGTCAGGCCCGTACTTGTTTGGGTGGTTTGGTGAGGGCCATCGCGATCTTCTTGATGTTCTGGGCGGCGGCGGCGAGGAGGCACTGCATCTGGACGCGCACCAGACTTCGGAACCTGGCGTATCTGTGGCCATGGAGCTGTTTGGCATCGGCAAACGAACGCTCCACGGTTTCCTTTCGACGCTTGTAAACAGCCTTGCCCCAGGGTGTCAGGCGATATGTATCGCTTCGCTCCCTGCTCTCCTGCCAGACATGGCGGGTGATGGTGCGCTCAGCCCTGGCATTGGAGGTGCAGGAGGCCAGAAGCGGACACTTTTTGCAGATGGCAGGGTCGGAGCGGTAGTGTTTGTAGCCGTTCCTGTCCGTCGTTGCATAGGTCAGCAGCCGGCCTTCGGGACAACGGTAGCCATCGGTTTGCTCCTCGTAAGCGAAGCTTGATTTGCGCATCATGCCGGGCTTTGGGGCAGACGGGCGGCGGTATCCGGTCACCCCCAGAATATCCCGCTCCTCCAGTCCCCGGGCTATCGCTGAAGTGGCATAGCCCGCATCAAGACCAACCGCCTTGACCTGGAAGCTGAAGCGGTGTGCCTGACGGTCCAGCCGGTTCAGATAAACAATGCTGTCATGGACATTGGCCGGTGTGGTGAAGGTGTCCGTGACGATCCCCAATTTACCGTCCACCGTGCGGTGGTCCAGATAGAAGAAGCCCTTTGGCTTGCCCTCACGCACCATGTAGCCGCTGTCCGGATCCGTGCGGCTCACCTTGGTTTGCTTGACCTCAGGAGAGCGCTCCTGCTCCTTTAGCGGCTTCTGGCCATGCAGCCTGCGTTCCGCCTCAACCGCCCGGTCCAGGTCCGCCCAATAATCGGCCCGTGACTTCTCGATTTGAGCCAGATCGTATTTGCCTTTGTTGGCATTCGCCTTCAGATGTGTCGAGATCCGTATAAAGCACCGTGCCGTCTACAAGGCCATGAGCGATCGCCTGCTCGACAATGTGGTCGAAGATATCCTGGGCGACAGACGCGTCGTTGTAGCGACGCCGCCGGTTCTGGCTCAGTGTCGAGGCGTCGAACACCTTGTCCGTCAGCTTCAGCCGCAAGAACCAGCGGTAGGCGACATTCACCTCGATCTCGCGCACCAACTGGCGCTCCGAGCGGATGCCGAACAGGTAACCGATGAACAACGCCTTGAACATCAACGTCGGATCCAGCGGTGGACGGCCGTTGTCTGCGCAGTAGAGCGCCGAGACACGGTCATGGACGAACGAAAAGTCGATCACCGCGTCAATCTTGCGCAAAAGGTGATCGGCGGGAACAAGCTGCTCGAGTGTAACCATCTCGAGCGCTGTCTGATCGGGGCCGGGCTTCTTCAACATCTAAACAGTGAATCAAAAACCCCTGGACAATGCCAGGGGTTTGTCAGCAGTCTGAGGCGGCCGAGTTGGCCGCCTTTTCTTATTCTGTCGCCTTACGATCCTGTCAGAAGAACGACCGGCCGCGCTGCCACCAACCGACGCGCTTGGGCTTGTCTTCCTTGTCCTCGTCGTCGTCAGAAGATTCGCTGGTCACCACCGGTTCCGCGGGTGCCGAACTAGTCTTCTCGGGCGTTTCAGATGCCACCGGCTGTTCGGAAGTCGGCGTCTCGACAACGATGTCTTCCCTGCTTGTGACGGCTTCCGGAGCCGCTGCCACATCCTCGACGGAAGGTTCAGGGGCCTCACTCGTGTTCACCTCGGCAGCTTGCACCTGCTCGCCTGCCTCAGCCTCGGCGCCGCTGGCTGCTTCCTGAGCCGGAGCCTCGGCTTCATCCGCCTGGAGGGACGGCTGTTCGGTTTGGGGCTCTCTGGTCTCGGGGGCTTCCTGCGCCTCGCCATCGCCGGTGGTATCGCTCTCACCGGAGTCGCCTTGCGCCTCTGCGCCATCACCGCGCCGGCCCCGGCGCCCGCCCCGGCGGCCCCGGCGGCGCTTGCGGCGTGGTTCATCATCGCTGCCGTCTTCGTCGCCCGAACGGGTTTCTGCCGTCCGGCCGCCGTCATCGTCGCTGTTTTCGCCGTCGGCAGTTGCTTGGCGGGTTTCACCGCTGTCGTCAGTCTGGCTATCCGAACCGCCCCGGCGGCGCTTGCGGCGGCGTTTGCGCCGGCGGTCGCCATCGTCGTCATCCTGTTGAGCGGCTTTTTCGACTTCGGGCTGTTCTTCGGTCTCGTCGACCTCCTCGATGTCGTCAATTTCGTCGGCGAGGTCGACGGTATCAGGCTGCACATAGGGCGAGGGAACCGGGAAGCGCTCCCGGTCCACCGGCGTGCCGCGCTCCAGAACGTAGAGCTGGCCATTGACCGTGTCGTCCGCATGCACCTCGATGCCGATGGCAAAGCGGCGTTCCAGATCGACCAGGTTGGAGCGCTTCTGGTTCAGGATGTAGAGCGCGACCTGTGTCGTCGTGCGGATGATCAGGTTGTGAGACGCGCCCTTGAGCAGATTGTCCTCGATGGAACGCAGCACGTGCAGCGCGACCGATTCGACGGAGCGGATCATGCCCGTGCCCTGGCAGTGCGGGCAGGGGGTCGTGGAGCTTTCCAGGACACCCGTCCGAATGCGCTGACGCGACATCTCCAGAAGGCCGAAATGGGAAATCCTGCCGACCTGGATGCGTGCCCGGTCGTTCTTCAAACAATCCTTCAGCTTGCGCTCGACGGACCTGTTGTTCTTCGACTCCTCCATATCGATGAAGTCAATGACAATCAGGCCGGCCAGATCGCGCAGGCGCAATTGGCGGGTAACCTCTTCCGCTGCTTCCAGATTGGTCTGCAGCGCCGTATCTTCGATATTATGCTCGCGGGTCGACTTGCCGGAGTTCACGTCGATGGAAACCAGCGCTTCGGTCTGGTTGATGACGATATAGCCACCCGACTTGAGCGTGACCTGCGGCGAGAACATTGCATCAAGCTGCGGCTCGACCCCGTAACGGATGAACAGCGGCGAGGGATCGCGATAGGGCTGGACGTTCTTGGCATGGCTCGGCATGAGCATGCGCATGAAATCCTTGGCCTCGCGATAGCCTTCCTCGCCGGCGACGAGGACTTCGTTGATGTCCTTGTTGTAAAGGTCGCGTATCGAGCGCTTGATCAGGCTGCCTTCCTCGTAGACGAGGCTGGGGGCACTGGATTTCAGCGTCAGCTCGCGGACATTTTCCCAGAGCCGCATCAGGTACTCGAAATCGCGTTTGATCTCGGCCTTTGTGCGGCTTGCGCCCGCGGTTCTCAGAATGACGCCCATGCCTTCCGGCACATCGAGCTCCGAAGCGATCGTTTTCAGGCGCTTGCGGTCGGTCGGCTGGGTAATCTTGCGGGAAATGCCGCCGCCCCGTGCCGTGTTCGGCATCAGGACCGAATAGCGGCCGGCCAGCGACAGGTAAGTCGTCAGAGCAGCGCCCTTGTTGCCGCGCTCTTCCTTGACCACCTGAACCAGAATGATCTGGCGGCGCTTGATGACTTCCTGGATCTTGTAATGCTTGCGCATCGGAGCGCGACGCTCGGGAACCTCTTCCATCGCATCTTCGGCGCCGACGGATTCAACTGCGTCGTCGTCGTTGTCCGCTTCGTCGTCGTCCTCGTCCTTCCTGCGCCGTCCACGGCGGCCGCGGGACCGGACCGGCGCCTCGTCCTCGTCGTCTTCATCGGCGGAATTGTCGGTCGAACCGGAGGCGTCATCGCCTTCAGCGTCGTCCGGAGCCCGGGCGGCGAGCGCCTCGTCGTCGTCTTCTGCCGACGCGTTGTCCTCGTCCGAGCCGTTGCCGACCTTTTCGCTGGAGACCGTTTCGGAGGCTTCGTTCTTGGCCGCGCGCGAGCGGCGGCGGCGCTTCGGCTTTTCCTCCGCATCTCCCTCGTCGCGCTGGCGCTCGGCCGCTTCGGCGGCGAGCAATGCCTCGCGGTCCGCCAGCGGGATCTGGTAATAGTCAGGGTGAATTTCGCTGAAGGCGAGGAAGCCGTGGCGGTTGCCGCCATATTCCACGAAAGCCGCCTGGAGTGACGGTTCGACCCGCGTTACTTTTGCAAGATAGATATTCCCGCGCAGCTGCTTTCTGTTTGCTGCCTCAAAGTCGAATTCTTCAACCCGATTGCCACGCACGACGACGACCCGGGTTTCTTCCGGGTGGCCCGCGTCGATCAGCATTTTGTTTGCCATTATTGAACGTCTCCACGGCAGCGCTTGGCGCGTATCCAGAACGCGCATCGCCCGAAAGGAGGAAGGCTGCCGTATTTGTTTTGCTAAGATGGGGAAGGGCGTCTGCGCCCGGCGCGGTCGTATGATCAACGCAAGCGGCCGCAAAAGCGGAACCTTGCTGTATGTTGATCATCATGTGCATCGCGCGGGTCCTATCGGGGCAACGCAGGCCCTTGGAGTTAAGTCGTTGTACCTCGGCCGGTATGCAGGTTGGCTTCGCCGCTTCATCTGCTTCCGGTTCCGGAATGGGTCCGCTCGAAAAGTTCCGCCGTTGACCTCGCCGGGAATCAGCCGATAAAACTCAGGCATGATGCTGCGAGACGGGCGGTTTCGACGAGGGCCGATATGCAGTCCTCTGTAATCCTGACATCCGGAAAACCGGCAGAACGGCCTCTGTTCCGCCGCCCGAAGGCCCTGGATTACGATGACGTTGTGGATAGCTACCCTTTTTCGTCACCTGGGAAGGTATCGGTTTCGAACCAAAATCCGTAAGGTACTTTTACGATCCGATGCTCCGCATTGCAAGCAATGTGAAGTGCCTAAAGCATTTTCCTCTTTGAGCAGATAGCGTATGAGAAGGCTTGGACGGGCTCAGTGCGGACGGTTTGCGAGCGAGATGGCCGGAATAATTGAATTGAAAAACGGGATTAAACCGCAGGTTGGCAGGATCTGTGATGCCTTGGGCCGGGCTCTGGGCGTGGCATGCGCGGTCTTCGCAGTTGGTGCGATCGCGCTCGCCGGACAGACGGTGACTGTCGCGGCCGAGACCGCTAAACCCGTCATCACCGGGGCCAGAGTGGCGGGAGATGGCGAGCGCACGCGATTCGTTCTGGACGTGGATACCCAGATCGAACCTGCAATTTCCGGTCTTGCCGCCCCCTATCGGTTGATCATCGACCTGCCGGAAGTGTCGTTCGAAATTCCCGATGACGCGGGCGAGACCGGGCGCGGACTGGTCGCGGACTGGCGCTTCGGCCTGTTTGCCCGCGGGAAATCGCGCATCGTCATGGACCTGACCGGTCCGGTGACTGTCGACAAGACATTCTTTCTGCCGGCCGTGGATGACCAGCCGGCGCGCCTGGTGGTCGACTTGGTAAAGTCCACGCCAGAGGGTTTTGCCGCGTTTGTCGAAAGCTCGCGGGCCCGGAAATCTGCAGACGAAAAGAAGGCAGCCAAGACCGACAAGCTGAGGACGCCGGTGGACAGCAACAAGCCGGTTATCGTTCTTGATCCCGGTCACGGCGGCATCGACGACGGAGCGACCGGTGTCGACGGGACGCTGGAAAAGGCAATCGTCCTGGAGTTTGCCAAGCTGTTGAAAGCCAAGCTGGACGAAAGCGGGCTTTACACCGTGCATCTGACCCGCGATGACGACAGGTTCATCCCGCTGGGACGGCGGGTCGACATCGGTCATGAGCTCGCTGCCGACCTTTTCGTTTCCATCCATGCCGACTCGGTGCGCTGGGGCCGCAAGCTGGCGCGCGGATCGACCGTTTACACGCTTTCGGACAAAGCATCCGACCAATTGGCCGAAAATCTTGCGGAATCGGAAAACATGTCCGATGTGATCGCCGGAGTAGACCTTCATGATGAGCCGGAGGAAGTCACCGATATTCTGCTGGATTTGGCGCGCAGGGAGACACGGACCTTTTCGGTCTATTTCGCCAAAACGCTGGTGAGCGAATTGAAAACCGCCGTGCGGCTGATCAACAATCCGCACAGATCAGCCGGCTTTCGGGTCTTGAAGGCGCATGACGTGCCTTCCGTTCTCCTCGAACTCGGCTATCTGTCAAACGAGCACGACGAGAAGCTTCTGGTCTCGGCAGAGTGGCGCGAACGGATGGCTCTGGCGGTGTCCGAGGCGATCCATGGATTTTTCCGGCCAAGGCTTGCCCGGCAGCAAGAGATGCCCTCTCAGTAATATCATGTATTGCAACGGAAATTGAAGATCTTGGCTGACTTCTGCCTCAGCATCGCCATATTGGTGGATGAGGAAGTCGGTTAAAGCGTGTGTCAGACGGCCATGGTGCCGGAATAATGTTTCCATGTTAAAATCCTGGAAGCCCAGACGGGGAAAGACGAGCCCGCAGTATGAAATTCTTGGTGAAGTTTTTTGGCTATCTGTTCGGCATCGGCGCAGTTCTCGGACTGCTTGCTGCCGCGGGGGTCTGGATGTATCTGCAGCATCTCAATGATGGCCTGCCGGACTATACCGCACTGAAGAACTATGAGCCGCCGGTCATGACCCGAGTTCACGCCTCCGACGGCAGCCTCATGGCCGAATATGCGACCCAGCGGCGCATGTTCCTGCCGATCCAGGCAATTCCGGATCGGGTGAAAGAGGCGTTCATCGCGGCGGAAGACAAGAATTTCTACTCGCATATCGGTGTCGATCCCGAGGGTATTGCCCGCGCGGCGGTTCGTTTCATCCAGAATTACGGTTCGGGACGCCGCCCCGAGGGCGCGTCGACGATCACGCAGCAGGTGGCCAAGAACTTCCTGCTTTCCGATCTGGTGAGCGAGGAGAAGAACCGGCGCTCTGCCGCCTATGAGCGCAAGGTCATGGAAGCCATTCTCTCCCTGCGGATCGAACAGGCCTATACCAAGGACCAGATCCTCGAGCTTTACCTGAACGAGATCTATTTCGGCTTCGGTGCCTATGGTGTCGCGGCCGCCTCGCTCATATATTTCGACAAGTCGGTGCATGAGCTGTCCCTGGAGGAAGTCGCCTACCTGGCCGCACTTCCCAAGGGGCCGAGCAATTATCATCCCTACAAGGAGACGGAAGCGGCTGTCGGCCGGCGCAACTACGTGCTCGATCGCATGATGGCTGATGGCTATATCGACACGCAGGAGGGCGAGGCCGCCAAGCAGAAGCCGATTGTCGTCAAACCGCGCAAAACCGGTTCACGTCTCTTTGCCGCCGAATACTTTACCGAGGAGGTCCGCCGTGAAGTTGCGGAAATCTTTGGACATGAGCGCCTCTACGAAGGTGGATTGTCGGTCCGCTCGACCCTGGATCCCGAACTTCAGAACCTGGCGCGCAAGTCTCTGATGGACGGGTTGATCGACTTCGACCGCAAGCGCGGCAACTGGCGCGGTCCCGTCGAGCGGATAACGCTCGACGCCGACTGGGGTGTCGACTTGGCAAAGATCGAAGCGTTGAGCGATCTGCCGGAATGGCAGCTCGCCGTGGTTCTGGAAAGCGGCGACTCGGAGGCCAAGGTTGGAATTCAGCCTGAGCGCAAGGTCAGCGGCGAGCTGTCCGATGAGCGCAAGACCGGCCCGTTGTTCCTGGAGACCATGAAATGGGCGCGGGTCGACGGCAAGACGCCGAGTTCGGTTTCGGATGTTCTTGCGCCGGGCGACGTCGTCTATGTGGAGGAGAGCCCGGTTGCTCCCGGCACATATGAACTGCGCCAGATCCCCAAAGTATCCGGCGCCCTGGTGGCCATGGACCCCTATACGGGCCGCGTTCGCGCGATGGTTGGTGGATTCAGCTTTGCACAGAGTGAGTTCAACCGTGCCACGCAGGCTTACCGCCAGCCCGGTTCATCCTTCAAGCCGTTCATCTATGCCGCGGCCCTCGACAACGGCTATACGCCGTCGTCCGTCGTCATGGATGCTCCCCTTGAAGTCAGCCAGGGACCGGGTCTTGGAACATGGCGGCCGCAGAATTACGGCGGCAAGTTCTACGGCCCGTCGACCCTGCGCACCGGGATCGAGCTTTCCCGGAACGTGATGACGGTCCGTCTCGCGCAGGACATGGGCATGCCGCTTGTGGCCGAGTACGCCAAGCGCTTCGGCATATACGACAATATGCTCCCGGTCCTTGCCATGTCGCTCGGCGCCGGTGAAACCACCGTACTGCGCCTGACCACCGCCTACGCGACGATCGCAAATGGCGGCAAGAAGGTGCGTCCGACTTTGATCGACAGGATCCAGGACCGTTACGGCCGCACCATCTACAAGCATGACAGCCGCATTTGTGACGGCTGCACGCAGGATGTGTGGGAAAATCAGGACGAGCCGAACCTGATCGATGACCGCGAACAGGTTCTCGATCCGATGACCGCCTACCAGATCACCTCCATGATGGAAGGCGTGGTTCAGCGTGGCACGGCAACATCCGTCAGGGCCCTGGGCCGTCCGGTTGCCGGCAAGACCGGCACGACCAATGACGAAAAGGATGCCTGGTTCGTGGGCTATACCCCGGATATTGCGGTCGGTGTCTTCGTCGGTTTCGATGATCCGAAACCGATGGGTCGCGGGGCGACGGGCGGTCAGATTGCCGCGCCAATCTTCACGGATTTCCTGAAAAAGGCGCTGGCAGGCAAGCCGCCGGTCGAATTCCGCGTCCCGCGCGGCCTGGAACTGATCCCGATCAACCGCGGCACGGGGCTCCGAACCGCTGCGGGGACGCCGGGTGCGATACTGGAAGCCTTCAAGCCGGGCATGGCACCGCCGGACAGCTACTCCGTCATCGGTTTCGACGAGATCCATGGGCGTGTCGCACACGGTTTCGCCCGAGGCCGGCCAGGCCGTTCTCAACGGCACCGGCGGCCTTTACTGACCCGGCCATTCCCGGCCGGGAAAGGTTTGCGGAGCTTAAACGCCCGTCCTGGTTTACAGCGGCAGGCGGCCCGGCTAAATTCCCGCTCCAATTCCCGGCCCGGGCCTCTGTTCAAGGAGGCCGGGCCGCTCCACGTAAATCAAAGCGAGGTATCCGATGCGCGCCGAAATGGAAGCGATCGTCGATGAAATCAAGCAGGCCATAAGCCTGCTGAGGAGGCATCTTTGACTGGGATCAGGCACTGGTCCGGTTGGAGGAGCTGAACGCCCTATCCGAAGATCCGGAACTGTGGAACGACCCGACAAAAGCACAGAAACTAATGCGCGAGCGCCAGCAACTGGACGACGGCATCAGTGGGGTCAAGGAACTTGAGCGGGATCTGTCCGACAATGTCGAGCTGATCGAGCTCGGTGAAATGGAAGATGACAAGTCTGTCGTCGCGGAAGCCGAACAGGCGCTGCGCGGGCTGCGCGACAAGGTCACCCAACTCCAGCTGAAATCGCTTTTGTCCGGGGAAGCCGACGCGAACGACACCTACCTGGAAATCAACTCGGGTGCGGGCGGTACAGAAAGCCAGGACTGGGCCTCTATGCTGCTGCGCATGTACCGCCGTTGGGCGGAGAAGCATGGCTTCAAGGTCGAACTGTTGGAGTACCATGACGGCGAAGAAGCCGGCATCAAGTCGGCGACCCTGTTGGTCAAGGGTGAAAATGCCTATGGGTGGCTGAAGACCGAATCCGGCGTTCACCGCCTGGTACGCATTTCGCCGTATGACAGCAATGCGCGCCGGCATACGAGCTTTTCAAGTGCCTGGGTCTATCCGGTGGTCGACGATTCCATTGATATCGATATCAATGAAAGCGATTGCCGCATCGATACCTATCGCGCATCGGGCGCGGGCGGCCAGCACGTCAACACGACGGACTCTGCGGTGCGTATCACGCACCAGCCGACCGGGATCGTGGTGCAGTGCCAGTCCGAGCGCTCCCAGCACAAGAACCGCGCGACTGCCTGGGGCATGTTGAAGGCCCGGCTTTACGAGGCGGAACTGAAGAAGCGGGAAGAAGCTGCAAGTGCCGAAGCTGCGTCCAAGACGGATATCGGCTGGGGCCACCAGATCCGGTCCTATGTGCTGCAGCCCTATCAGCTGGTGAAGGATCTCAGAACGGGCGTGGAAAGCACGTCTCCCGGCGACGTTCTCGACGGCGACCTCGACAAGTTCATGGAGGCGGCGCTGGCACAACGGGTGTTTGGCGGCGATCCGGTCGAAGTCGAAGACGTGGACTAGAACGGCCCGCGCCCGGACATCCGACATTGCAGTTTGAACAGCACGGGGCCTTTTGGCCCCGTTCTTACAGGGCCGCCAGCCGGTCGCCCGCGGAAAGAAACGCGGCCGGATTGCTCGGTTTGTCGTGCCGCCGGATTTCATAGTGCAGGTGTGGTCCGGTCGAGCGGCCGGTGGAGCCGACATTGCCGATCAGGTCTCCTGCCAGCACATGGTCGCCTTCCTTCACCTGGAGACGGCTGAGGTGGGCATAGCGGGTGGTGAACCCGTTTGCGTGATGGATCTCGACCATCTTGCCATAGCCGCCGTGACGTTCCGCGCTGATCACGGTGCCGGGCGCCGTGGCGAAAACGCGGGCGCCGTAGGGGGCCTTGAAGTCGATGCCCGTATGCATGGCGAGGCGGCCCAGGAAGGGGTCCACTCGCGGACCGTAGCTGCTGGACACTGCCGCGCCGTTGTGGACGGGACGTTTGACCGGCAGGCGCAGGGCCGTGAACCTGACGCGCCGCAGTATCTCGACCGCGCTGTTCGCCCTGTTCAGGCGATCTGAAAAATTCTCTTCCGATATCGGCAGAAACGGGCCGCCGATGGCAGCCGTCTCGCGCAGTGCCTCGTTGACAGATGGCGCGAGAGAACGGGTGATGTCGAGAATGTCCTCGATGCGGCTCTCCGTGGCAATGGTGATGGCATCCACCGCCGCGGTGCTTTCGTCGCCCATTTCGGAGATATGCGCTTTTACCGCGCTGAGAGCGGCTTGTTTTTCAGAGTTTTTTTGCGTCGGGATCTGACTCGGGAGCGTTTGCGGCCGGCTGCTGCAGGATGCTCAGCGGGTCGAAGGGTCCGGTGGTGGTATCGCGTAGCCCCAGAGCCTTGACCGGTTCATCGATCAGCTGGCTTTCGCCGCCGATAGCGAACTTATCCTCTTTCTCGAGGGACGCGAGGCCGCGTGCGTCGAGGGATGGTTTTGCGGGGGAAGCGGTTTGCCGTCACCGAGATAAATGCCGTTGCTCTCGGCGCGGGCAACGAGATCGGCAACGATCGCGTGGCGCTGATTGAGATCCTGCTGGCGGCGCAGTACGTCCATGACCTGGATTTCGACGGTTTCCCTGTCGACCATCTGGCGGCTCGTCAGGTTCTCGATTTCCGCCCGCAGACGGTCGATATGATTTCTGTACTGCAGGACCAGTTCGGTGCGCTCTGCCCTGGCCTCGGCCATCATGTCGCCGCGCAGAACGTAGTAGCCGATGCTTCCGGCAATCGCCAACGTTGCCGTGGCGCAGGCCAGGGCACCGCAGACAAGATGCACCGGCCGCAGGGCATAAGTCGTGGCCCTGGTCCCCTGATCCGGAACGGGATGACGTGGCGCCGTCCGGGGAGCCTGGTAGTATCGCGTCGTTTCTTGGCGCTGTCGCATGGTCACTCAGTCGCTGGCTGCATTCTGCAATTGAACTGAGTGTGATTAGAGTTTGGTAAGGTTAATAATTCGTCTGCACGAGCGCGAAAATCAACCGATCAACGGCGCAAGAGGCTTGTAAAAACCGGGGGTTAAGCCAGCTTCCGATCGTGCCCGGTCGTTGAAGGGCGGTTTCAGCGCTCCGCGGAAATGTTTGCGGACGAAGAGGTGAAAGGCCGGTTCGGGACTGATTCCCTGCCGGTCGCACAAAAACCGGAACCACTTGGCGCCGAAGGCGACGTGGTTCTTCTCGTCCCTGTAGATGACCTCCAGACATTTGGCGGTGTCTTCATCGCCGATCTGGCGCGCCTTTTCGATCATCGGCGGGGTTATGTCGAGCCCGCGCGCTTCGAGCACCAGCGGAATGATCGCGAGCCTCGCTGCCAGATCATGGCCGGTGTCCTGCGCGGCCTGCCACAGTCCGTCATGGGCGGGCATGTCGCCATAGCGGGCGTCCAGTCCGGCAAGGCGGTCCTGAAGCATGGAGAAATGCTTGGCTTCCTCCAGCCCCACCCGAACCCAGTCATCATAGTAGGACCGCGGCAGGCGCACATGGGCGAACCGGCCGATCAGATCCCAGGTCAGGTCGACCGCATTCAGCTCGATATGGGCGAGGGAATGAAGGAGCGCCAGGCGGCCGGCCTTGCCGGTGAGGCTGCGCTTGGGCATGTCCCTGGGCGCCAGCAGCACCGGATGGTCAGGTCTGCCCGGCCTGTCGGGCATGAGCCCGTCCTTCGAGGGGGAACCAAGCGCCAGTCCCCGCTGAAACCAGGCTTTGGAAACCGCATAGGCCAGTCTGACCTTTTCTTGCGTATCCGGCGAGGAAACGATGGCGCGGGCTCCGGCAACGAGGCTGGAGGGCAGGGACGTGGCGGGGTCCGGCATGCTGTTCCTGAAGGCTGCAATCTTGGTTCGGGCGGATCTCAAAGTGACCTGGCGGCATCAAGAACGGCTTCGGCGTGGCCCGGCACTTTCACCTTGCGCCAGATTCCGGCGATTTTTCCGTCTGAATCCACAAGAAACGTGGCGCGCTCGACCCCCATGTATTTCTTGCCATACATGGATTTCTCGACCCAGACGCCGTAGGCTTGCGCGGTGCTGGTTTGCGTGTCGGCACCCAGCCGGACGGCCAGATTATATTTGGCGATGAAGTTGTCATGCTTCTTGGCCGAATCGGGAGACACGCCGATTATTGTGACGCCTAACTTGTTGAATTCTCCGATGAGCTGCGTAAATGAGATCGCCTCGTTGGTGCAGCCCGGCGTGTTGTCCTTGGGATAGAAATAGACCACCACGGGTTTTCCTTTCAGAGCACTGAGGCAGACCCGGCTGCCGCCATCGCTTTCCAGATCGAAATCCGGTGCCGCATCGCCGAGGGATAACTCGCTCATCATGCCTTCCTTCCGTCACAGTTTACGCGTTTATGCCGGGAAATGGCCGTCTGACAATTCGCAGCAGTCGCAAAGTTGCCGGTTTCGCAGTATCATAAGCTGCTCGGCGACTCGTTCAATGCTGTGCAGGACAGTTCAGGCGCCTTTTTCCGGCTTGCTCTGACAGGCCTGTTGCGTATTCACAGGCGGAAGATTGGACTGAAATACTTGCCCAAGACCGGCGGATCATCAGGACCAGCGACAGCACCACAAAAAAAGTCCAGGGGCAAGCGTGCGCTGCTGCTATTCACGGCGGCCGCGGTCGTCTGCGCCATCGCCGCACTGGCCGTTCTGTTCACCACCGGTCCTGTGCGCATTCCGTTCCTGGGCAGCCTTTTGGCCATGCAGGGAACCCGAGGGGCGGTCGAGCTCTCGGTTGAGCGCGCCAGCGTCGATTTCACCGCGCGCGGCGGCGTGGAGATCATCCTTGAAGATGCCAAAGCGCAGATAGACGGGCCGTCACCGGTCAGTGTCCGCCTGCCAAAACTCGTTGCTCCCATAAATGTGGATGCGCTTTACGCTGGCAAGATCCATTTCTCGTCGCTGGCATTTGAAAAGCCCCGCGTCAAAGTCCAACTGACCAGCAAGATTGCGCGAGTGCCGGACATGGAGCCGCTCATGGAGGCGGTCGACCGGATAAGCGATGTGGTGGACGACCAGTTTGCCCGACGCGGCCTGGAGTTCGTCCGGATCAGCGACGGCGAGTTCGAGCTGGCGGGCAAGACACCGCGTCGTTTCAAGGGGATCGATGCGGACGTCTTCCGCAGGAACAATCGCGTCATCAGAGCCTTTGCCAAGGTTTCGGGAAAAGTCTC